>JAJYRG010000018.1 GCA_021794195.1 Bacteroidota bacterium
CAAACCTGTTTTCCATGAATAGATAAGCCAAACCTTCTCTTTGATTTAGAGAAGCGTTTGGCTTATGAATGTTATACCTAAGACTTTTAAAGAAGTATTTTCTTTAAAGGCTATTCTTTACCAAAATATTTTCAGGTTAGGGTCTTTCTGATAAAGAGTCTAATTCTTTGGATAGAAAGTTTATTAAATTATGAATATAATCTTGTTTGAAATTAAATTCAATCCCTGCCGTTTTGTATATTTCGGGGATAGGCCTTGTATATCCTAACTGAAGAGCATGGGTATAATGCTTTAGGGTTTTCTTTGGATCCTCTACAAAGTTTTTCCAGATAGCGATTGCACCCAATTGTGCGATAGCATATTCTATGTAATAAAAAGGCACTTCAAATATATGGAGCTGTCTGTGCCATAAGTATGCCATGGCTTCTTCCTGCCCCTTCCAGTCGCAAAAATTCTTTCCAAATTCATTGAAAAACTCTACCCATTTTTCCGATCTTTCTTTTCTATTGTGATGAGGGTGTGTGTATATCCAATGTTGAAATTTATCCACAAGGGCTACCCAGGGCAGGGTAGAAGCTGCGCCTGAAATTTGTTCGAACAAAGCTCTATTGAGTTCCTCCTTCTCTTTAAAAAATTCATCCCAATATTTAACAGAGAGCAATTCCATAGACATACTTGCAAGTTCGGCAACCTCACTGGGCAAATCTTTGAATCCGTTTATTTCTAGATCGCTATTGAGAAAAGTATGTACAGCATGGCCGCCTTCGTGTATCATAGTCGTCAGATCTTGGAGGGTATTAGCCGAATTCATAAAAATAAAGGGAGCCCCGGTTTCTGCCAAAGGATAATTGTAGCCCCCCGGAGCTTTATTCTTTCGGCTTTCTACATCAAAAAGATCATTCTCTTTCATGAACTGTATACATTTTGAAAAATAAGGATCTAACTTTTCGAATATACGTTGACTTCTATCAATAAGTTCTTCTCCGCTGTCAAATGGTTTTAAAGGTTTTCGGCCTTTGGGATCTACAGCCATATCCCAGGGTTTGAGCACCTTGTAGCCTAATTCCTTTTGTCTCTTTGCAGCAAGCTTTTGGAGTAGGGGAACTGCTTCTTTTGCTATAGCATTATGAAAATTTTCACAATCTTTCACGTCGTAATCAAATCGTGCTAAAGCGGCGAACATGTAGTCTCTAAAATTGTCGAAGCCAGCATTGAGAGCCACTTGATGGCGAAGCTTTACTAACTCATCGAAAATATCATCCAAAGCATCTTTGTGCGAGAGCCGGCTCTGATTCATCTTTTCCCAGACCTCCTTTCTTTCTGTCCGATCTGTTCCTTCTAATAAGGCCGCAGCTTGTTGCATTGTGAGTTCTTTACCTTGATGTGTTATACTTAATCCCCCGACTATGCTTTGGTATTCTTGCTGCTTTAGCTGTATCTGAGTGAATAAAGGAATGTTTTTGTTACGGAAAATATCTAAAGATTGTTTTACCCGCTTTATGTAGACTGTATATTTCTTTGGATCCAATTCTTGAAGAAACGGGCAAGCGATAAATTTTTTATCTAGTTTATTATCATAATCTGAAAGTTTGGGTTCAATTTCTACGGTGAAATATTCAAATGCATTTTTGTAATCTTCGTTGGCCGTATGTCGGGTCATATGAATATACCGCCAAGCGTAGTCCTCTTGCAGGACAGCTTCTAATTCGCTTCTTTGTTTCAGCCATCTTTCTAAGTCTTCTACGGAACGTATATCTTTTTGAAGCAAATCTTCAAAAATAGGTTTTAAATTTTCCCAGCTTATTTTCAGGTTCTCAGGTAAATAAGTGCGTTTTTGCTTCGATTGTATCATATTTTTTGTTTTTTACAAAGATATTAAGCTATTTCATAAAAAAAAGCATCTTTCGTTATATCAAAATGACAAAAGATGCTTTTTTAAGAATGTTTTTAGAGGCTGCTAATTCATCTCGGCCAGAAAGATGCCGTCTTGATGTATTTCTGCACGGTTTTTTATAATCTCTTTTAACTTAACTTCGCCAATCACATATTTAAAATCCTTTGAACTATAGCGTTCTGAGATATTGTCAAATTTGACTTTATCGAATAAGGTTTCGTCTTCGTAGCGTAAATATACTTTTAAAGTGTATTCGGCAGTATATGTCGCTTCCCGATCGTTTATATGTTTTTTATATTCGTATTTATATCCATGGCGCAGAGCTGTAATGTCAGATAATACAGCAGATCCAGTGGGATGGCCGCCTGCTCCCTTTCCATAGAAAAATTGCTCATCGGCAAAGGCAGCTTTTACCAAAACTCCATTGTTTTCATTTTCTACATTAAACAAAATATGCTGATTGTCAATGAATCTGGGTAGTACATATAACACAACCTTTCCATTTTCTAATTCTTTGGCATAAGGCAGGAGTTTTATTTTTAAATCCTTTTCTTTCGCAAAGATGATGTCTTTGCTGTCCAGTTTGTCTATTCCTAAATTTAAAATATCATCCGGGTCTATATAAATACCATAAGCATGAGCGGCTACAATAGCAAGTTTGAACTTCGGGTCAAAAGCGCCCACATCTAAAGTTGGATCGGTTTCAGCAAAGCCTAATTCCTGTGCTTTAGTCAGCGCCTCTTCATAGCCTTGATTCTCATTATACATCTTAGAAAGAATATAATTGGAAGAACCGTTGAAAACTCCACTTACTGAGTGCAGCAATTCGTTGTCGTAATACTCTTCTAAATTTCGAATGATGGGAATACTTCCACACACAGCCCCTTCGTACAGAAAAGAAGTGCCGGTTTCTTCTTGTATTTTAATGAGTTCGGATAAGTTTTGTGCAACCATTTTTTTGTTGGCAGACACTACATTTTTTCCTGCCCGCAGGGCTTTTTTTACAATACGGAATGCAGCATCTGCATCGTCTATGAGCTCGACTACTGTATTGATTTCCGAATCATTGAGGATTTCGTCCTCTTCTGTCGTAAATAAATCTGAAGGTAAAGAACGTTTTTTAGCCGGATTTTTGATAACAAATTTTTTAATCTCGAGATTTAGGTTTTTTGTCTTTATGATATCATATAAACCTTGTCCTACGACTCCAAAGCCAAACATTCCTATCACAAGTTTTTTGCCCATATGTTGTTTTTGTTTTTATGCTTAAAATTGTTTTAAAAAAATATGATGAAATTTGAATTTCCACTGCTGCTCAAAGAAGCAGTGGAATATACGGGGATTATACTGAAAATAAATGTGTTTTTCGTATTTTATTCAGTATAAAAAATAAAAATCTATTTTTTATTTGCTATTTTATTTTGTCAAAAGCTTGTTGTAAATCTGCTTTTATATCGTCCGGGTGTTCAATTCCCACGGCAATCCTTAATTGCCCGACAAAAACCCCGGCTTTTTCCTGACTTTCTATACTTAATTGTTGATGGGTAGTAGAAGCAGGGTGAATGATTAATGTTTTCGCATCTCCTACATTGGCCAAGTGGCTGATAAGTTCAAGAGAATCAATAAACTGATCGGCTTTATCTGCTTCGCCTTTAATGAAGAAAGAAAGCACACTGCCATATCCATTTTTCAAATATTTCTTAGCGTTTTTATGGTGCGGGGAGTTTTCTAATCCCGGATAATTGACACTCTCTACTTGTGGGTGATTTTCTAACCACTTTGCAATTTCCAATGCATTATCCACATGCTTTTGTACCCGTAAAGACAATGTTTCTAACCCTTGTGCCAATAAAAATGAGTTGAAAGGGGAGATGGCCGGACCAAAATCACGAAGCCCTTCTACGCGGGCACGGATAGCAAACTGAATATTGCCAAAAGGGCCGTCAACACCGAAAACATCTGAGAATATTAAACCGTGATAACCTTCTGAAGGTTCGGAAAATTGCTTAAATTTACCATTTCCCCAGTTGTAATTTCCTCCATCGATTATTACGCCGCCTATGCTTGTGCCGTGCCCGCCTATCCATTTGGTAGCTGACTCCACAACAACATGCGCTCCATGCTCAAGTGGTTTAAATAAATAACCTCCTGCGCCAAAAGTATTATCCACAATAACAGGTAAGTCGTATTTTTTTGATATTTCTGCTATTTTTTCAAAATCGGGAATATTATAGCTGGGATTCCCTATAGTTTCCAAATAAATAGCTTTTGTCTTGTCATCAATTAAAGACTCTATTTTTTCTGGATCTGAATTTTCCGCCAATCTTGCTTCAATCCCTAATCTTTTAAAAGAAACGGCAAATTGATTATACGTACCGCCGTATAAATCTGCTCCTGAAATGAAGTTTTCACCACTTTCCACAATATTGGTGATAGCCAAAAATTGAGCGGCCATACCTGAAGAAACTGCTACGGCTGCAACTCCTCCTTCTAAAGCAGCTATTCTTTTTTCGAAAACGTCCGTAGTCGGATTCATAATTCGAGTGTATATATTTCCAAACTCTTTGAGCGCAAAAAGATCAGCTCCATGTTTCGCATTTTTAAAGACGAAAGAAGTTGTTTGATGGATAGGTAAAGCGCGGGAGCCTGTAGTGGGATCTGGTTCTAAACCGGCATGTACCTGTAAAGTTTCGAAGTGTTGTTTTTTTTCTGACATTTTATTTGAAATTTAATAGAATTATATTTTATGAAAAAGAGAAACTCCATACAAAATTTTGGCCGTCATGGTACTTTTGATAACGGATAACTGCATGGAGTTACAATTACGGCATTATCAAAGACGGCTACAGCATTCGCATGATGCACATCAAAAGGAAGTTGCAACAACAGCTTTTCGGTATTGTTAAAGTAGATTGTGCATATTTAAACTGTGATGAATTCATAGTCTTTTTTAACATTTATATGTTCCGGATTTTGCTCCGAACAGGAATTGGCACCTTTTCAATATTTTGCTGGTTGCCAGTGGGTCATCGAGCCTGTCTCTTACCACTTCTTTATAAATCAAGACCTGTTTTTCCCAAGGTATTGATTAGTATCCCGATCTAGAAAATTCCTCCGAGACTCGGCAAATATATAATAGTTTTTCTTTTCAGCAAAATATTTCTGATGAAATTATGAAATATCTACTTGTATATAGTAGTTTTTTTCATCTATTTTGAGATTTGTTTTGTTTAACCCCGCTATTTTTATTTCCTGAAAACTATCGGTAAGCCATACGAGCTTGAGTGTGTCTTCATTCTTACCCAGATGTATAGGCATAGCAAAGTTCTTTATGGACGATTTCCATCTTCCTTTCAGACTCCCATTTTGATCTTTTCGGATCTCTAAAGTAGGGATTTCTGCGGTTTTGATATACTGTTCAAAAAAGGGGCGTAAATTTAAGCCAGTATAATCAATTATATATTGTACTATATCTTCATAATCTACAGTCGAATAGCGGAAATCTTTGTTAAGATTTCTCAGTAAGTTACGCCAATTTTGATCGTCTTCCAATAAAGTTCTAAGTTGATTGAGCATCACACTTCCTTTAATATACATGTCTCCCGAACCTTCAGTATTGACCCCATAAGGGCCTTGAATGGGCTTGTCGTTAAGGATATTCTTTCTCGTTCCGTAGATGTATTCCTGCCCAGCTTCTTTGCCGTAAAAATAATCGACGAATAGTGATTCAGAGTAAGTCGTAAAGGCCTCATGAATCCACATATCTGCTATATCTTTAGCCGTTATGTTGTTGCCAAACCATTCATGCCCTGATTCATGTACAATGATAAAATCCCACTTCATGCCCCATCCTGTGTCTGATCTATCTTTACCGAGGTACCCATTTTGAAATTGATTTCCGTAAGCTATAGCACTTTGATGCTCCATACCGAGATGAGGGGTTTCTACTAATTTATATCCATCATTGTAAAAGGGGTAGGGCCCAAACCAGTATTCAAAAGCTTCTAAGGTTTGCTTCGCATTCTTTTTTAGATGGGATAATTTATCTTTGTTTTGTATCAGCACAAAATAATCTATATCTAAGATACCTGACTCCCCCTCGTAATTATCTCGTCTATGCATGTAATTAGCGATATTGAGAGCGATATTGTAGTTGTTGATGGGGTAGGTTACTTTCCAGGTAGATTTTGATTTCCCGTTCGGTAGTTGGGTTTCTTCTATTAATCGTCCGTTCGATACATTCATTACCCCTTTTGGGACTGTAGCAGATAAAATTACTTCTTTGGCTTTGGCACTTTGATGGTCTTTTGTCGGCCACCAGGAGCTTGCTCCCAAACCTTGGCATGCAGTGGCAATCCATGGAAGCCCATCGTTGTCTTCCCTCCATACAAAACCTCCATCCCAGGGCGCTTGTTGTGCTATGATGGGATTTCCTGAATAATAAATTATAAATGAATCTTCGGAGCCTTTAAAAATTGTTTCAGGAAAATCAATAAACACAGCATTATGCTCGCGGCTAAAGGATAAATTTTGATCTTGATATTTTATTGAATCGATATTCAAGTTATCAAATAAGTCAATCTGTATCTGATTGAAATTTTCTTTAGCAATAATTTCGAACCGATTGCTTCCGCTGATCCTTTTTTGTTCCGGGTCTATATCGATGTCTATGTTATACTTTTCGATTTCATAAGCTGTACGCAAAGGGGAGAGAGTCCCACGTAATGAATCTGCCCGGCTAAAAGTCTCTTTTTTATTAAATAATTGTGCAAAGGATAGGTTGCTAAAAATCAAACAGGCTACAAGGCAAAAAAAGAAAGTAAAATTTTTAGGCATTTCTTTTTTTATTTTGTAAAAATGTTTCTATTTCCTGCAAATTCATGGCATTGAGGCAGTTTTTAGCTTCTAAACCTCCTTTTCTTGCTACATAAATGCCGTATTGAACATCTAATAAGCCTTCTTGTTTATGGGCATCTGGATTAATAGAAAGTAAAACTCCTTTTTCTACAGCATAGTGATACCATCGCCAATCTAAATCCAAACGCAATGGATTTGCGTTAATTTCGATAACGACATTATTGGCGGCACATGCTTCTATGATTTTTTTAAAATCAAGTGGGTATCCCGGTCTACTGAGGAGTAAACGGCTGGTAGGGTGTCCTAAGATCGTAGTATACGGATTTTCAATAGCTTTGATCAAGCGTTGAGTAGCGCGGGTCTTATCCATTCTCAATCCGCTATGTACGGAGGCGACAACTAAGTCAAATTTTGCTAAAATATCATCGGGGTAGTCCAAACTGCCATCCGCCAAAATATCTGATTCTATTCCTTTAAAGATTTTAAAGGGAGCTAACTTCTCATTCAAGTCTTCGATTTCTACCCATTGTCGTTCTATATCTTGTTTGCTTAGGCCCCCCGCATATACAGCAGTCTGGGAGTGATCACAGATACCGAGATATTCTAAATTAAGCTTTTCTTTAGAGTAAAGCGCCATTTCTTCTATTGTATGCACTCCATCGCTATACGTTGTATGATTATGCAAACTCCCTTTTAGATCGCTGACCTTGATTAAGGTAGGGAGACGGTTTTCTTTTGCCAAGACTACTTCATTAAGCCCTTCCCGTAGTTCAGGTTCTATATACGCTAACCCCATTTTCTTATAGATTTCTTTTTCACTTTCCGCAGAGGCGAGAGAGGGCGGGAGCTTTTGCAGGTGATCACTGCTTCCCGTGCTGTATATCCAATTAAGTGCGAAGTCTTCATCTGAGGAATAAATTATTTTTATATCGATAGAGCCGTGATATTGAGCGAGAATTTGTTTTTCGCTTTGCTCGGTGATGGAAAGGGGAATGTTTTTTGTGAGAATGCTTTCTTCGATTTTTACTAAAGGTATATTTGTCAAAAAATCAATAGAACACAATGTTTCGGCTTTGCGCCGAAGATCTCCAGTATACTCCAATCTCCCTGTGGGTGCGACTGATTTATCCAGTAAATTATATAACTCTTGGGCTATAATTTCTGCTTTCGCATAGAGTAACCAGCCTTTATTTTCGAGCATAAATTCTATAGTGTTTTTGATAGACTCTTGGCTTTTTATTCCAAATCCTTTTGCGTCTTTTAGCCTGTTCTCATTACAGGCGTACAGCAATTCTCCTATACTTTCTATTCTCAAATCCTGCCATATAGATTTTATTTTTTTAGGGCCTACTCCTTTGATATCCAGCATTTCAATAACGCCAGGTGGTGTTTTGTCTTTGAGATCTTCTAACTCTTTGAAAGTGCCTGTTTTTATTATTGAAACGATCCTTTCAGCTGTGCTTTTCCCAATTCCCGGATAGGAGCTCAACTCTTCGACTGTCGCTTTTGAAGCAGAAACTGGGAGTTTATCTATTTTAAAGGCTGCACTACTTATCGCTCGTATTCTGAAAGGATTTTCAGCATTGAGCTCCATTAATTGGCTGTATAATTTAAATTGCTTAGCAATAGACTTGTTATTCATTGAGGTCGGTTGTTGAGTTTTTTTTCAAAGGTTCTGGTCTTTCATATTTATTGATAATCAATCGGATACCGCTGTTTTTCGTGAAAAACTTTATCGTCCAGTTTACAAATGTCACTACTCTATTTCTAAATCCGAAGATAGAAATTAAATGTACGAACATCCATATTGCCCAAGCGAAGAAGCCTTTGAAATGGAGCTTTCCCATATCTACTACAGCTCTGTTTCTACCTACAGTAGCCATGGAGCCTTTATCTATGTATTCGAAAGCTTTTGTGGCTTTCTTTCCGGCTATGTTTTTAAGGATCTGTTTGGCTACATACGCACCTTGCTGTTGGGCGACAGGAGCAACCCCTGGCAGCCCATTGGGAGTTTTTTCTGTAATAAAAGCGGCTGCATCTCCTATAGCATATGTGTTTTCATAATGTTCAACCCTGCACTGTTCATCAGTTTTGATGCGGTTTCCGCGTTGGATAGCGTTTTTTTCCAAACCTCCCGGTACCTGACCTTTTACACCTGCACTCCAAATAACGGTTTTGGTAGGAATTTGCTTGCCGTCGGATAGAGTGATAGTATTGCCATCGTAGTCGGTAACCTGTACATTTAACCGTACATCGATATTTAAATCTTTCAGGTATCGTAAAGCATTTTTTGATGATTTTTTGGATAAAGCTCCTAAAACTTTATCTTGCCCTTCGATCAAAAAGACTTTCATTTCGTGTCTGTCAAGTTCGGGGTAATCTTTTTTTAACATATGGAGTTGGATTTCAGCAATAGCTCCTGAAAGCTCTACTCCTGTAGGGCCACCGCCTACTATCACAAAGTTTAAATAACGTCTGCGATCATCTTTGTGTTTGGCTAAAACAGCTTCTTCCAGATTTTGTAAAACATAGCTCCGGATATTTAATGCTTCTTTCACATTTTTCATGGGCAGCGAGTAGCGTTCTACTAATTCGTTCCCAAAAAAATTGGTTGTTGCTCCGGTTGCTATGACTAAATAGTCATAGCGATAATCAGCTATATCGGTATGAACAATCTTTTTCTCTGAGTCTATAGAAAGTATTTCTGCCATCCGGAAATAAAAGTTGTCTTGAGATTTAAACATCTTCCGGATCGGAAAAGAAATGGAGTCTGACGCTAATGTCCCCGTAGCAACCTGATACATGAGTGGCTGGAAAGTGTGGAAATTTTGCCGATCAATCATCAAAATATCTACATTTTTGTTCTTTAGCTTTTGAGCCACTTCTACACCTCCGAATCCGCCTCCTAAGATAACTACCTTCGGTGTGCTTCCGTCATTCCAATCATGCCACTTATTGTTTGTTGTCATACCTGAAATTTATTTGCGAAAAATTAAAAAATTCAGTAATTAATACTGAATTTTTTATGAAAAGTAAGTGAATTCTACTCTTAATTCTAACTCATCATTATCATTGTAAACTACCGCGTATTCTTATTTTTAAACCATCATTTTCATCTGTAAGCCTTAATTGACAAGACAATCTGCTGTCATCATCCGCATCCGGTAAGGTGTCTAACATATCAAGTTCATTGTCTTCCGGTTCGGGAAGGTTATCAGCTCCATCCAATACTTCCACATGACAAGTAGCGCAAAGAGCTATACCTCCGCAGGTAGCCAATATTTCGTACCCTGAACCTTTCAATACTTCCATTAAGCTCAAATTTATATCTGTAGGTATTTCGAGCTCTTTAGTTACTCCTTCTCTATCCTCTACATGAATAGTAATGAGATTGTTTTCCATACTTTAGCTTAAAATGAATTAACACCATTTACAGTGGTGTATTTGAACGTCAGTTTTTCATTAGGATGCACATATTTGAATGCGCTTTGCGCCATTAGTGCAGCTTCATGATATCCGCAAAGTATGAGCTTCAATTTGCCCGGATAGGTGTTTATATCGCCTATGGCGTATATACGTTCTACATTAGTAGAGTAGTCAAAAGTATCTACTTCAACCGCATTTTTGTCAATGTTTAATCCCCAATCTGCGATAGGCCCCAATTTTGGGGTAAGCCCGTAAAGAGGAATTAAATAATCTGTGCCTATAGAAACTGTTTCTCTATCTTTATTTGACATCGTAATGCTTTGAAGAGTGCCATTCCCATTTAAGCTTACTAAGTTATGGGCTAACAGAAGGTTGATTTTCCCTTCTTTCGCCAGATTATACACTTTTTCTGCTGAATCCGGAGCTCCTCTGAAGTTTCTGCTTCTGTGCACTAGGGTTACTTCTGAAGATATTTCGCTTAGATGCAAAGTCCAGTCTAAAGCTGAATCTCCTCCACCGGCGATGACTACTTTTTTACCTCTAAACTTTTCCGGATCCTTAACCATATAATGTACGCTTTTTCCTTCGTATCGGTCTAAGTTTTCCAAAGCTGGCTTTCTGGGTTCAAAACAGCCCAAGCCCCCTGCAATAACCACTACTTGACAATGGATCATTGTTCCTTCCGAACCGATTACATGATAAGATCCGTCTACTTGTTTTTTCAATCCTTCCACTCTTTCGCCTAAGGAAAAAGTAGGCGCAAAAGGGGCGATTTGTTCCATCTGCTTATCAATCAGGTCTTGCGCATCAATAGACGGGTATCCAGGTATATCGTAGATGGGTTTTCTAGGATAAATTTCGGATAACTGTCCCCCTACCTGAGGAAGTGCGTCAATTAAATGACATCTCATTTTTAACAGGCCGGCCTCAAAAACAGCAAAAAGTCCCACCGGACCGGCACCAATTATACATATATCTGTTGTAATCATTTCCTTTTTATTCATTTATATGTGAATTGTATTCAATATTTGAATGAAATTTTAATACTTTTAAATAAAAAATAACAGCGAATCCCTCTGCTGTCAGCGAGTGCTTTTTTGTGATACAAATATATGCTTAATCCCAAGAAGAATTATAAAAATTCTGTCAATTATGAAGGCATATTCTCGTCAAAAAAGTGAATTTTACGCCTATTCTTTATTATTCTGCAAAGATACTGAATATTATTGCAATCCCCGACTGCAGACAACTTTAACCTGAAGCCGGGAGCTGAACTCTTATTCTTTTTCGGGATTAATACGAAAGTCTGACTTTAATTGTTTATTTATATCGTAGTTTTGTACTTTGAAATTGTGATCATATGATAAACGATATAAATAAAATTAGAGAAGATTTTCCTATTCTTAATCAAAAGGTGAATAATCGACCTTTGATTTATTTGGATAATGGAGCAACAACTCAGAAACCTCAATCTGTAATAAATGAAATTACAGATTATTATACGAAAATAAACAGTAATGTACATAGAGGAGTGCATCATCTGAGTCAGGTGGCAACAGACGCAGTGGAAGCAACCCGGAAAAAAGTTCAATCTTTTATTCATGCCAAACATGAACATGAAATAATCTTCACAAAAGGAACTACGGATAGTATCAACCTGTTGGCGCACTCTTTTGGAAAAGCTTTTGTCAATAGGGAGGATGAAGTCATTATCTCACAAATGGAACACCATTCCAATATTGTTCCATGGCAACTGTTGTGCGAAGAAAAGGGAGCAACCCTGAAAGTAATACCCATGACAAGCAGTGGAGAATTGGATATGGAGGCGTATGCTAAGTTGCTCACAGATAAAACCAAAATAGTTAGTGTTACTTATGTTTCCAATGCTTTGGGTACGATAAATCCTGTTAAAAAGATGATTGATTCGGCGCACGCGAAAGATATCCCTGTTTTTTTGGATGTAGCTCAAGCGATACAGCATATCCCTATTGATGTACAAGAGCTGGATGTTGATTTTTTAGCTTTTTCTGGACATAAAATGTATGGGCCTACAGGTATTGGCGTTTTATACGGTAAAGAAACTTTGCTGAACAAGATGCCACCTTACCAAGGGGGAGGGGATATGATCAAAGAGGTGAAGTTAGAAAAATCTACTTTTAACGATTTGCCTTTTAAGTTTGAAGCCGGCACTCCTCATATTGCCGGAGAAGCAGCTTTAGGTGCAGCAATTGATTATTTAGAGGCTCTGGGACTAAAGGAAATTCAACTTTATGAAGACGATTTATTGGCATATGCCAATAAATCGTTGAAAGAAATTAAAGGATTAAAAATTTATGGTACTGCCGCAGAAAAATCGTCTGCAATTTCATTTTTGATTGAAGGTTTGCACCCCTATGATGTGGGGGTGATTTTGGATAAGCTGGGGATTGCTGTTCGTACAGGACATCATTGTGCTCAGCCCATTATGGATTATTATGAAATCCCCGGTACTATACGTGCCACGTTTAGTTTTTATAATACAAAAGAAGAAGTTGACGCTCTGGTAGAAGGAATAAACAGAGCAGTTGCTATGCTTAAATAAATAATTATGACTATAAACGAGATACAAGACGAGTTGATTGAAGAGTTCGCTTTTTTTGAAGATTGGATGGAGAAGTATGAATATATCATCCAATTAGGAAAAGAACTTCCGCTCATCGACGATAAATATAAAACAGAAGAGTACAGAATAAAAGGATGCCAGTCGCAAGTGTGGTTACGACCGGATGTAGAAGAAGGACTCGTCCATTTTAAAGCTGATAGTGACGCATTAATAACGAAAGGCCTGGTTAGCCTGATGGTCAAAGTACTGACCAACCATTCTCCAAAAGAAATAGCCGAATCGGAACTGTACTTTATTGACAAAATAGGCTTAAAAGAACATTTATCACCTACCCGGGCGAATGGACTGCTTTCTATGGTCAAACAAATGAAATTATACGCAATGGCCCTTGAAGCAAGAGGATGATTTCGTTAAAGGTCATTTTAAGGGACCCATGAGTTCCTTTTGTTTCCTCACAATGACTTTCATGGATTACGATGGAAGTAGAAAAGTACATACGGCCCTGAGCGAAGTTCAAAAAACAGATACATTCTGTTTATATTTCAAAAGGCACCGCTCGGGAGAGTTGTGCCAGCATTAGAGAAAATAGATCCGGTGACTAATAAAAAATAAATAGGTATGCTTTGTACTCCGAAAAGGTACTGCTCAGAAAATAGCGCCAGCTTCATAAAAAGTTAGTTGAATTTTAACTGTGGATCCTCATTAAAGAGCTGTTGTAGTTATAGGTTTTCTGTTTTTATAAATCATGAGATCGGGGGGTAGAAGGAACCTCTAACAATTGTAAGGGAATAGTATGTAATGGCAAGCGCTTTTAGAAAAAATATAATGTTTCATTAAGTTAAGTGTAAACTTATTTACCTTGGCTTAGCTCTTCCACAACATCCCATACCAGATGGCTTTCAAAACCTCGGTACAAGCCAAACCGAGCCAATTTTTGTTTTAAGATATAAGTATCGGATTCCTTAAGGCTTTCTTTTTTCTTTTTTAAAACTTCAGCTAACTTTTCAAAATAATCATCTGTATCTATACTATTCAGTGCGCTTTTAATTAGAGGCGTTGAGACACCTTTTGCTTGAAGGCCTTGTTTGATTTTAAACTTTCCCCAACCTTTCATTTTAAATTTACCGGTGGTGTACGCGAATGCAAAGCGTTCTTCATTTAGAAAATTATCTTCTATTAAATCGATAATAATATCTTCAACATCAGAAGCGTATACTCCCCACTTGTAGAGTTTGTTTCTAACCTCTTGTTGCGAGCGTTCTTGATAAGCACAGTAGCTCTCTGCACGCAATTTTGCTTGTTTCGGTGTGAGCCTTTTTTTCTGTTTGTTGAAAAAATCCATATACGAATATTCAAAAAAAACGTTGATTAGCCAAATGTAAGAAAGCTTGTTCTTCTTGTTTTTGAGATGGAGAGATTGTATTTTTATCTCCATAATAAAACTATAGAACATGAGCCGGTTTATAAAAAAGTTTTTTAGTGGTGAGCAAGAGAGCTTTTTACTTCAAGAATATGGAATGCAACTTTCTTTTCGATGTGTGCAATTTGATGAACGGCTCGCAGAGCGAATCACGGAAAATGGAGCAAATGGAATACAAAAAGAATACTTTGATTTTTTACATGAAATAAGTGTGTTAAAAGAATCGAACTATATTTCTTTACAGCAGGAGATGAGGTTGTTGAAAACTTATGTACACTTATATAAGATATCTTTTCCTGAAATATTTATTCAGGATCAATATAACACTGCTGGCCGAGATGTGAAAATCCCTCCTCTGATTACGCTGACCATTGTACAGAACGCTTTGTATTATGGCAATAATACTTTAGAGGATTACCCACTTAAAATTAAAGTAAGCAATATTCGCAAGAGACTGCTGATAGATGTAGTCAACAAAGTCAATCCCTATCTGACGGATCAACGGGGCACCGATATAATGCAATATTTGGAAACACGCTTACACAATCACTTTGGGGAGGAGCACACTTTGATTGTGAATGGAAACTCAAATACTTACAGAAGTCATTTTAGTGTGAATTTAGAATAAAGATAATTGTGAAATATCTCCCCTTTTTAAATCTTGACAGTTAAAGATGAATTTTTCTTTATTTAACCCTTGTATTTTGCAGTGGAGACGAAAAGTATCACGGATTAATTTGGAGATAACGCCTGTGCCGTGAACTCTATCCCCAAATCGGGAGTCATTGAGTTTTCCGTTGTGGCACGCTTTTATATGATTGAGTACTTTAGAGGTCTTGTCAGGATAGGTTTTTTGCAACCAATCTTTAAAGATTTCTGAAATATCTCCGTTCAGCCTAACAATCGTATAATTTGCCCATTTAGCCCCGTTCTTTTTAGCAGCTTCCAATATCTTAGGTATTTCATGATCATTGAGCCCGGGAACAATTGGGGCATTCATAATGCCGACCGGAATGTTTTGTTCCGATAGTTTTTTAAGACTGTTTATCCTTTGCCGGGCACTGCTGGTTCGAGGTTCCATTTTCCTGACTAAGGTTTCGTCCAAAGAATTAATGGATAAGAAAACTCTGCATAAATTACGTTCAGCCATTCGGCCTAAAATATCTATATCTCTGCATACCAATGCGTTCTTGGTAATTATAGAAACAGGCTGATTATATTTGTCAGCAATTTTGAGAATGTTTCTTGTGATTTTAAACTTCCGTTCTATAGGCTGGTAGCAATCTGTGTTTCCAGAAAGTGTAATCGGGCGTCCACTCCATGTTGATTTCGAAATAAAGTTTTCAAAACTCTTTGCAGCATTCTTTTTTATCAGAATGTTTTTTTCAAAATCCAAACCTGAGTTGTATCCCCAATAATGATGAGAATAACGAGCGTAACAATACGTGCATCCATGCTCGCAGCCCTGATAAGGATTGACCGAATACTCTAACCTTATATCAGGACTTTTCACTTTGTTTACAATTTGTTTGGTCTCTACTTCTTGATATGCGGTTTTTCGGTAAGACTCTTCATCCAGAGCGTTATAATCTGTGAAATCTTCATCTAAATGATAAGATTCTTTGCAAAACCTATTGGAAATATTTTTTTGCGCCCCGCGTCCTTTTATAAAATGTTGTGAGGAGTAGTTCATCGTGCAAAAATACTAAAAATATTAGTTTTTTTAAAAAGAAATTGTTTTGATTGAGATTTTTATAAAAATGTTTTATATCACTTTTTATTATGCTTGGCTTCATTTAAATAAAGCCTGGCCCCCCTTAGCTTTGGAATTATTGCGTATCAATAGTAGTTATCAAAGAATGAAAGCGGTAATATACAATGTTAAGACTCCTGAAAAAGAAAAGCTATCATTGGCAAATAAAAAGCGTCACGATTTAACGATGATTTCTAATGAGTTAAATATCAAGACTTTATTGTATGCTCAGGGAAAGAAGGTAGTGGTGATTTCTTCTTATGATATTGTTGATGAGGCGTTGTTGAGGAATTTGAAACAGCTGGGGGTTGAAAAGATTATTACCCGTTCAAGTTTAACTACACATATTGATTTGAAAGCAGCTCAGGAATGGGGTATCCGGATTGCTCATCTTTCTCCAAAACAAGATTCTTTGGAGAAAATGGCGAATACTGTTATTGAGCGTTTGAACTATTGGGAAGAAAGAGCGGAACCGGAAAACACTGTACCGCTAACCTCGAATAGTGGCGAACTGAAGGGATTAGATTGATTAGGTTTAATTCTTTATATTGCGTAGCAAAAATTAAATATACGCTTCGCATTCGTTATCATTTTGTAAGTATTGCTTTATGTTTAAGAATACGTCTGCTAAAATAGAAAAAACCTTTTGTTACCATTGTGGAGATGAAGTAATTGACGATCTTTTTGAAGCGGACAATCGTCTTTTTTGCTGTATGGGGTGCCAGAGTGTATATCAAATACTGCATTCTAACGATTTACAGCAATATTATTCGTATAATAAGCATCCGGGAAAGGCAAATAAAAAACCAAAAGAGAATTACGATTATTTGGATGAGGAAGACATCGTAGCGAAACTTGCAGATTTTCAAGATGATAAAATCACCAATATCACTTTTTTTATCCCAGTCATCCACTGTAGTTCTTGTGTATGGCTATTAGAAAATTTATATAAATTTCACTCGGCAATTCAATATTCACAAACAGATTTTTTAAAAAAACAGCTGAGTGTTACTTTCCGACACAACGAACTTTCGCTGAAAGAATTAGTCGAATTATTAGAAAGCTTAGGTTATGAGCCGAAGATTACTTTACAAGATGTAGTTAAGGAATCGGAAGTAAAGAAACTCGATCAACGCGAATTAGTACGTAAGATCACAGTTGCCGGGTTTTGTTTTGGCAATGCCATGATGTTGAGCTTTCCTGAATATTTAGGATTGGCAGCTTACGAGGTGAAATATTCAGCATTTTTCGGATATTTTAATCTTTTGCTCACTTTGCCGGTCATGGGATATAGTGCAATAGATTATTATAAATCTTCTTACCACAGCTTGAAAAACCGGCAACTCAATCTTGATGTTCCTTTAGCATTAGGGATCTTCGTTCTTTTTGCACGGACAGCATTTGATGTCATGTCACAATCGGGTGGGGGCTTTGCCGATACCTTATGCAGCCTTGTGTTTTTCTTGTTGATAGGCAAATTCGTCCAGCAAAAAACATATCACCATATTTCTTTTGAACGGGATTACCGCTCTTACTTTCCTGTGGCTATTACCAAAATTGAAGAAAAGAAAGAACGGCCTGTACAATTATCAGATTTGAATGTTGGTGACAGAATATTTATTCGGAATAATGAAATTATCCCTGCCGACTCCATATTGCTTCGAGGAGATGCGTCTTTAGATTTTAGTTTTGTCACGGGAGAATCGGAGCCTGTAAAAAAAGTAGTGGGGGAAATAGTGTATGCCGGAGCCCGGCAAATGGATTCGGCGATAGAATTGGAAGTAATAAAGCCGGTATCACAGAGTTATTTAACCAAACTGTGGAATAATAAGGATTTGAAAAAAACAAATGATGCTTTCAAATCTTTCAGCGATACGGTAAGCCAATATTTTACGCCGGCTTTATTGACTTTATCAGTTTTTGCATTGGTTTTTTGGGCTGTACAAGGAGATGCCGTGCGCGGATGGAATGCTTTCACGGCTATGCTGATCATTGCTTGTCCTTGTGCATTGGCGTTGACAAGTCCGTTTACATTTTCGGCAGCGTTAAGTATTTTTGATAAGAATCATTTATTCGTGAAAAATGCGCTTGCCATAGAGAAAATGGCAAAAATAGATACTTTGGTTTTTGATAAGACAGGAACTATTTCTTCCCCGGCATCTGTGAGAATGAGACTTGAAGGAAAGCTCAATGCCAGGGAACGTAAAGCAGTGGCAGCAGTTTGTAAAAACTCTAACCACCCGATGAGTAGGGAAATAGTGAAGTGGCTGGGAATAAATGAACGCACTACCCATATTAATGAATATCAGGAAATACCAGGGAAAGGAATGATAGCCGTAGTAGACGGAGAGAGAATAAAGATTGGGAGTTCAGATTTTGTTAAGTATAAAACAACAGATACACTTCCGAATGGCAGTAAAGTGTTTGTTTCTATAGAAGAGGAGTTAAAGGCGTGCTTTATACTGGAACAACCTTGGCGAAAAGGTATGGAAACAGTCATGCGGGATTTTTCTGATAATTACCAGCTTCACTTGATTTCAGGGGATAATGATAAGGATAAAAAGGTATTATCCGGAGTGTTTCCTGTGGAAGCACACTTATTGTTTAATCAACTGCCTCATCAAAAGTTAGATTTTGTACACGATTTGCAGCAAGCTGGGCATTCTGTAGCAATGTTTGGAGATGGACTGAATGACGCCGGAGCATTAAAACAGTCGGATTTAGGGGTAGCCGTTTCCGATGATGTGAACAATTTTTCACCAGGTTGTGATGCCATTTTGGATGGAGTTTCATTTCACAAAACACCGAAGTTCTTTTCTTTTTCAAAGGATACAATCCGTGTGATACATAGAAGTTTTACCCTTTCTATCTTATACAATATTGTAGGATTGAGTTTTGCTATACAGGGGACTATGTCCCCTTTAGTGGCAGCTATTATTATGCCCTTGAGCACATTGACAGTTATTAGTTTTACGACATTATCTACACGTTATTTTGCTCGAAAAAATAAATTAACATACATCTAAAAATGGGAATTATTTTCTTTTTAATCGCTTGTAGTGTATTTGTAGCTTTAATCTTTTTGGGGGCCTTTTTATGGGCCAGCAAGACAGGGCAACATGAGGATACCTACACCCCTGCAATGCGTGTTTTGTTCGATGATGGAGTAGTTCCACAGGAAAATGAAGATGATGAAAAAGAAGACAAACCGGTTCAGACTCGTCCAGATATTCCAGAGAATGAATCTTCGGATATAAAGAGTGATTAGTATCATTATTATCAGCTGTTATTGTCATTTTTAACGGTACTCTTCTTTTTATTTTTACAAAGTAATAACAAACCATATCATATAGAAAATGCAAATAGAAAAATTTAGCTATGACAATAAAATCGTCCGGGATTTTGGAATTGCGACGATTGTTTGGGGGTTAATTGGAATGACCGTTGGCTTACTAATAGCAACTCAGTTAGTATGGCCGTTTATGAATTTTGGGAATCAATACACCACTTTCGGAAGGATCAGACCCCTGCATACTAATGCAGTAATTTTTGCGTTCGTAGGAAACGCAATTTTTATGGGAGTCTATTATTCTCTCCAACGGGTATTGAAAGCAAGGATGTACAGTGATGTGCTTAGCAAAATCCATTTTTGGGGTTGGCAGTTGGTTATTGTGTTGGCTGTGATTACTCTTCCTCTCGGATTTACAACTACGCATGAGTATGCGGAATTGGAGTGGCCTATAGACATCTTGCTGACTATTATTTGGGTGGTTTTTGGGATTAATATGTTCGGTACTATTATCCGCCGTCGTGAGAGGCACATGTATGTCGCTGTTTGGTTTTATATTGCCACATTTGTGACCGTTGCCGTATTACATATTGTCAACTCAGTAGAGTTACCGGTATCTATGTGGAAAAGTTATTACGTATATGCCGGGGTGCAAGATGCATTGGTGCAGTGGTGGTATGGGCATAATGCCGTCGCTTTCTTTTTGACGACGCCGTTTTTAGGATTGATGTATTATTACTTGCCTAAGATGGCTAACCGGCCTATTTATTCTTATAAGTTGAGTATCCTGCACTTTTGGACTTTGATTTTCTTGTATATTTGGGCAGGGCCACACCATTTACTATACACCTCCTTGCCAGGTTGGGTCCAATCTTTAGGAGTAGTGTTTTCTATTATGCTGATTGCGCCCAGCTGGGGAGGAATGCTGAATGGGTTGTTGACCTTGAGAGGAGCTTGGGATAAAGTAAGAATTGATCCGATTTTGAAATTCATGGTTGTCGGACTTACGGCTTATGGAATGGCAACTTTTGAAGGACCTATGCTTTCCTTAAAGCAAGTAAACGCAATTGCCCACTTTACCGACTGGATTCCGGCACACGTGCACATCGGAGCGCTCGGATGGAACGGATTTTTGACTTTTGCAATTTTATATTGGCTGATTCCACGTATCTATAGAACACAATTACATTCCGTGAAGTTAGCCTCTACGCATTTTTGGTTAGGGACATTGGGTATTTTATTCTACGCTATCCCTATGTATTGGGCAGCTGTAGTACAAGGTTTGATGTGGAAAGAATTTACACCGGAAGGCGTATTGCAATACCCTAACTTCTTAGCCACTACACTTCAGATACTCCCTATGCATATGATTCGGGCATTTGGTGGTTTGCTATACTTAATTGGGGTAATTCTCATGGCTTACAACTTGGTGAAGACTATGAAAGCAGGTTCACTGTTGAAAAACGAAGCTGCAGAGGCTATGCCTTTACAACCGTTGACCAAGAGAGAGCCTACTGCGCATCGAAGATTAGAAAGAAAACCTCTTACTTTTTTAGTGATTTCTTTAATTGTGATACTTATAGGGGGGATTGTTCAGATGGTGCCTACATTTCTAATATCATCTAACGTGCCGACAATAAGCAGTGTGAAACCTTATACTGCTTTAGAACTCGAAGGTAGGGATCTGTACATAAGAGAGGGGTGTGTAAACTGCCATACTCAGACTATACGGCCTTTCCGTTCCGAAACAGTTCGCTATGGAGAGTACAGTAAAGCGGGAGAGTTTGTTTACGATCACCCTTTTCTTTGGGGCTCGAAGCGTACAGGACCCGACTTGCATCGTATAGGAGGAAAATATCCTCACAAATGGCATTTTGATCACCTGTTGGATCCGACTTTGACCTCTCCGGGCAGTATCATGCCGGCTTATCCGTGGTTGATTACGCAGACATTAGATACTTCTTTGACAAAGAAAAAGCTGGAAGCAATGAAAACTCTGGGGGTACCTTATACAGAGGAAGAAATAGCCAATGCAGATGCAGACTTAATGGCACAAGCCAAAGAAATAGCTGCAGATCTAAATAAGACGGATGTAGATGTGAGAGAGGATTCGGAGATCATAGCTATGATTGCTTATCTACAACGATTAGGTACAGACATTAAAGTAGCGGCAGAGTAAGACAAGTCATCTTTTTACTTTATTTAAACGAAAAGAATATGTTTAAGCAAATAACAAATTTAGGAGGAAACGAATGGTATATGATACTCTCTCTCCTTATTTTTGTCGTGTTTTTTATTGTAGTTGTGGTAATAATGGCAACAATGAAAAAAGATTACAGCGACTATATGAAAAATATGCCTTTAAACGATTCAAATGATCAGGAAATTAGAGATTAATACATCTGAATATGAATACATTAATAGTATATAACACATTAGCAGTAAATATCTGGATGATAGTAAATAACACAACAGAAGGCCTTTTGTTTGCTACTGTTGTAGTTCTCCTACTGCTTACTCTGGTAGTGTCCATTGTCTTATACCGCGCAGTCGATGCTGCATTGAAATTAACAAAGCCAGGTGTGCAATCAGAAACAGTGAAAACCCGTGTGGGAAATAAAGAAATTTCAAAACAGGGTTCATGGACAGGCGTATGGAATAAGGTTTTAGGTTTAAAACCTAGAGAGATGGAGCAGGAATTGTTGATGGATGATCACGAATACGATGGAATTAAAGAGTTGGATAATCCTGTTCCTCTTTGGTTTAACGTTTTGTTTTATTCTTCTGTTGTCTTTGCCGTAGTATACTTATTGGTATATCATGTTTTTGGATGGGGGATGACGCAAGAGCAAGAGTATGAACATGAGATGGCTATTGCTCAAAAACAACGGGAGGAATATCTTGCGTCGACAGAAAATAGTGTAGATGAGAATACAGTGGTGGTGGATCTATCGCCCGAAACGATCAAATCGGGAGAAATTATCTTTGCAGATAATTGCGCTGCCTGCCATGGCAGTGATGGGGGTGGAACTATTGGGCCGAACTTAGCAGACGATTATTGGATACATGGCGGAAATGTGGGAGACGTATTTAGCACCATAAAGTATGGAGTTCTTGATAAAGGAATGATAGCATGGGAAGAAAGCTTATCTCCTTCCGAAATTGCACAGGTCAGTAATTATATTGTGAGCCTGAGAGGTTCTTCTCCGGCTTCTCCTAAAGATCCGGAAGGGGAAAAGTTTGAATATACCGACATGGAAGACAGCGGAGAAGGGGATGTAGAAGAGGTAGTGGATCAAATGGAAGAAGATGCTTCAGATATAGAGTGATGAAGATCTGACTGAAGATAAATAAGTTTACTTATACAGCAGAAAAGGTATGCAACAGGCAGCTTTACAAGCAACAGAGAAGAAAAGAAAATGGGTGTTTGCCAAAAAACCTTCAGGTTCTTTGTATAAAAAGAGGCAATGGGTAGGCTATAGTTTATTGCTGTTTTTGTTTGCCAGTCCTTTTATTAAAATAAAGGGCGAACCTTTTCTGCTTTTTGGAGTATTAGAACGCAAGTTTGTTATTTTCGGCAAAGTTTTTTGGCCGGAAGATTTGTATGTTTTCGTTTTCGGGATGCTTATTGTATTGGTTTGTATAGTCCTGTTCACAGCTGTATATGGAAGGGTATGGTGTGGCTGGACTTGTCCACAAACCATATTTATGGAGCTGATATTCCGCCCGATAGAATACTGGATAGAAGGGGATAGAACACAACAGCTGAAAAACAGACGAAATAAACACAAATGGGAGGTTAAACGAAAAAAGATATTAAAACTTATTGTTTTTTATATCATTTCTTTTTTTATTTCTAACATTTTCCTCGCTTATCTGATTGGGGCAGATGCTTTGTTTGAAATAATTACAAGCCCTGTCTCTCAGCATTTAGGAGGTTTTATTTCCATACTGGCTTTTTCATTTGTTTTCTTTTTTGTATTCGCTTACGTTCGGGACATAGTGTGTACGCATATTTGTCCCTATGGCCGTTTGCAAAGTGTTCTTATCGACAATGACACTACTGTAATTGCTTATAATTATAACCGGGGAGAACCCCGAGGACGGAAAAGCAAATCGAAGCCCGAAGCGGAACTCGGAGACTGTATAGATTGTAATCTTTGCGTGCAAGTATGTCCTACAGGAATCGATATACGGGAAGGTTTACAAATGGAATGTGTAAGCTGTACTGCCTGTATAGATGCTTGTGATGATGTGATGGTCAAACTCAATAGACCTAAGCGTCTCATCGGTTTTTATACACCTTCTGAACTTTTGGAGAATAAAACAGCTTCGCGAAAAAACAAACGTGCTATAGCCTATACAGCCTTATTGGTGGTGTTGATTGCAATATTTGGAGTTTTGATTTTTACCCGTTCTGATGTGTCGGGTACTATATTACGCGCCAAAGGCAGCACTTACCAATTGCGGGATGACGGCACAGTTACAAATTTATACAACTTGAATCTTATTAATAAAACGAATAAAAATATGGACATACAGCTGGAACCCAACGATTCCCGTTTTAAGATACAGGTTGTAAATCCACATTTAAATTTACAGAAATCGGAAAGTAGTAAAATGAGTTTGTTTTTAATCCTTCCCAAAGAGGAAGTGGAAGATTATAAAACAAACGTGCGTATTAAAATCATGGATGAAGAGAAAGTGTTGAAAGAAATAAAGACTACTTTTATAGCTCCTATAGGGCTGGTGAAATAATATAGAAATATGAACTGGGGTGTCAAGATTATAATTTTTTTGGGGGCTTTTATGATTTTTATCATTGGCTCGGTGGTGTATATGCTTTCTGCAGATAGTGATGAACTCGAAGAGAAAGATTATTATGAACAGGCATTGAACTATGATGAGCGATATGATAAGAATAAAAATACACTTAGAGATAACGCAGAGCCGGATATTCAAATAGAAGGTAAGGAACTTGTTCTTACTTTCCCTACTCTTGTGAAAGAAGGAAAATTGGAGCTAAGGCGAGCTTCAAATAAGGTGAAAGATCAGGAAATAATACTGAGAGAAAATGAAGATACTTATATTATAGATGTATCGGACTTGGTAAAGGGAAGTTGGAAGTGTATTGTAGAATGGTCCGGAGCAGATGCAGCTTACCGATTTGAAAAAAATATATACTTATAAAAAGGTATGACATTTTATCACTTAGCTTTTTTTATGGGGTTAGCGGGCAGTCTTCACTGTGTCATGATGTGTGGCCCCCTGATGTTGGCCATTCCACAAAATCGAGAAAGTTTTTGGGGACGGAGTTGGCTGGAATTGACGTATCAATTAGGTAGGGTTTTGACTTACTCTCTATTAGGTTTTTTTTTGGCTTACATAGGTTCTTTAGGGAGTTTGGTGAAAAATGGGCAGCAAATCATTAGTTTGCTAACGGGAGGAATATTAGTAGTTGCCGGATTAATGAGTTGGTTTAACCTACGGCAAAAAGCATTTTATAAGATGCAGCAAAGGTTTTTACAACCCGTTTTTAAAGCCATTGGTTACTGGCTTCATAAGCCTGGAGGTCACTTTTTCGCAGGAATGCTCAATGGTTTACTTCCCTGTGGTATGGTTTATATGGCTTTAGCTTCAGCACTCAACGCTGAAAGTGCGGCTGGAGGAGCTTTCTTTATGATGTTGTTTGGTTTAGGAACTATTCCTCTTTTAATCGTGCTGACCATAAGTGCTTCTTATGGTAAACAAAGGATAAGGCTAAACTTTAATAAATGGTTGCCCGGGCTTTTTATATTGATGGGAGTATGGTTTTTGCTCCGGGGAGCAAACTTAGATATCCCATTTTTAAGTCCTCTCATATATCCAGAAGGAGCTATGTAAAAGCTCTTAATCAAACTCGCTTTACACTGTATTTATGACATCTACGATCAAAGGATAAGTTTCGTCTTTTAGTGTTATGAAATCTTCTTTTGATATCCATATAGCTTTCGTTATGTCTTCTTCTTTCTGCGGTGTTAAAACAGGCTCTTTGTTTACGCCCATTTCGTACCAGTCTGTTTGCTTTAAGATAAGATGGTTTTTCATTTGGTAAGTATGATAGGTAGTGATTAATTTTTTTCCGACATAATCCACGGAAATACCACATTCTTCTTCCACCTCCCTTTTTGCCGCTTTTTTTGACCGTTCGCCTTTCTCTAATTTACCTTTCGGTAAATCCCATTTTTTCAACCTATATATGGCTAAAAGATTGCCTTTTCCGTTTTTTACGGCACCACCTGCAGCTTTAATACACTTTATCTTTTTGAGCTGCTTCTTGAAAACGGATTCAAAGTCCTTATTTATATATAAAAAAACTTTCTTTTTTCTTTTTTCCTTAGACCTGTTAAAAAGTTTTTCAAAATCAATATCCTCAATACCAATCGTTTGTGTCTCGTTGAGGTTCGGGGGAACCGTATCAGCCATAATTAACAGGCTTTGGTTCATATAAATTTTATAAATTTGTGCCATGAAGAAAATTAATGAGGTTGAGCAAAAAATTGCAGAATCCTTACTACAAATAAAAGCAATTAAATTGCAACCAAAAAATCCTTTTACTTGGGCATCGGGTTGGAAGTCGCCTATTTATTGCGATAATAGAATTACATTATCTCATCCATCGATTCGGACTTACCTCAGACAACAGCTTTCTGAGTTGATCCAAGATGAATTTGGCTCTGTAGAAATGGTGTCAGGGGTTGCTACCGGTGGGATTCCCCAAGGGGTATTGGTAGCTCAAGATTTAGGCTTGCCATTTACTTATGTGAGACCTTCTGCTAAAGAGCATGGACGTCAAAATCAAATTGAAGGAGGGGTAGTCAGCGGGCAAAGAGTTGTGGTTATCGAAGATTTGGTTTCTACAGGTAAAAGTAGCATAAAAGCAGTAGAAGCACTGAGAGAGGCTGAATGCAATGTTGTGGGGTTAGTTTCAGTGTTTACGTATGGCTTTGAAATAGCGAAAGAAAACTTCGGAAAAATTAAATGCCCTGTATTCAGCCTGTGTAACTACGAAGCCTTGATCCAGGTAGCTTTGGAAAACAATTATATTGTGGAAGCAGATGTCGATATGCTCCAAAATTGGAGAAAGGATCCTGCTAATTGGGATGTAAAATAAAATAATACATGGAATGACTGTATTTGCGAGTGAGATACAAATAAATAAATCTGCATCTGATTTGTTTTCTTTTTTAGAAAATTTGAATAATCACCAAAAGTTGATGCCGGATTCCGGATATAGCTGGTCGTTTACCCAGGATGAGGCAGAGTTGGAAATTCAAAACCTGGCAACTTTATCTTTAAAAGTTAGCGAAAAGAAAAATCCTCATCTTATTTGTATCCGTACAGTGAGTGATAAGCCGGTTCCGGTTACGATTCGCTGGCAAATAAACAGTGTAGAAACAGACATATCTTCTGTAAACCTTAGCATCGATGCTAAGCTAAATATGATGATGAAAATGTTGGTTTCGGCTTCTCTGGAAAAATTAGTCGAATACCAAATAAATAAATTGAAAGAAATTATTGAATAACGCTCATTTGGTTTGAACTTATACCTTTTTTGATACTCGGCATAGAGTGTTTAATTTGCTAAAGCTTAAACTATTATGATACTTCCCCGATTTTTCTTTTGTAAATTTGTGAATGATTTAAAAGCAAGAGCTTAATACAGTTTAAATGGAACTTAAATTAGAAAGACCGTTAGCTTTTTTTGATTTGGAAACTACAGGAGTTAATGTTTCTACAGATCGAATTGTCGAAATAGCTATTATCAAAGTTATGCCTGACGGCAGTGAAAAGTCGTTTGTAAAACGGCTAAATCCAGGTATACCTATTCCGAAAGAATCATCTTTGTTTCATGGAATTTATGATGAAGATGTAAAAGATTCCCCTAAATTTGCAGAACTGGGTAAGGAAATTGCAGACTTTATAGGTGATGCAGATTTGGCAGGGTACAACTCTAACCGTTTTGATGTGCCTATGCTTATGGAAGCTTTTTTGAGAAATGGTATAGATTTTGATTTAGAAGGGAGGCGCTTTATTGATGTGCAAAACATTTTCCACCAGATGGAACAGCGCACTTTAAAAGCAGCTTATAAGTTTTACTGTGATCAAAATTTAACAGATGCTCATTCAGCGGAAGCGGATGTGAAAGCAACATATGAAGTATTAAAAGCACAGATTAAACGTTATGAAGACGTGGAACATGAAGATAAATATGGTAATATTTCTGTTCCGGTAAAGAACGATGTAGAGGAATTACATAATTTTACCAATCTTCAGGATCCGGTTGATTTTGCTGGAAGAATTGTGAAAGATGAGAATGGAGTAGAGGTATTTAACTTTGGAAAACATAGGGGAAAACCTGTAGTGGAAGTCTTTCGAAGTGAACCCAGTTATTATGCATGGATGCAGAATGGTGATTTCCCTCTTTATACCAAAAAGGTGTTGAATAGCCTTTGGGTAAAATTTAAAAATGAAGAGAAAGAACGGAAAGAAGCTGAGAGAAAGAAAAAATCAGCTCAAAAGACAGAAGGCTCTTCGAATCTACCGCCAAGAAGCATACAGAATAAAAAAATAGAAAAAAGAAAAGCAGCAAAACCCATTTCAGACGATATGTTGAAACAGCTGCGAGGTAAATTTGGAAAACTTTAGCATAGCGAATATGAAAATAACAAAAGAGAGTACGGAACATGTTAAATGTTTAATTATTGGTTCGGGTCCTGCCGGCTATACAGCTGCTATTTATGCAGCCAGGGCAGATTTAAAACCAGTATTATACACAGGTATAGAGCCCGGAGGCCAATTGACACAAACAACTGATGTGGAAAATTTTCCCGGTTATCCGAACGGAATTTTAGGGCCGGACATGATGGATGAATTCAAAGAACAAGCAGAGCGTTTTGGTACTCAGGTGCGTTTTGGTTACGCATCAAAAGTAGATTTTTCCGACGACGTACATAAAGTTGAAATTGATGGTTCGACGGTTATCAGTGCAGACTCTGTAATTATTGCCACAGGTGCGTCTGCAAAATGGTTGGGTCTGCCTTCGGAAGATAAATATAGTGGTTTTGGCGTCTCTGCCTGTGCGGTATGTGATGGCTTCTTTTACAAAGGTCAGGAAGTAGCCATAGTGGGAGCAGGGGATACTGCTGCGGAAGAAGCTACTTACCTTGCGAAAATATGTTCTAAAGTACACATGTTGGTTCGCAGGGATGAATTCAGAGCATCCAAAACTATGGAGAATAGAGTGCTGAATACAGCTAATATTGAGATACATTACCATACCGAAACTAAAGAGGTGTTAGGAGACGGGCAAGTAGTGACGGGTGTTAAAGTCTTTAATAACCAGACTATGGAAGAAAAAGTATTGGACGTGACTGGTTTTTTTGTAGCTATAGGACATAAACCGAATACAGATATATTTAAAGGTTTCCTGGAAATGGATGCAAACGGATATATTATTACCCAACCCGACAGCACTGCCACAAATATAAAAGGTGTATTCGCTTCCGGCGATGTGCAAGACTCGGTTTATAGACAGGCGGTCACTGCAGCCGGCACTGGCTGTATGGCTGCATTGGAAGCAGAACGTTATTTGGCGGGTATTGAACAATATGAGCAGTCAGAACAAACCCAGAGTGCCGTGTAAGGAAAGTAGTATATCAAATATACATATTGATTTATAACATATAAGATAAAAGTTGAAGCTTAAGGGTTTCAACTTTTTTTATTACTGATTGTTGGAAAGAAGCTTTGTTATGTATAAAATGAAAGTTTTAATAAAATAGTTGGTAACAGAAAAAGACCTATAGGGATATTAAGAAAGAGCGAAAGACGAGATTCGAACTCGCGACCCCAACCTTGGCAAGGTTGTGCTCTACCAGCTGAGCTACTTTCGCTGAGATTGGCACAAATATAACTCATTTTTTGAAAAAATAGAATTTTTCATTCTGATTTTTTATAATCATTGTTTTTATAAAAGGTGTGTTCAATGAAACGGATTTATTACTTCCAAATAAAAAAGTGATGGAACTGTATTCTCATCACTTTTAATACTGACTTTAATAAATGTTTAATTTGAATCACTCAAACCAACTCTCAACAACATCTTTGCTCGGTAGCTGGATATCGAGTTTTAGTTTTTTTCGCATTCCTCCTAAGTCGTTGAATACTTTGTTGGGGTTCGCTTTTTGCAGTTCTTCGATGGTTAAGAATCCCATTTTTTGTAGTACAGGTACCCATTCTTCGGGTACACCAATATTGACATAATCTTCTGTTTTAGCCAGTTCTTGTTTCTTTTCAGGACGCATTTGTGGGAAGAATAATACTTCTTGGATGGAAGCGTTGTTAGTTAAAAACATGACCAGCCTATCAATCCCTATACCTAACCCTGCAGTAGGCGGCATGCCGAATTCCAGTGCCCTGATAAAGTCATGGTCAATGTACATAGCTTCGTCATCTCCCTTTTCTGATAACCGTAACTGTTCTTCAAAGCGTGCAAGTTGATCGATGGGATCATTTAATTCGGAATAAGCATTGGCGATTTCTTTACCACATACAATGATTTCAAACCTTTCGGTTAACTCTGGATTGTCCCGATGTGTTTTCGTCAGCGGAGACATTTCCTTAGGATAGTCGGTAATAAAAGTAGGTTGGATAAAATTTCTCTCGCATTTTTCGCCAAATATTTCATCAATAAGCTTTCCTTTGCCCATTGTTTCGTCTACATCCACCCCCATTTCTTTGGCTGCTTCCCGGAGCTCGTTTTCTGATTTTCCAGAAATATCGTATCCGGTATATTTTTTTATGGCATCGGTCATACTGATGCGTTCATACGGAGCTTTAAAGTCTATGGTGTGCTCTCCAAACTCTGTTTCGGTAGTTCCATTTACCTGAACAGCACAATGTTCGAGGAGCTTTTCTGTAAATTCCATCATCCAATAATAATCTTTATAAGCCGTATAGATTTCCATAACGGTGAATTCAGGGTTGTGAGTCCTGTCCATTCCTTCATTTCTGAAGTTTTTGGAAAACTCATAAACCCCTTCAAATCCTCCGACGATTAATCTTTTTAGGTAGAGTTCGTTCGCTATACGTAAATATAAAGATGTGTCTAAAGCATTGTGATGGGTGATGAAAGGTTTTGCCGCAGCTCCGCCGGGTATAGGTTGCAGTACGGGGGTTTCTACTTCTAAATAATCGTAATCATTGAAGTACTGGCGCATGGCATTGATAAGTTTTGTGCGCTTTACAAATGTTTCTCTGTTTTCAGAATTTACGATTAAATCCACATAACGCATTCTGTACCGTTGCTCTGGGTCGGAAAAAGCGTCGTATGTTTTTCCTTCAGCTTCTTTGACTATCGGTAAAGGACGTATAGCTTTGGATAAGAGTGTTAATTTTTCGACATGGATAGATATGGTGCCTGTTTTTGTGGTAAATACATACCCTTCCAATCCTACGATATCACCTATATCTAAAAGTTTTTTAAATACGGTGTTGTAAAGCGTTTTATCTTCTCCAGGGCAGATATCGTCCCTTCTAATGTAAGCTTGTACTCTGCCTGTTTTATCTTGTAATTCAATAAAAGAGGCGTTTCCCATTACGCGGCGGCTCATGATACGGCCGGCGATTGAAATATCTTTATAGTTAAGTTTATCCCGTTCGTAGTTTTTATGTATATCGGCAGCGGTCACATTTACCTTAAACGTTTCCGAAGGAAATGGGTTAATACCTAACTTTTCTATTTCTTTCAGATTGTGGCGTCTTTGCCGCTCTTGCTCAGATAAAATCCTATTCATCGTCATTAATTTTATAAAATTCCAAAAATAGGAAATTATCATGGATAATTGGTCAAAACGAGGAGACTTAGGTGAACTTTATTTTATTATGACTCGTTTCAGAGTGTTTTTAAGAATATTTTACACGAATATTTGTAGTATAAGAATTATATTTCTATTTTTGCACCTCATACAGGGAAGAAAGATAAGTAAAATATACAATGAAAAAAGATTTGCATCCGTCAAACTACAGATTAGTCGTTTTCAAAGATATGTCTAACGACTATGCATTTTTGACCCGATCATGTGTCGAAACAAGAGAAACTATAAAATGGGAAGATGGTAATGAATACCCATTATACAAACTAGAGATATCTCACACTTCTCACCCGTATTACACAGGTAAGATGAAGTTGGTTGATACGGCTGGAAGAATTGATAAATTCCGTAACCGTTACGCGAAAAAGAAATAATAAAAGAGAATAATTTTATTCTTTAATTCATACGATCAAATCCCGATAAAATTATATTATCGGGATTTTTTGTGTTACTTTAGTCTATATGGAAATGGATGTGGTACTCTTTGATTCTTATGAATCCCGTATGCATTTAATGCCGTTGGTTACCAATAAACCTATTGCTATGCTTAGAGTAGGTGCGCTGTGTATCAAAGAAAAATGGGCGCTTTCATTTGCCGGAGATGTACATTTAAGCCTTAGCACGCATCCGAGCTTACAAGCTAAATACCCTAATGCGTCACTGAAAACAGATTCAGTTCTCTGTGTAGACGCGGCCATATGTCCGGATAAAAAAATAATGGAAGCTCTGGAAGGTCTCCGAAATGGAGAATGTTTAAGAGATGGAGACGGACAGTGGATGGCATTCCGGGTTGAGGGGCAGCACTTCAAATTTGAGGAACCTCAAATCATGGATTATACCGAAATTCATTATGGGGATGAATATATTCGAATCCGCTATTTTGAAGATTTACTTAGATATAATAGCGGACAATTGATTTCTGACATTGCGCTGTTAGGGATAAAAAAACATACAAGCCCGCTTTCTTCAAGCAATATAATTTTAGGAGATAATCTAATACTGAGTAATGATGTTTATGCAGAAGCTTCGACATTTAACACCTTAGCGGGTCCCATTTATATAAGCGATGGCGCTGTGATTGAAGAGGGAAGTCATTTAAGGGGGCCTCTGTATATTGGTGAAAATTCGGTTGTAAAAATGGGCAGTATGGTTTATGGAAATGTGAGTATAGGCCCAAATTGTACAGTAGGAGGAGAAATTAAAAATAGTATTATTTTAGCGAATTCGAATAAAGGTCATGAAGGTTATTTAGGAAGTTCACTAATAGGAGAATATTGTAATATAGGGGCAGGAACAAATGTATCGAATCTGCAGAATACATATTCAGAGTTGAAGTTATATGATTATCGTTTAAATGAATATCGGCAGACACAGGAATATAAGTTTGGTGTTGTTATGGGGGATTACACGATGTGTGGTGTGAATACTTCTTTTACTACCGGTTCTGTGATAGGAATAGGGGTGCAGCTTGCAAAGACCCATATTATAGATAAATGGGTGCCTGATTTTACATGGCAGACAGATCGTAAAAATGAAACGTACCGATGGGATGGTTTTGTCAAAATGCTGCGCAATAAATTTATAAAAGAACAGAAGTCTTTTAAGAAAATTGATCAGGATTTTTTGCAAGAAATTTATAATAATTGTACTTTGAAAAATAAAAAATAAAAATAGCATACTATGAGAAAGAAAATTGTAGCCGGAAACTGGAAAATGAACCTTGATCTAAACGAAGGTTTGAGTTTGTTTTCCGAAATTCAAGAAATGGTACAAGATGAAGTAAATGGAGAACAGCAAGTGGTTGTTTGCCCACCGTACATTCACCTTTCCAATCTTTCCAAATTAAAAGGGAAAAATAACAAATCTTTGTTTTTAGGTGCACAAAATGCACATGAAGAAGATTCTGGAGCTTATACAGGGGAGGTCTCCGGGAGTCAATTAAGTTCAATAGGTGTAGATTATGTCATTATAGGGCATTCGGAAAGAAGAGCTTATTTTGGTGAAACCAACGAACAGTTGGCAAAAAAAATAGATGCTGTGTTTAGAAATGGCTTATTGCCTATTTATTGTTTGGGTGAAAAAAAGGAAGAGCGGGAGGATGGCAGTTATTTTAAAGTCATCGAAACACAAATAATAGACGCTTTGTTTCATTTGGATACCAGTGATTTTTCAAAGGTAGTGTTGGCTTACGAACCTGTATGGGCGATAGGGACCGGTTTGACGGCTAGTCCTGAGCAGGCCCAAGAAGTACACGCATACATTCGCAAAACTATAGCTGAGCATTATGGCGAAGATGTTGCAGAATTGATTACAATATTATATGGAGGGAGCTGTAAACCAAGCAATGCAGCTGAATTGTTCTCTCAAAAAGATATTGACGGAGGACTTATCGGAGGAGCTTCTCTGAATGCCAGAGACTTTATTGATATAGTTAAGGTGTTTAATCCGTAAGTTGATATATTATTCACTTAAAACCGGAAGAGAGCCTGCGACGGTGGGTTTTTTTCCGGTTTTTATGATAGTTTTTTCGGAATGAGATATTCAGTTGTAAAATTTAGATCAGATGATATTCAAGAATGGCAAAAAGATCTTTTGATCTCTGCCTTGGGTGAAATAGGTTTTGATGCTTTCGAGGAGCATGAATTAGGCTTTGACGCTTATATTCCTACTGCTCAACTGATTATTCCAAATCTAGACGCTGTTATTTTAGAGGCTGAAGAGGAATATACGATTGAATTTACTGTAGAAGAGGTGAAACCTCAAAACTGGAATGCTCTATGGGAAAGTAATTTCCACCCCATCACTATTGATGATAAATGCTATGTACGTGCTACCTTCCATGATCCGAAGCCTGACTATCCTTATGAAATAATTATAGATCCCAGAATGGCATTCGGAACAGGACATCATCAGACCACTGCAATGATGTTGTCTTATATTCTTGAAACAGATATGGAAGGTAAGAAGGTGTTAGACATGGGCTGTGGAACGGGAATATTGTCTATCTTAGCTTCAAAAAAAGGGGCAAAAGATATTATAGCTGTTGATATAGCGGAAGAAAGTATTGAAAATGTACACGAAAACATGAAGTTGAACAAAGTAAACAACATCAGTACGTTTACGGGATCTACAGACAAAATAATGTTACATCAATTTGATATTATCCTCGCTAATATAAACCGGAATATACTTTTGGATCATCTCGTCATTTATGAAGATTGTTTACTCTCCGGAGGGCAATTGTTTTTAAGTGGGTTTTATGAAAGAAAAGATTTGGAGATTATAAAAGAAAAGGCAGAGAAGTTAAATTTAAGCTATTCTGATAATAAGGCTGTAGATAATTGGTGTGCAGCTCGATTTGTGAAGAAATAAAAAAACATGCGATTACACTTTATAGCTGTTGGCGGAACAATTATGCATAATTTAGCTATTTCTATGGCTAAGCAAGGGCATCAAGTGACAGGTTCGGATGACCAAATTTTAGAACCTTCCCGTACCCAACTGTCAGATGCCGGTTTGCTTCCCGAAGAATTAGGGTGGTTTCCTGAAAAAATAAATGAATCTATAGATATAGTGATATTAGGAAAACATGCAGACAGTGATAATCCCGAATTGGTCAAAGCTAAAAAACTAGGTATAAAAACCTATTCTTTCCCTGAATTGGTATTCGAACAAAGTTTGGATAAAACACGTATTGTTATAGCAGGGACATACGGAAAAACAACTATAATGAGTATGATTATGCATGTTTTGAAAGAACAAAATATTGTATTTGATTACTTGGTTGGAGCACAATTAAAAGGTTTTGACAGTAAAGTAAAGCTAAGCCGTGACAGTAAATATTTATTGATAGAAGGGGACGAAGCTTACGCTTCGAGTATAAATAGACAAGCAAAATTTGAAATTTATAAACCACATATTGCCCTGATCAGTGGAGTAGAATGGAACGATAAGCAAAATCAGGTACAAGAAAATGAATATTATCAGCGTTTCGAAAATTTAATTTTAAGTATTGAGCCCAGAGGAACGCTTATTTATAATAAGGAGAATGAAAGGTTAAATGAAATTGTAGACCGCACAAAAGATCATACAATAAATAGACACGGTTATAAGCTGCCTAAATATAGAATCAAAGATGGAGTGACTTATTTACAAAACGCGGAATCTTGGGTGCCTTTGAAAGTTATCAGTAAAAATAACCTTTCTAATATAGCAGGTGCTTTTACAGTTTGCGAATGGTTGGGAATTACTAAGGAACAATTTTATGAATCTATTCAAAGCTTTGAAACATCTATCCGTTATCTAGAATTTGTGGATAGTAATGACCACAGCGTTGTTTATCAGGATTTTGCGCATACTCCACGCAAAGTACGGCAAAGTATCCATTCTGTGAAGGAGCAATTTCCCGACAAACAATTACTTACTGTTATTGAGTTCAACGGCACGGAAGTAGAAAAAAAAGAGTTTTTACAACAATATGGTGAATCCTTTAATGAGTCGGATTATGTACTCGTATATGTAGATCAAGAAAATCCGGATGAAACAAAAGCAAGTGTTTCTCAGAAAACAGCTGAAGGAAATGTGTTTTCTGTGTTGGGACATAGCCGGTTGACTGTCTTTTGTGAAGAAAAAGAGCTAAGAGAATATTTAAGCGAGTTTGCTTCTCAAAACATCAACTTACTTCTTATGAGTTCCTCTAAATTTAGTGAGTTCAATATGTCAGATTTAGCAGAGGTCTTTTTGAAAAATAATTAACCTACAGGTTAATCCGTTTTTGTTGCTAAAGAAATTATTTCGTAAATTTGATATATGGCAGATACGACAAACAAGCTTGGGAAAAAAATAAGACTATTAAGACATCAGAGAAGTTGGAGCCAAGAAGATGTAGCAAAACGTTTGAATATATCAATTCCTGCATTTTCTAAAATAGAAACGGGTATTACGGATGTGAATATATCACGTCTTCATCAGATTTCAGAACTGTTTGACTTATCACTCGTACAGCTTTTATCCTCTTCAGACCAAGAGGAAGAAGGACATATTTTAAATGAAGTAGAAGAGCTGAACCAAAAGCTCCGCGAACGGGAAGCTGAAATAATAGGCTTACAGAAAAAAGTAATAGAACTGTACGAAGAGCTACATAA
>JAJYRG010000019.1:0-12594 GCA_021794195.1 Bacteroidota bacterium
TCTAAGTCTGATCGGTTTCCTAAAGGTTTGGGAAATGATAATGGGCTGTTAGGAAGATATATATCGTTTCATAATTATAGAGGAAGGATCAGTGCCGATTTTCCAGGATATGAAAACTCTTATTATTATGGGCGCAGGCCTACACAGGTCTTTATGCCGGCTTTTAAAAATATTAGTCAGCCAGCAGAAGACTTTAACGGTTCTTATCTAATTGCATTTTCCGCATTTAGGGAGGGTTGGTCCCGTGATATGGGCCAATTAGGTTTAGGAGCAGCTTTTAAAGATGCACTTTCTGAACCCGGAGCCTGGAAAGTATCGATGATGATGCAAGGAGAAGTACTTCCTATTTATGATAATCACGTTAGATTGAGCGATAATAAGAAAGATAAATATGGCTTACCGCAATTGATTACTTCGATAGGTTATTCGGATAATGATATAGCTATGATGAAAGACTTCCTTAAAGAGGGAACAGATATGTTGGGAAAAGCAGGTTGCACGAATATTTCTACCCTGGATCAACATGAAGTTTTTAACCGCCAGCCGGGATTGGAGGTTCATGAAGTAGGAGGAGTACGTATGGGGAAAGATCCGGAACACTCCTTATTAAATGGATTTAATCAAATGCATTTATGCAAGAATGTTTTTGTAACAGATGGGGCGTGTATGACGAGTATCGGTAACCAGAATCCTTCATTGACTTTCATGGCGTTAAGCGCGAGGGCTGCGAATTATGCGGCTGAAAAATTGAAAGACGGAAGTTTATAAATAGATGAAATTTTGATGAGAAATTTAGTTTATAGTTGGGTGGTGATATTGGCTTTTTTGTCTTGCCAAACAAAATCTGATTTCAAAATTGAAACGGTAGATTTTTTAAAATTAGAAGAGTCCTATCTGGAAGTGGCTACTGTAGCCGATAGTCTGGATGTGCCCTGGGGGATGGCTTTTTTTGAGAGCAATATTATTTTTACAGAAATCAGAGGAAAAGTAAAGAAGTTAAACCTGGAAAACGGAGAGATTTCGACGCTGCTGTCCCTCGACAGTGTTTTTCACCAAAGGACTCCCGGTCTATTGGACATTGCCATACAAAAAAATAAGAAAAAAGAACCTTATGTTTTTTTAAACTATACGACAAAGGAAGGAAAAAAGGTCACTTCGAATCTAGTACGTTACACCCTTCATACGGATACACTGTTGGACCCTGATAACTTGTTGACAGTAAAAGGGTCAACTGGACACAATGGATCCCGCATTTATATCGATAAAGATGATATGCTGTACTGGGCGACGGGAGATGCTCAGGATAATGAACGGCCTCAAGACTCTACCACTCTAAATGGGAAAATTTTAAGATTAAATATAGATGGCTCCATTCCAGAGGACAATCCGATAGCAGATAGTTATGTGTATGCCTGGGGTTTCCGAAATATGCAGGGGCTTACCCTGGATAAATCTGGAAAAATCTTCACTTCAGAACATGGGGATGCGATTGAAGATGAAGTGAATTTAATCAAGCCTTTGCGGAATTATGGGTGGCCCCTGGTCGAGGGAATGGTGGATACAGAATCAGAAATCTCCAAAACAAAAGGGTTGGATATAGAAGAGCCTATAAGGTCATGGACACCGGTTATTGCGCCGGCAGGATTATCTTATTACGACTCCGGATCTATACCTGAATGGAAAAACTCCTTGCTTCTTGTTACACTCAAGAGTCAGAGCCTGCGCGTTTTGACGCTGGGAGAAAACAATACTGCCATAACAGATGAAAAAGTGTTTTTCTCCAATAGATACGGCCGTATCCGTGATGTGCTAACTGCCCCTAACGGTGATGTTTATATATCTACGAGTAACAATGATTGGAATCCTCAACCGGGTTTTCCCCTGACCAGCGACGATAGAATTTTGAGAATAAGAAAAATAAATTCTTCTCCTCAGGAGTATATTGAAGAGGACGTACGGTCCGATACTTTGGCCTTGGACGGGGCTCTGCTATACAAAAACTTCTGTTCGTCCTGTCATAAGGACAACGGCATGGGCGTGCCCGGTAATTTCCCGCCCCTGAAAAACTCGCAAAGGGTAAAAGAGCCTTCAAGGTTCATCGATGTCCTCCTGCACGGGACAGACGGCAAGCAGCCGATAGACGGGGTAATGTACAATGAACCCATGGCTAGTTTTTCATTTTTAAAAGATGAAGAACTATCTGCAATAGCGAATTATGTGAACTCAAAATTCGGAGAAGGGAACCGTATATCTCCGGAAGAGATCAAAAAGAACCGATGAACGTATAAAGAACGAATATGAAAAAACGCATAAACTGGTTATCTGTCCTAGGCCCGGGGATCATCACGGCCGCTCTGGTTTTCGGTCCCAGCAAGATGACCATTACTTCAAAAATGGGCGGTGAATTTTCATATTCCTTGATATGGGTGATTGTGGTCTCCATCTTTTTTATGCTGGTTTTCACGAATATGAGTGCCCGTATCGGTCAGTACAATTCCGAATCTCTGCTGACCTTAATAAAAAAGAAGACCGGGAAATGGGGAGGGATACTTATAGGTGTCGGTATTTTTTTAGTGTCCACGTCTTTTCAGGCGGGGAACTCCACAGGTCTGGGTATTGCCATCGGGGAGGCGACCGGCACAGATTCCAAAATCTGGATTGTCCTGTTCAACCTGCTGGGGATATTACTGCTGTTTTTCCACTCTTTTTATAAGATGCTGGAAAAGGTAATGCTGACCCTGGTCCTGATAATGCTGTTCTGTTTTGTAACCACAGCGATAGTTATACAGCCTTCTGTTTCAGATATCCTTTCAGGGCTGAAGCCTGCTGTCCCTGAAGGATCGGTCGGCCTGATCGTGGCCTTTATTGCTTCATGCTTCTCTCTGGTCGGTGCTTTTTATCAGGCGTATCTGGTACAGGAGAAAAGGAAAACAAAGACAGCAGGTAGCGATTCTTCCAAATATGCGCAGCTGAGCAGTACAGTGGGGATTTTGCTGTTGGGCGTGATAAGCATGGTCGTGCTGGTCTGTGCAGCGGCCGTTCTGCACCCACAGGGAGTTGAAATTAACTCCGCTTCTCAGATGGCAAAGGCCTTGGAACCTCTGTTCGGCTCTTTTGCAAGCTATCTCTTCTTTATAGGCCTGTTCGGGGCTTCTTTTTCCTCCCTGATCGGCAATGCAGTGCTGGGGGGAGCCATGCTCGGGGACGGGCTGGGGTTTTCAAGCAGTTTGAACAGTAATTATGTCAAAGGGTTTATAGGGGCAGTTATGCTGTTCGGCGCGGTCATAGCCATCAGCTTTGGGAAACTGCCTTTGGAACTGATCGTCTTAGCACAGAGCGTAACGATTTTTCTGGTTCCCTTTATCGGTATATCTATATTTTTGGTGGGGAGCAGTGAAGAGATTATGGGCGGGAATAAAAATAACATGTTCCAGAAGGCTGCAGGCGTTTTGGGAATTGCACTGGTTCTTTTCCTTGCTTTTACAAATTTTAAAGTATTGTTTTTATAATAAAATATAATGGTTGATTTAAAGAAAATTGAAGAACAGCTTACCCGTCCCTCTGCGGATCTGATCCGGGATGTAAAGGGAATAAAGGGTGATTTTATTTTACTGGGGATCGGGGGGAAGATGGGGGTAAGTATGGGCAGGTTATTGGTGGATGCCCTGAAGGAAGCAGGATCCGAAGCTAAAGTGTATGGGGTATCGCGGTTTTCAGACCCCCGTGCAAAAAAGGAAGTGGAAGCCAGTGGCGTAACGGCCATCCCCTGTGATTTATTGGACGAAGAGGGTTTACAGGCGCTCCCCGAGGTAGAGAATGTCATATATCTGGCCGGTCATAAATTCGGGACGGTCGATAATGAAGATTTTGCCTGGGCAATGAATACATACCTTCCGGGGCGTGTGGCCGAAAAGTTTAAAAACTCGAATATCGTTGCGTTTTCTTCAGGCAATGTTCTGCCTTTTGTCAAAGTGAACGAAGGCGGGGTGGATGAGGATGTTCCTCCGCAGCCCATCGGTGAATACGCACAGTCCTGCTTGGGCAGGGAGCGGATATTCCAGTATTTTTCAAAAAAGAACGGTACACCTATGTTGATATACCGTTTGAACTATGCTGTTGATTTTAGATACGGGGTAATCATGGAGATAGCCAAATCTGTTCTCTCGGAAAAGCCGATAGATTTACGTACAGAGAACGTCAATGTCATCTGGCAGGGAGATGCCAACGAGATCGCTGTCCGTTCTCTTCTGCACTGCACTTCACCGGCGAAAATGCTCAATGTGACCGGACCTGAGACTTTATCTGTCCGATGGGTGGCCAAAGAATTTGGAAAGTTATTTGAAAAGGAACCTTTATTTCAATACGAAGCCGAAGGCACGGCCCTACTCAACAATGCATCGGAATGCCATAAACTTTTCGGCTATCCTAAGGTGACAATACGGGAGATTATCGATATTACTGCCCAGTGGCTGCTGAACGGCGGGGAAGAACTGGATAAACCCACACATTTTCAAGAAAGAGGAGGAAAGTTTTAATGAAACATTTAACAAAAGAACTGAAAGCATTATTGCATGAGGGAGTAGTAATCCCCGCCCACCCTCTGGCCTTACATGAGGACCGTACACTGGACGAGCACAGCCAGAGACGGCTTACCCGTTATTATATGGAAAGCGGTGCGGGTGGGGTCGCTGTGGCCGTGCATTCCACACAGTTTGAAATCAGGGATCCTGAAATCAATCTTTTCGAAAAAGTACTGTCCCTGGCAGCGGAAGAAATAGAAAAAGCTGCTCTGCAAAGGCCTTTTATTAAGATAGCCGGTATATGTGGTCCTACGGAGCAGGCTGTTGAAGAGGCAGAAATCGCAGCGGACCTGGGCTACGACATGGGGTTGTTGAGCATGGGCGGGCTGCAGAACTGGACAGAACAGGAAATACTCGACAGGGTCAGAGCTGTTGCTGCGGTAATCCCGGTTTTTGGCTTCTACCTGCAGCCTTCTGTGGGAGGTCGTATCTTTTCCTACGATTTTTGGCGGGAATTTGTGGACATTGAAAATGTTGAAGCCATTAAATGTGCTTCCTTCAACAGGTACCAGACGCTGGACGTCATGCGTGCCCTGGCCAATTCACCCCGGAAGGAGGAGGTCGCCATGTACACCGGGAATGACGATAACATTGTGGCCGATCTGTTGACCACGTATGAATTCAATGTGAACGGTGAGACTGTCAGAGTAGATTTTAAAGGAGGGCTGCTGGGGCACTGGGCGGTATGGACCCGGAGGGCAGTAGAACTGATGGAGGAGATCAAGGCTTTTAAAAAAGAACCGGACGGGAAAAAAAGCCAATACTTACTTTCCAAGGGTATCGCGGTAACCGATACGAATGCCGCATTTTTTGATCCGGCACATAATTTTCAGGGATGTATCCCCGGGATACATGAAGTGCTGAGAAGACAGGGGCTGCTCAAAGGAATATGGTGTCTCAATCCGAAAGAAGTTTTGTCCCCGGGGCAGTTTGAGGAGATAGACAGAGTCTATGAAGAATATCCTGATCTGCATGATGATGACTTCGTGAAAAGCTTTTTGGATAAAGAGGAGTAATGCTATGCTTTCATTATCAGACAGGTTCTTGCAAAAAAAAAAAGATTTTAAAACTCGCAGACAAAAGTGCTTATAAACACAAGCAGAGGTTAGTATTTGACTGAAAGTCAATAAGTCATACATAGTATTTTTTATTTTTACGTATGGAAATGAAATTTAAAAAACACGGTGGTAATAAAACAAAGAAAAGAATTATACATAAAAAATTGTTTTATTGTAAATATTAATTTCTATATTCGGGTACGTACACTATAATAATGCGTTAAATTATGAGTAAAAAGGAGAATGTTAACGTTGGTTTTGCGATAATTGGAACAGGCGCCATTGCTGATTTACATGCAAGATCTATTTCTGAATTAGAATCCGCTGAGTTAATAGGGGTGTTCAACCGCTCAAAAGAAAAAGCAGTTAAATTTGCCAAGAAATATCAAACTAAAATATATGATTCTATAATTGATTTGTTGGAAGCTCCAGGGATTGATGTAGTATGTATTTGTACGGCTTCGGGCTTTCACATGGAGCCTGCATTGGAGAGTATTCGAAAAGGAAAACATTGTATTATAGAAAAACCTTTAGAAATTACTCCCGAGCGCTGTGATATTATCATCAAAGAAGCTGAAAAATATAATGTAAAAGTTTCTGTTATTTTTCCGTCGCGCTATTATACATCAACTAAAAGACTGAAGACAGCTGTAGAAAAAAAACAATTTGGCGATCTCGTGTTAGGGAGCGCCTATGTTAAATGGAGCCGAACCGAAGAGTATTATGCTTCTGCTGCCTGGAGAGGGACTTTGTTGATGGATGGAGGAGGAGCCCTTATAAACCAAGGGATTCATACAGTTGATTTATTACAATGGTATATGGGTGAAGTGATTTCCGTACAGGCTGTAAAAACGAATATCAGACATAAAACTATTGAAGGGGAAGATACTATAGTAGCAATTTTGAGTTTTAAAAATGGAGCTTTAGGCTCTATAGAGTGTTCTACAGCTGCTTATCCTGGTTATGCGAGACGTTTGGAAATAATCGGAACAGAAGGAAGTGCTGTTTTGGAAGATAATGAGTTAACCAAGTGGGATATTAAAAATGTGTCAAACTCTTCTCTGGAAGAAAATGAAACGGCAGAGCCTAGCAGCGGAGGAGGAGTGGCTGATCCCCTGTCTATTGATTATTCTGGACATAAAAGCCAAATTAAAGAAATGATAAACTTTTTATTACACGGGGAGGAAGTTTTAATAAATGCAGAAGAGGGAAGTAAATCAGTCCGCGTCATTCACGCTATATATGAGAGTGCTCAGTCAGGTACTAAAATTAATTTATTGTAAACCTTAATATGAAACTATGCAAACCATAGATTATGTCATTTTTATAAGTTATTTTCTGATTTTAATAGGCATTGGTATTTACAGCTATACTAAAGTAAAATCATCAGCTGATTTTTATACGGCTGGAGGAAAATTACCTTGGTGGCTGTCGGGGATATCACATCATGTTTCGGGCTATAGTGGAGCTGTATTTGTCGCGTATGCATCGATAGCGTATACACATGGATTTACTATTTACGTATGGTGGGCTTTTACTATTGCTGTGGCGATGATCGGAACGATTATCTTTATTGCACCCAGATGGGCACGTTTGCGGGGGAAAATTGGAATTCAATCGCCTACTGAATATTTGGCTACCCGATATAATGTTCCGACACAGCAAGTGATGGCCTGGAGTGGCGTAGTTGTCAAATTATTTGACGTCGCTGCGAAATGGGCTGCTTTAGGTATTCTATTACATGCATTTACGGGAATTCCTATGATGACTGGAATTATTATTTCAGGAGCAGTAACATTGTTGTATGTGACAATAGGAGGGATATGGGCAGATGTTTTAAACGATTTTGCTTCTTTTATTATTCAAGTAGCTGCAGGTGTGTTTATGTTTGTGATGGTGTTGATTCATTTAGGGGATGGCATCAGTGGAGTGAGCACTATGTGGGAGCAACTTCCGGAAGAAAATTCTTCTTTGTTTAATTCTCCTTATACGGTAGGGTTTGCGGCTGCATTTTTAGTGATTAATTTTTTTAGTTATAGCGGCGGGACATGGAACCTCGCGACTAAATTTATTTCTTCTCCTTCCGGTTCCGAAGCGAAAAAGGCAGCTTTTCTGTCCGCTGTATTATACCTTATCTGGCCATTGATTCTTTTCTTTCCGATGTTTGCAGCCCCTATATTTTTACCTGGATTGGAAAATCCTGAACAGTCGTATTCTTTAATGGCGATGGAGTTATTGCCGCCCGGTCTGCTTGGCCTTCTTGTGGCTTCTATGTTTGCCAATACATTGACAATGACAGCATCAGATGCCAATACAATTTCATCGGTAATAACCCGGGATATCTTTCCTTTGATCATAAAAAAAGTCAAAACATTTAATGCGAAGAAAATGCTGTTATTAGCCAGAATAACTACGTTTTCGTTTATTGTTTTGACGGTGCTTATCGCCTTTCAATCCGAGTCCTTTGGAGGAGTGATCGGTTTAATTGTATCTTGGTTTGCCGCGTTATTGGGGCCTATATCAATCCCTATGATTTTGGGGTTGCTCCCCTTATTTAAGCATAGCGATAGTAAAGCCGCGATCGCGTCTATTATAGGCGGGTTTTTGACTTTTATATTGATTAAGCTAAATGTGTTCGGAAGTGTATCTCTGGCATTAGAAATCGCTTGCCCCTTGATAAGTTCCTTTATTATATATGTAGGCTTTTCATTTTTTTCAAAAAAGAAAATAAAACCAGAAGTGGAAAACTTATTAAATTCATTGAATGAAGATGATTAGCTGTAAATAACTATTAAAAAGTAAGTTATATCTAATGATGTTTATTGCACTGATGAACGGTATTCGATAAAATTTGAATCCAAATGCATAGAAAGTTTTTATTTATAAAAAATAATCCCTACATTCGGGTACGTACACAAAATAAAAAGTTGTAAATCTATTATCCTTATGAATCTCTTCTCAAAAAAGCTTTAAAAGACTATATCAGGAGGGAGTTCACACAGTCAAGAAAAAGGATCATAAAAACGTATGAAGAAAATAAATAAGAAATATACAAATACTCTAAAATTAGCCGGAAAATCTATTTCCGAATTAGTGTCTGAGTATAAGAGCTTTCTGTTTGATGACTACCTGCCTTTTATTGATCAATATGTTTTTGACCATGAGTTTGGAGGTTTTAAGTGTAATACATCTTATTCCGGGCGGAATATCAGTACCGACAAACGGACTTGGTACGACGCCCGTGGAGTATGGGTATATTCTTATTTATACGTTAATCTTGATAAAGACATACGGTATCGCCATAATGCTGAAAAAACAGTTGCATTACTTTTAAAGGTAAATGAAGAGGTGGGTAAACTTTGGCCATGGGCTTATGATCAGAAAGGAAAACCTCTTTCTGAAAAAAAACCGGATATTTATGGGAATCTTTTTGTTGCCGAAGCTTTAGCTATGTATTCTCAAGCAGTAAAAGATGAAAAGTATTGGGAAAAGTCGAAAGATATCTTGATTAACTGTATGAAACGGTATGAAGAAACAGAGTATACTTATGAATTGCAATATTCGCCTGATCCGTCTTTTCAGGATGCTCCAATTGTTTTAGGACATTGGATGATAATCCTCAGGGTGTGTACAGGGCTTTTGAAAATAAAAGAAGATCACGTTATACAAAATATTTCGGATAAGTGTATTGATGCTCTAATAGAAAAGCATCAGGTACCTCCACATAATCTTATGCTTGAGGTGTTGAATAGAGATATGCAACCGGTCAAAGGAGCAATGTCCCAGTTTGTATATATTGGACATGCCATAGAATCTTTGTGGATGCTGATGGACGAAGCGAGAAGGCGAAAGGATACTCATTTGTTTGATGTATCGGCAGAAAGATTCAAAAAGCATGTTGAAGTTGCTTGGGATGATGTATATGGAGGGGTGTTTCATTGTTTGAATGATATAGAAGCGAATGCTTGGGATTTGAATAAAGTACTATGGGCACAGCATGAAGTACTGATAGGCTTATTAATTCTGATAGATCATAAAAAAGATGCTTGGGCAATAGAGTTTTATGATGAAATGTATAATTATGTAGTTTCTAATTTTGTTCAGAAAGATCGCTTTTTGAAACCTTGGAAAATAGGAGGAAATAGGCATATATTTAAGAAAGGAGAAGGGGAACGTATTGAAAATTATCATCACCCGAGAAGCTTGATGATGGGATTAGGTTATTTAAACAATCTGTTGATAAAGAATTGATGTTAAAACAGTTATAAATAAAACTATATGAAACAATTAAACAGGAGAAATTTTATTAAGCTTTCAGCTTTCACGGGGGCGGGGTTAAGTTTGGGCTTTCACGGAGCATATGCAGGGCCATTTAAAAACTCACAAAAAGGTAAAAGAGTGGGCATCATAGGATTAGATACGTCTCATAGTGTTGCTTTTACCAAGTCTTTAAACTCAAATACTTCAAATACAGAGTTTTTGGGTTACAAGGTAGTAGCCGCTTACCCGCAAGGCAGTAAAAATATTAAGTCTTCAGTAGACAGGGTGCCCGAGTATACCAAAAATGTCAAAGAACAAGGTGTTGAAATTGTAGATTCTATTGAAGCTTTATTAGAGAAGGTTGATGTGGTCCTTTTAGAAAGTAATGATGGCCGTGTACATTTAGAGCAAGCCATTCCCGTACTCAAAGCGGGGAAGCGTATGTTTATTGACAAACCTATTGCTGCCTCTTATAAAGACGCTAAGGCTATTTTTGATCTGGCGGAGAAGCAAAATGTGGCTATTTTCTCTTCTTCTTCTTTGAGGTATATTAATGGAATGGATAAAGTTTTGAATGGAGAAGTGGGTGAAATATTAGGAGCCCACACCTATAGTCCGGCACATTTGGAAGCTACACATCCCGATATGTTTTGGTATGGAATACATGGTATAGAAATGCTATTTACGATTATGGGGACAGGCTGTGAGTCTGTTACCCGAGTTCATCAAGAGGATGTCGATGTGCTGGTCGGTAAGTGGAAAGATGGACGCATAGGTACATTTAGAGGTACCCGATCGGGAAAGTCGGATTATGGGGGGACGGTTTTTGGAAAAAAAAGCAACCTCAAATTAGGCAGTTTCAAAGGGTATGACCCTTTGTTGAAAGAGATTGTTAAATTTTTCGATTCCGGTGTAGCTCCTGTAGATCCACAGGAAACGTTGGAGATTTGCGCTTTTATAGAAGCAGCAGATCGCAGTAAAGAAAATAAGGGTAGTTCCACACCATTAGAGACAATTATAAAATAATTTAAATATAACAGTATGAAAGATTCACGTAGAGATTTTATTCGGAAAGCTACTTTAGGTGCCGCAGCAATTTCAGTAGGCGGAGTACTTCCGGCTTTTAGTGCAAAAAGTTATAAAAGAATTTTAGGTTCGAATGAAAGATTCCATATAGCAGTTATGGGGGTGAATGCACGTGGAAAAGCATTAGCCAACAATTTTGCCATGCAGCCCAATTCGGTAGTATCTTATATTTGTGATGTAGATTCCCGGGCCATCGAAAGCTGTATGAAAACAGTGAAACAAAGGCAAGAAGAAACAGCAAAAGGTGAAAAAGATTTTAGAAAAGCTTTAGAAGACTCCAAAGTAGATGCATTGGTAGTAGCCGCTCCGGATCATTGGCACGCTCCTGCTGCTATTTTGGCATCGCAGGCCGGTAAGCATGTGTATTTAGAAAAACCTTGTAGCCACAACCCAAGAGAAGGTGAACTCTTGATCGAAACGGTAAATAAACACAAAAATGTAATCCAAATGGGAAATCAGCGACGGTCTTGGCCGAATGTCGTGGCCGCCATCAAGGAATTGCATGATGGTGCTATCGGTAAGCCTTATTTCGCACGGACATGGTATACCAATAATCGCCCGTCCATAGGCATTGGAAAAGAAGTTCAGGTACCTTCTTGGCTAGATTTTGACCTATGGCAGGGACCCGCTCCGAGAAAGGCTTACAAAGACAATTTTTTACATTATAATTGGCATTGGTTTTGGCATTGGGGTACCGGAGAAGCGTTAAACAATGGAACCCACTTTGTTGATATCGCCCGCTGGGGCCTGCAAGTAGACTATCCTACCAAAGTGGCTTCTGCCGGAGGGAGGTATGTCTATCAAGATGACTGGGAAACGCCGGACACACAGATAATAAGTATGGAATTTGAAGATAAAGCCAGTATCACTTGGGAAGGTAGGAGCTGTAACGGAATGAAAACCGAGGGGTCAACAGTAGGTGTAATATTTTATGGAGAAAAAGGCTCTCTACAAATAGATGGCGGCAATGCATATAAAATATACGATTTGAAAAGTAATGTGGTGAAAGAAGTGAAAAATGATGTGAAAGTCGATGCAACCAGCCTGACCAATCCTTCACAAGCTCTGGACGCTATTCATATTCAAAACTTCTTTGATGCCATTAAAAATGGGACTGCATTGAATTCGGATATTGTAGGAGGACACAAAAGTACTCTCCTGGTCCAATTAGGAAATATCGCCCAAAGAGCAGGAACGAGCCTTGATATCGATCCGAAGAACGGAAGAATTGTCAATAACAAGAAAGCTATGAAAGACTATTGGTCTAGAGAATATGAAAAAGGCTGGGAACCAAAAGTATAATTCATACTATCTATGGCAGAAACAATAAAAATCATCAACGGCAAAGTACTCACTTCATACAGGTTACTGGAAGAGGCTGTTCTCTTAATTAAAGAGGGGGAAATTACCTATATAGGCAATAGTGAATTGGTGGAGAGTGTTGATGCGGAAATTATTGATGCGAGAGGACAGTACGTATCGCCGGGTTTTATCGATATTCATGTGCACGGTGGGGGCGGTCACGATTTTATGGATGGCTCTACTGAATGCTTCCTTCAGGCAGCAGAGTGCCATGCCCGTTACGGTACGACTGCGATGAACCCTACTAC
>JAJYRG010000019.1:12694-36288 GCA_021794195.1 Bacteroidota bacterium
CGGGTTTTATCGATATTCATGTGCACGGTGGGGGCGGTCACGATTTTATGGATGGCTCTACTGAATGCTTCCTTCAGGCAGCAGAGTGCCATGCCCGTTACGGTACGACTGCGATGAACCCTACTACACTGACGAGTGAAAGAGAAGGCTTGTTTAAAACACTGCAATTATACGAAGAGGCAAACCGGTTAAATACAAAAGGAGCTAAATTTCTCGGGATGCACTTAGAGGGGCCATACTTTGCGATGAGCCAACGGGGTGCTCAACATCCAAAATATATCCGTAACCCGGATCCTTCAGAATATAAAGAGGTGGTTCAGAGATATGGAGATTCAATTAGCAGGTGGAGTGCAGCTCCTGAACTGCCCGGAGCCTTAGATTTTGCCAAATATATAAGAGAGCAGGGAATACGGGTTGCCTTAGCGCATACCGACGCTATATATGAAGAAGTATTGCCGGCAATGGAAGCGGGCTATAGTCTGGCTACCCACCTTTATTCCGGGATGTCAGGTGTGAGTAGAAGGGAAGCTTTCCGCTATGCAGGAGTTATAGAAAGCGCATTTTTGCTGGATGAAATGGATGTGGAGATTATTGTGGACGGTATTCATTTGCCTGCATCGTTATTGAAGTTAATCTATAAAATCAAAGGGCCAGATCGGATAGCCTTGATCACTGATGCTATGCGCGGAGCAGGAATGCCTCCCGGAGAAAGTGTTTTAGGAAATATTAAGGAAGGGTTGAAGGTGATCGTGGAAGATGGGGTGGCAAAATTACCGGATAAAAGTGCATTTGCCGGTAGTGTAGCCACTACAAATCTTTTGATCAAAAATATGATACAGTTGGCAGATGTACCTATTGTGGAAGCTGTACGGATGATGTCGTTGACGCCAGCAAGAATCATGGGAGTAGATGGTAAGAAAGGATCGATCGCCCAAGGGAAAGATGCAGATATAGTGTTTTTTAATGAAGATTTGCAGGTTAGTCTGACTATGATCGAAGGTGAAATTGTACACCAATCCGATCCGGCATAATCAGCTTGTGGCAAATGTATGGTATAATCAGTAGTTTTGTAGGTTCAACATTGATATTCACTCATGAGTAAAAAAGAAAAGAAGCTTGTAGGAGTTAAAGAAATAGCACGGAGGGCCAATGTTTCAATAGCTACTGTGGACAGGGTTTTGCACAATAGGACAGGAGTCTCGGAAAAAACCAAACAGAAGATAAATGAAATCATCAAAGAATTGGACTATAAGCCCAATCATTTGGCGAGCCGGTTAGCTACAGCCAAAACATTACGATTTTATACGTTGATTCCGGAGGTGTCAGAAGAAACAGAATATTGGCAAGTGCCTTTAGACGGGATTATACAGGCAGAAAACGAAATTAAGCCTTATAATGTGGAAGTGATTAAGCTTTTTTACGATATGAACGATAAAAATTCTTTTATCTCACAATCACAAAAAATTTTACAGGAAAGTAATATTGATGGCGTACTCCTCGCTCCGGCTTTTATCAAGGAAACTATAGCGTTTACAAAAGTTTGCCAGAAAAACGATATTCCGTTTGTTTTTATAAATTCTGATATCCCCAACCAAAAGAGTCTTAGCTATTTTGGACCTAATTTATTCTATAGTGGATTTACAGCAGCTCATTTAATTAATTACCTGATTACAGAAAAAGATGAAGTCCTTTTATTAAATATATCAAAAGATATAGAGTCGGATCACCACATTTTACGGAAGGAAGAGGGATTCATTAACTATTTTAAAAAAGAACAAAAAAAAGCCATATTAAAACGGAATATTTATCAAACAGATTACTTATCGGTGAAGACAGTTTTGCTAAAGCTCTTTGAAGAAGAGCCCGATATCAAGGTGGTCTTTGTAACAAATTCCCGTGTGTCATTAGTGGCAAAGTTTTTAGAAGAACACGGCAAGAGAGATGTTTTCTTAGTAGGGTATGACTTCTTAAAAAAGAATATAGAATGCCTTAACAAAGGGACGATTGATTTCTTGATATGTGAAAAACCTCAAGAACAAGCTTACCGGGGAATAAAAACTTTATACAGGTTTACCATGTTTGGAGAGAAGAGTGATAAAGATTATTTTATGCCAATAGATATTATTCATAAAGAAAATCAAAGGTTTTATAGGAATTAACCCATAGAGTTATGGTAAGTCATGGGGTAGAAAGAGCTAAAAGCTCCTTTCAAAAGGTTTATACGTAGAAAAGAGTTTGAATACGAGAAAACCAGATAATAGAAAATTACGAATTAACAGATGTTTTTAATAATAAATAATTTGAATTAAGGGGAGAGAGTGGTTTTTGTGTTTACGGGTACCTACACATTTTATGTTATTCATTTGATGTTTTAAAAAGTAAAAATGCAAATAAAAAGTAAACAGGTTGATAACCTACAAGTTAAAGAATACGAAACTCGGAAAGAAATGGGCATAGATGCTGCCCGCATGGCGAGTTTGAAAATTCAGGAATTACAAAAAGCACAAGGATATGTGCGAGTTATTTTTGCGTCTGCTCCTTCTCAAAATGAATTTTTAGAAGGATTAATAAAAGATCCAAAAATTGATTGGTCGCGGCTCGAAATATTCCATATGGATGAATATATTGGTTTGCCTACCGAACATCCTCAGAGCTTTGCTACATTTTTGAGAGAAAAATTATTTGATAAAGCGGAGGTAAGCAATTTTCATTACATAAAAGGAGATGCAGAAGATATAGAACAAGAATGCCGGCGCTATGCGGATCTCTTGAAAGAAAAGCCTATAGACATTGTTTTTATGGGAATAGGAGAGAACACGCATATTGCGTTCAATGAACCTCATATCGCTGATTTTGACGATCCTTTGTTAGTAAAGATTGTGGACCTCGATGAAAAAAGCCGTCAACAACAGGTGAACGACGGATGTTTTCTTACTTTCGGAGAAGTGCCTTCCCATGCCGTTACGTTAACTATTCCAGCGTTGATAAGTGCGCGATATTTGTATTGTATGGTTCCAGGTGCTACAAAGCAGGAAGCGGTATATAAAACCTTGAAAGAACCGATCAATTCTAAATTTCCTTCTACGATATTAAGGCAGCATAAAAACGCCATCTTGTATTTGGATAAAGAAAGTGCCAAAACAGTAAAAAAGTGTGATATATAAAATTTTTAACAATGAGATTTTTAATTTTTATTTCTGTATTGTGCCTGACTGCGGGTTGTCAATCTGATAATGGGGAGGAAGAAAACAACGAAAATATTACTTTGCTGACCCTCGATCCAGGCCATTTTCATGCTTCTCTTATACAAAAAAATAAGTTAGAAGGGGTAGATACCAATGTATATGTGTACGCACCGGAAGGAGCTGAATTAGAAACACATTTGGCGCTTATTAAACAGTTTAACAACCGTGTTGACAATCCTACGCATTGGAATGAGGTAGTGTATACCGGGAATGATTTTCTTGAAAAAATGATTCAAGATAAGAAAGGAGAAGTGGTGATTCTCGCCGGAAACAATAAAAACAAAACGGAATATATTCAAAAATCTATAGAAGCAGGATTACATGTACTGTCAGATAAACCCATGGCAATTGACACAGAGGGGTTTGAAGTGCTTTTAGAAGCATTCCAAAATGCAGAAAGAAATCATCTGCAATTATACGATATCATGACCGAGCGTTTCAATATATATTCTGTATTACAAAAAGAATTAATACATAATGACGATATTTTCGGTGAGATAATAGAAGGAAGCCCAGACAACCCTTCGGTTATAAAGAGGAGTGTACATCATTTTTATAAAGAGGTGTCCGGAAACCCTTTAATCCGGCCAGGATGGTATTACGATGTGGAACAACAGGGAGAAGGAATAGTCGATGTTACTACACATTTTGTTGATTTAATACATTGGCAGTGTTTTCCTGAACAAGCGATAAATCATACCAGCGATATTGCTTTACATTCAGCCAAAAGATGGCCTACTTTAATCTCTAAATCTCAATTCGAAAAATCTACAGAACTTGACTCTATTCCAGAATATTTACGCAAAGACTGGAATGATGATAATTTAAATATTTACGCAAATGGTTCAATGATCTACTCTGTCAAAGATATTTTTGCCGAGGTTGAAGTCGAGTGGGATTTTGAAGCAGAAGAAGGCATGGGGGATACACATTTTTCACAGATCAAAGGTACCCATTCCACCATTTCTATCAGGCAAGACAAAGAACAGGACTTTCAACCTAAGCTATACATAGAGCCGGTCGATGAACAGGCTTTTAGTTCCCTAGAATTAGAGCAAATAAAAAAAGGTTTTGATAGTATTGAAGAAAAATATCCGGGAGTCACACTTGAAGAAAGTAATTTCGGTTTAGAAGTAAATGTTCCAGAGAATTTAATTGAAGGACATGAAGAGCACTTTTCTCAGGTAGCTAACCGCTTTTTTAAATATATAGAAGATGGGAAAATGCCGGATTGGGAAGTGGCCAATATGATTACAAAATATTATATTACTACTCAGGCTTTAGCTTTGGCTAAAGAAACGTCTCGGTGATTAGGGGTGTTGATTGATGTGAGGTAAAAAACTAATTGGCCTCTTTTTTTATTTTTTGATCAATTATAACGAGATTAGTTCTTTCTTATTTATTTCAATGAATATTTTAGTGACTTAAACACCCATTTTACTATGAGAAAAACCAATGTGTTCAAACACCTATTGATGCCTTTAGCAGCTTTGCTGGTTTTATGTTCTATGCAGGCTTGTAAAGCGCAGAAACTCCCTGAAAAAGCATTAGGGTGGGATCTTTCTGCTCAAGCTTATTCTTTTAACCGGTACACTTTTGAAGAAGCTGTAGAGTTTACTAAGAATGCCGGATTAAAATCAATAGAAGGATATTTTGGGCAACGGCTCAGTAAAGATATAGAGGAGGAGCTCTCTGCAGAGCTCAGTGAAGAGGGAAAGGCCTTTGTCAAGGACGTACTGTCAGAGAATGACGTCAAGCTTTTGGGTTTAGGTGTAGTAGGAGCCGATGATGAGGCAGGCTGGAAAGAACTGTTTGAATTTGCTTCCGGGTTCGGGGTGGAATTTTTGAATATAGAGCCTGATGAACAGTTTCTTCCTTTAATAGGGGAATTGGCTTCGGAATATAAAATACGTGTAGGTATTCACAATCATCCAAAACCGACGCATTATTGGGATCCGGAGGTTGTGCTGAAAGCCATTGATAAAGCAGATAGCCCGTATGTAGGAGCTTGTGCAGACATAGGCCATTGGGTAAGATCAGGTCTGGATCCTGTCGAAAGTCTTCAGAAGTACGAAGGAAAGCTGTTTAACTTACACATGAAAGATTTAAATGAGCAGGATCCGAAGGCCCATGACGTCCACTGGGGGGAAGGGGTATCCGATATAAAGGCGATTATAGCTGAATTAAAAAGACAGACATTCCAAGGAAATATTTCAGCCGAATATGAATATAACTGGGATGATAATTATGAAGATATAAAAATAAGTGCAGAGAATTTCCGCAATATGTTAAAACAGGAATAAAGATTCTTTTATTGCATTTATCTATGGAAAAAATGTTCAACCCGGCACTGCCGGGTTTGCTTTTTTATTGGAATAATCAAAAAAAGTTTTTCATTATAAAATGAAATTGGTTTACAAATAAAATAACGATAAGTGCTTTTTTGACAATCGTTTGCGTGAAGATTGTATTTTTATTTTTCGTTTATTCCTTTTATACTTGTGAGTAAGGCGGCTTGGTAAACCTATGACTTTACATAAGTTACCTGTTTATAAAAAGTATAGATTATGAAAACAGATAGAAGAACATTTTTGAAATCGGCCGGTATTCTTTCCGGTGCAGCGATTTCACTTCCAACTTTGGCTGATGAAGTTAATTTAGCGCCTAAGTTTAATATGACAGGATATGCAGCTCCTAAAATTGGCACTGTAAAGGTCGCAATAATAGGTTTAGGTATGCGTGGGCCGGGGGCAGTAGACCGCCTTTCTTATATAGAAGGGGTGGATATCGTAGCGCTGTGTGATAAGCAGAAAGATAGAGCTGAAAAAGCACAAGGAATTTTGGATAAAAAGAATATGCCGAAAGCAAAGATCTATTCCGGTGAAAATGGATGGAAAACTATGCTTAAAGATGAGGAGTTAGATCTTGTATATATCTGTACACCTTGGGAATATCATGCTGAGATGAGTATAGAAGCTATGAAAGCAGGGGCTCATGCTGCAAGTGAGGTTCCTATCGCAATGACGGTCAAAGATTGTTGGGAAGTTGTCAAAGTGTCTGAGAGTACCAAAAAGCATTGTATGATGCTTGAAAACTGCTGCTATGATTTCTTTGAAATGTTAACCTTGAATATGACCAGACAAGGTCTTTTTGGAGAGTTGATACATGCCGAAGGAGCTTATATTCATGATCTGCTCGATCTGAACTTCAATAAAAATGGATACGCAGATATGTGGAGGTTGAAGGAAAATGCCACTAAAAATGGAAACCTATACCCTACACATGGGTTAGGGCCCATTGCCCAATGCCTGAATGTTAACAGAGGGGATGTAATGACCCACATGGTGTCTATGGCATCAGATGACTTTATGATGGGGAAAAAAGCCAAAGAACTTGCCGCTACAGATTCTTTTTTCCAAGAGTTTGCGGGAGAAAATTACAGAGGCAATATGAATACCAGCGTCATTAAGACTAATAAAGGGAAAACGATGATGATCCAGCATGACGTCACTTCACCGCGTCCGTATTCACGTCTTCATGCCTTAAGTGGTACCAAAGGATTTGCTCAAAAATATCCAAAAGAAGGAATTGCTTTCGGCCATAGTTTTGTGAGTGAAGATGAATTGAAAGATCTATACGATAAATATACTCCCGAATTGGTGAAATTTATTGGTGAGCAAGCAAAAAAAGTAGGAGGTCACGGAGGAATGGATTTTATGATGGATTGGCGGTTGATTGATTGCTTGAGAAATGGATTGCCTTTAGACCAAGATGTTTATGATGCAGCTTCCTGGAGCGTTATTTTTCCGTTAAGTTTAGAGTCTGTTAAAAAGAATTCAAAAACAGTCCGTATTCCGGACTTTACTAAAGGAGCGTGGAAAAGCAATAAACCCCATGATATGTCTTTAGATGGAGGAGGAACGACGGAAATTAAAAAGAAAGTCTAATAAGATAATTGATAGTAAATAGAGGCAGAAGAAAATTGATTTTCTCCTGCCTCTATTTGTATACTATATCCGTCCTACATGTAAATAAAATCAAATTCTGAAATAGAAGAAGTTCTTTACCGCATTAACCATCTCACTGTGTCACTCCAGTCTCCGGCTCCTTTTGTATTTACAGCGCGTACTTTTATTTCATACCAAAAGGCTGTTCCAAAGGTGCGATTATGTTGCCCCGTGAAGAAGTAGTGATCAAACGATCTGACCACTTTTCATCCCCATTTTTACGATACATGTATTCGTAAACCAGCACCTGTTTTTGTTTTCTAAAATCTAACCGTACTTGTCTCATCTGTCTTCTGTCGGAAAGCTTTATCTGTCTGGCACTTGATGGGATAGTAATAAGAGCTGTAGCTGCATTTACAGGGAAACCTGAGTTCAAAATGGTAGGTAAATGTCCGTTAGCTATAAAATTAACATAATACCCAAGTTTTTGTAAAGCTTCTATCAATAATTTCTTGCTCTCATTTTTAAGAATTATATCTTTTCGGGATCCGTGCTTTCGGGCTCATGTTAATTTGAAAGTAAAATCATCCAGTAAGTTTTGAATACTACTCAGCTCTGGGGCCAGTTCCGGAAATCTATCATTATTTTTCATAGCAGTCACTATTATTTCTGTAGCTACCCATAACTCATCATCTTTCATCAACGAAAAAGAGATAAGTGCGTTTACTTTTTTGCCATTGTTCTCTTGTTTATGTTTTCACCAGACAGGACTTTCCTGCCTTATTTTATATTCCTTTTTCCTCGAAGGAATACCAAAGCGAATAACCCAAACATAACGGCAGAATAGAATGTAAACGAATTATGGACGGAATTGAACAGATTTGGCACCATCTTAATTAAAAAAGGCTTTTTTTAACATGTAAAGAAGGGCCTAAAATAGTGTATTGCGCTAACCAACTTGTAAAAAACTTTAAACTACATATAGTTTGGAACGAACTTCTTTATTTAAATAGCCGAACAAGATGTGTTCCGTTTTATCTATAGGTTATTTACCTTCTTCTAAAAGTTAGTTTTGACACTTATGGCATAGTTTATAACAAAGCACATGTGAAACGAAACGCTTTTTGACTATAATAATTTGGAGCAAACAAGCTGTTGTTTAACCCTGTTCACATGTAGATAAGTGAGCAACGCTATAAGAACAGGTCTGTATAACCCCTCCGAGAACAACATCCTTTTGATCCTATAATAGATATAAGGGGTATATTTATTATCCTGAATTCACCAAAATATATTTACTAATAATAAATTTCAGGTTACTTTTTGATTTCTTCGATAAACGGTTTTATTTTTTTTAGGTACTCATCCGAATTATGCAGCTGCTTGACAAACGCACTGCCAATTATGGCTCCATTGGTATGTTTTACAGCATTTTCGAAACTGTTTTTATCAGAAATACCAAATCCTACTATTGTTGGCGCGTTGAGTTTCATTTCCCCGATCCGTTTGAAGTAAGCCTCTGTTTCTGCATCTACATTTAGGTGTTTTCCCGTAGTGGAATTGGAAGACAGTAAGTAAATAAAGCTTTTCGAAAGCCGATCTATTTTTCGGATTCGTTCTTCCGAAGTTTGAGGAGTGACCAGAAATACTAAGCTTATATCGTATTTTTCGAAAAGAGGTTTAAATTCATTTTCATAGGCATAGAGAGGCATATCCGGAAGAATGACACCTTTTATGCCTACTTCCTGACAGGATTTTAAAAAGTTTTCTACGCCATATTGTAAAACAGGGTTTAAATAGCCCATTAGAAATACAGGTATTTGTACTTTATCCCGAAGGGATTGTAATTGTTTAAATAACACGGATAAAGTCATCCCATTCTTAAGGGCTACTTGTGAACTGTACTGTATAGTGGGGCCGTCTGCTACCGGATCAGAATACGGAAAGCCTATTTCCAAGAAATTCACACCAGACTTCTGAAGCTCTTCGGCGATCGACAGTGTGCTGTCCAAGTATGGATATCCTGCTGTATAATAGATGGATAATAAATGTTTTCTTTCTTTCTTTATTTTAGTAGTCATGATTTTATAAATCGAAATATTTCATGTAATTATCTAAGTCTTTATCTCCACGTCCTGATAAGCAAATCACAAGGGTTTCTTCCTTTTTCCAGGTTTGTTTTTCTAAATAAGCTAAGGCATGTGCGCTTTCAATGGCGGGTATGATGCCTTCTAATTGAGTGAGTAATTTAGCGGCTTGCATAGCTTCTTCATCTGTAGCTTGGGCATATAATGCTCTTTCACTTTTGAACAACCAAGCATGCTGGGGACCGATGCCGGGATAATCTAGACCGGCAGAGATGGAATAAGGCTCTATGACTTGTCCATCTGGGGACTGCATTAATAGAGAGCGGCTCCCGTGCAATACACCTTCTTTTCCCAGCTTTGTAGTTGCTGCTGTTTTTTCGGTGTCTGTTCCTAAGCCTGCTGCCTCTACAGCAATTAGTTTTACTTCAGGATCATCCAAGAAATGATAAAACATACCTGAAGCGTTCGACCCCCCACCTACACAAGCGATAGCATAATCAGGAAATTCTTTTTTTGTGTGTGTAAAGAGTTGAGTGCGAGTCTCCTGGGAAATTACCGATTGAAATCGAGCTACCATATCTGGGTAAGGATGAGGGCCTACTACTGAACCAATGATGTAATGTGTGTCTAATGGATGGTTAATCCAATCCCGCAAAGCTTCATTTGTCGCGTCTTTAAGCGTACGGCTTCCGGATGTAGCAGGGATTACAGTGGCTCCCATCATCTTCATTCTTGCTACATTAGGCGCTTGCCTTTTTATGTCTACTTCGCCCATATATACTACACATTCCATTCCTTTCAAAGCACATACCGTAGCCGTAGCCACTCCATGTTGTCCTGCACCTGTTTCGGCAATAATGCGCTTTTTGCCTAACCGCTCGGCTAATAATATTTGACCTATAGTATTGTTGATTTTATGTGCTCCCGTATGATTGAGATCTTCACGTTTTAAAAATATATTTGTCTGATATTTTTCCGATAATCTTTTAGCGAAGTAGAGAGGCGAAGGGCGGCCTACATAATCTTTAAGCAGTTGATGAAAATCATTTTTGAAAGTTTTATCTTCTATAATGCTTAAATAATTTTTTCGAAGCTCTTCCACATTAGGATAAAGCATTTCAGGTATGTAAGCACCACCAAAAGGACCATAATATCCATTTTTGTCAACTGTATACTTGCTCATTTCTGTTTATATTCTAATATTTTACCAATCAATTCTATGTTTTTCAGCCCCGGCTCTTTTTCAAATTTTGAATTTATATCTAAAGCGTATAACCGATCGTCATTGAGGCAGAGAGCTTCATTAAAATTTTCATAACTTATGCCTCCGCTTAAAAAATAGGGGATATGTAAAGTATAACTTTTTAGAAGGTCCCAATTGAAGGTTTTGCCTGTACCTCCATATTGTTTGCTCTGCGTATCAAAAAGAAAATAATCGACATGATTTTCATATGGATCCAGTATCTGCCATTCAAAACCGTCATATATTCCAAAGACTTTGATGACTTTATATCCTTTTCGCTGAATAAAAGCACAGTCATCAGCTGATTCATTCCCATGTAGTTGTATCAGGTCGAGTGCATGTTTTTCTGCTAAGTCTATAATCTTTTTATTACTTTCATTGACGAAAACCCCAACTTTTTTTATGTGCGAAGGGATAGAAATACTGCTGATTTCCAAATCGTGGATGTAGCGTTTGGAGTGAGGGTAAAAAATAAACCCTATATAGTCAATGGGTTTTTTGACAATATCTTGGATATTGCCTGTCTGTCTCATTCCACATATCTTTATTTTTTTAAGCATAGTGGAGGAGAGTTTCAAGGCTTTTTAAAGCCTTTTTGTCCAACAAGGAAGCTTCTGCTTCGTAATAACAATCTGCAAAAGATTTTGAAGGCTCAAAGGTACGGATAGCTTGAGCAGCATTTGCCAGCACGACATTATTTTGCGCATCACTACCTTTTCCTTTTAAAATATTGGTAAATATTTTTACAGCTTCAGCGATGGATTTTCCTCCGCTCAACGCCTCTTTTTTTACAGGGGCGAATCCCAAAGAACTGACTTCATAATAATGTTCTCCTTGATTGTTGATTACTTTAAAGTCACCTGTTAAAGAAATCTCGTCGTATCCGTCTAAGGCATGTATGATGCTGTATTGTTTTCCTGTTCCTTGGTATAAATAACCATACAGGCGGGCTAGCTCTAAGCTGAAAACTCCTACAGACTGAACGTTTGGATTAGCGGGGTTTGTTAAGGGGCCTAGCATATTAAAAAATGTTTTTACTCCTATTGCTCTCCGGATAGGCGCTACTGTTTTCATCGCTGGATGAAATAGCGGAGCGTGTAGGAAACAAATATTAGCCTTATCAAGTTGTTTTTTTAGCTTTTCTGGATCCTTGCTAAAAGAGTAGCCCAGGTATTCCATGACATTGGAAGAACCACAAGAAGAAGAAACACCTACGTTACCGTGCTTAGCTACATGATAGCCGGCACCTGCCACGATAAAAGAGGCCAGAGTAGAAATATTGAAAGTATCTTTCCCATCGCCCCCTGTACCGCATAGGTCAATCAGATTGAAATCTCCAAAATCGAGTTTGAGACAAAGATCATACATCGCATTTCTGAACCCACTTAGCTCTTCTACACGAATGCTCCGCATTCCGTATATGGTCATGAAGGCAGCAATTTGATGAGAATCATATTCACCAGTAGCAATATGGGTGAGGATTGTATAAGCCTCTTTGGATGTAAAAGATTTATAATCAAATAAATGCGAAAGTATTTCTTTCATAGAAATTTATTTTAAAAGATACAGTTCTTGTATTTAATAGAAAAGGCTTACCCGTGGTGGCAAGCCTTTCTATTATTTAAAAACATCAATGTTTATTTATACTCAGGCGCCACTGCAATTTAAATTGTAGTTCCACCACCCGTATGTGTTTTTTATATAATTCATTTTAGATATGCAAATATGCTAAAAATATGCTTTGTACAAAAATTAATAAGTTACAAAGTGGCTTTTATTTTTTCCTTTGGAGACTAAGGTAAAAGAGGAAACTTTATTATCTCCAAGGAGTATGGCAAAAACATTCTTTTTATTGTGTTGGATGAAATATACATCCTCCGGAGCGTGTTTTTCCAAATCTATATTCCGTTTTTCTTGCCGTGAAAGTTTAGTAAAGGGGGTGATAATAATTTTTTCGGGATCTTTTAGTTGTAAATTAAATCTTATTTCTTGTAAACTGGCGATAAGGTAATCAATTTTTTCTCTGTCTATTCCCGCACTGAGCTTAACTTTTTGGCTTAAAATAATGTCTAAAGCAATACTGTCGTCCGACAAGTCCTCAATAAATTCATGAATGAAATTTTCAGAATCGAAATAACTCGAAGATTCAGCTTTCTTCTCCTGAGAAAAAGTAAGAGAACCTATCGTGAAAATAAAAAAACAGGTTAAACTTAATTTTCTCATAATAAAAATATTACTCATAATACTTTAGCTGGGCTAAAGCCAAAGTGTATTGTATTAAAGTTGTCTGAAATTTATGCTGACTTCAGACAACTTTTTGTCTTAATATTCATCTTCATTAAAGAAGAAATCATCTTTTGTTGGATAATCAGGCCATATTTCCTCTATGTTTTCATAAGGTTGCCCGTCATCCTCCAATGCCTGTAAATTTTCAATCACTTCCATGGGTGCGCCCGAACGAATGCCATAGTCGATCAATTCATCTTTTGTCGCAGGCCATGGTGCGTCTTCTAAATGTGAAGCTAATTCAAGTGTCCAATACATATCACTATTTTATTTAACCTTTTCGCAAAAATAACATTAATATTGACTAATCCAAGATTTTCTTTGCATTTATGATAAAATAAATGTCCCTATCTTTTAATCAGTTTATTACGGCACAGAACTAGCTTCTTTATTTTTATTCATATCGCCAAACCCGGAGCATTCTTTCCCGGGTAGAAGCTTCTAATGTGATGAGCTGTTCTTTGGTCCTTATCATGTCTGTGGAGATAGGTTTTAAAACACTAACATGGATAATTCCTGGTCTCGTACCATATTTTTTCCCATCATCCCAATATACTTTCCAGGCATCGTGAATCACGACAGGTAGGATAGGAGCTTGATTGTCTGTAGCCAATCGGAATAGGCCTTTTTTAAACTCTTGTATTTTAGGAGGGTAGATATCTTCAATTTTTCCTTCTGGAAAAATAACTATGCTTTTTCCTTCTTTAAGTAATTTGTTAGCCCGTTTAAAGGCTGTGAAAGCTGAAGTTTTGCTATTTCGATTGATAGGAATATCAATTGTTTTAAAAAATATTCTTGTTACAGGGTTTTTAAGTAGATCTTCTTTCCCTATATATGAAAACTCTTTTTTTGCTATAAGGTTGAGGATGTTAATATCTAAGAAAGAAGAATGGTTGGGGGAAATGACATAAGGACCTTTATTCCAATCTATATCCTCTTCAAAATGCACTTTTACGCGAAAACCCGAAGTGTACATGGCCAATGTCCCTATCCATTTTCTTAAAAACACAATTTTTGTGAAATATTTATTGGGATTCCGGCTGAAATATAGAAGAAAAGGATAACCGATAGCAAAATAAAATAATAATACCCCAAAATAAAACCTTAAATGAGTTTTACGAAAAAAGAATTTCATCTGCTGTTTTATAACTCCGAAAAATTACCGTATAAAATTACTAATTATTAAGATTCGAAGAAATAGACAATGGAAATTCCACTTTAATGCGTGTAAAATCAGGAGATTACCCATTATCCGGATCCAGATGTGGGGAAGGGTTAAGGTTCGCGTGTCCAGATTTCATAAATCGGATCACCTTTTGAACTTAATCCACTGTGATGCCACTTGTTCTCCTCCTTTATTTCTCCATGAAAAGATAGAGTATGCCCAACCCGGCTGTCATCTCGTGAAAAGAACAGGATATTTTCCTGGTATTCATTGCCTTTAAAAGTATATTTCCCACCTCCCGTTCCATAAAAACCTTTGACTGCTGGGTTAATGGCAATCCATTGAAAATATCCATTCGATAAGATTTTAATTGTTTTCCGATCACCTCTCGGTATAGTGCCTATTTCAGAACTGCTATCTTCTTTACGTCCGGTGATGCGCCATAGACCATCCAGGTTTTGAAGGTTTTCCTTTTCTTTTGTCCAGGAGTTTGTCTTGCCCTTTAAGGTGCTATTCTGAATAGCGATATCCATTTTGATTGTTTTTTCTATACGGGCCGTATCTTCTGTGTCGTATTCTATTTCTATGCTTAGCTGTCCGTCGGAATATGTATAAGGGCCTCCCCAAGTTCGGATAAAGTGAGCGTCAGTATACTCTATATAAGAGCAATAGTTATCCTGAAAAATCCAAAGGTGGTTCACGTCATCTACTTTGCTTTTATATGCCCCCTCTGAAAGTGCGGTTGCAGATTGCCCAAAAGTAATGAGCGAAACAGATACGAGAAAAAAAGTGAATAGTGTTTTCATGTTCTTGTAATTTAAGGGTTTATCGCTTTATGAAGATACAAAAAATAATTGTTCTTACTATACAGGATTTGTTTTTTCTTAATTTTCTCTTATTTTTGAGCGTATTCCAGTGGCTCATGTATGATGTTATTATCTGCGGGGAAGAGCGGACAGTCCATGGCAATTTATCCAAAAAATAATAAAAGTTTTCTCAAGCTTTATTAAAAATTCAATATGAATAGACATACCCTTCAAAAAATATTTTTACCCATGATGGTTTTGTCTTTTTTCTGTTCGCACAGTTATGCACAAATTGATTCAATATTTAAGAAAGACAGCTTGGATCACAGTATGTTCATATATAAAGATTTGAAAATCCGGGATACGGTAAGTTCTTTGGATTCTTTTAAAGTGCGGAAAGCTCCTGTTCGGGAAAAAAAATTTTTACGTGCAGGAATTGAATGGTTTATTGCGCAAGCTGCTCCTGCATCCTTTAATTATTTTATTACGAAAGATCCTTATTCGCATATTTCTTTCAAAAACTTTATTAATCATCAACGCTTAAGTGCATGGTTTTGGGATGATAATGAGTTTACGACAAATCAGATTGACCATCCTATTCATGGGTATTTATATTTTAATGCTTTCCGGAGTAATGGTTATAATCTTTGGCAATCTAGCCTGGCTACATTTGCAGGAAGTTATATTTGGGAAACTGGAGGCGAAACTCAACAACCTGCTGTTAACGATTTAGTAAACACTACTTTGGGAGGGATTTTATTAGGTGAAATGACCCATAGGGTAGCCCGCAATATATTGGGAAGGAGTAGAAACGGACGAAATAAAACGGGAAACGAAATAACAGCTTTTTTAGTCAATCCGGTGAATGGACTAAACCGTTGGTTGGATGGTAAGTTTGCTCATGTGGATGAATATAATGCTGTGGACTCTTCTACTATTACAGGTGCTATAGATGTGGGAGCCAGACGATTTGACGCCCGGTCAGGAGACTTGCTTAATAAGGGGAAAACATCATATTCCGTCCGGTTACGTTTTAATTATGCGAATGGGCAGCATAATTTTAACAGGCCTTTTGATCAGTTTAGCGTCAATTTGGAAATGGGAAAAGGAGATAGTACGTTCATCAATGCAGTAAACGTACATGCTATGTTATATGGGAATGAATTTTTAGATACAAAGCGAGGCAGTTATTATGGAATCTTGAGTGGGCATTATGATTTTTATAATAATGATGCTTTTTTTTACGGAGCACAAAGTTTAAACTATAGCTTGTTAAGCGAATATTATTATAAAAAAAGTTCTTTAAAGTTAAACGTAGCAGGAGGAGCTCTTCTTTTGGCCGCTGTACCGGATCCTTATCTTTTGTATGGCGATAGCCGAAACTATAATTATGGATCGGGGCTAAGTTATCGGTTTGATGGAGAGCTAAATGTTCAAAAAAGATTGATTCTTAATGGATCTTATAATGGGGCAACTTTTTTTACGATAAGTGGGAACGATTCACACTACTCTTTGAATGCTTTAAACTTAGAAGCAAGTTTCCGGTTTTTCAAACAGTTTTCGATAAGTGCTACAGGTGGATACTTTTTCTTACATGGAAATTTTGAAGATCCGGAATTGGAAGATTTTGAACGGGAATACCCTTTTGCACGTCTAGCTATAGGCTATAGTATTTTGTTTTAATACTACTTTAAGTTGGAAAAAAACAGGTTGTAATTTTTGTCACAAAAAAACGAGCTAATGGGTGACATTAACTCGTTTTCTATATTTATTGTTCGATTAACCTTGGAGAGTTATTTTTCCTCATCCAATGCTAAGAATTTCTTGTTGTCAATTTTTTTAGGTTTTATTTTGACGTTGTCTTTTAAGAAATCAAAAACCTTCAAAGCTTTAGCTTCTTCAAAAAGTCTGTTTCCTTGTTCTTGGTCCTGTAAAAACTGCATGGCGTATTGAGTAAGATCTTCATCACTTAACTCTTGTTGCATGCCATACATTTTCATTTGTTGGCTGATTCTTTCTTTAGCCAAAGCCATGACATCGTCGTATTTGACTTCGATATCATTTTTCTTTAGGATTTTATTTTCGATAATAGTCCATTTTAAATTATCTAAAAACTCGGAAAAACCCTCTTCTAGTTCATCGTCTTTTATTTCTGGGTTTGAAGCTTTAAGCCATCTTTTTAAGAATTCTTCCGGCAAGGTAATATCCACCTCTTTCATTCCAAATGTGTACAGGTCATTTCTGAATTTCTGAAGTGAATTTTGCTTAAAGATTTCGCTTAAATCTTCCTCGACTTTCTGTGTGAACTCTTCCTCATTAGTAACGTTTTGTCCGGGGAATATTTTGTCGAAAAATTCTTGATTGAACTCTGCTTCTTCTATTCTGTTGATATTAACGACTTTTACTTCAAATTTTGTTTCGTCCAAAGCTTCTATTTCTTCCTCTTTAATATCGAGGATAGAAGCTAAGTCTTGTATAGAAAATGCCTTTTTGATGTCTATCACAACTGTATCATCTTTTTTAAGGCCAATCAAGTCTTTTTTGATTTTATTGTCTTTCACAAGCTCCAACCGTAGGGAGGCTGTTTTTTCTAAGCCTTCTTCTTTATCTTGTTTTAGCTCCGCATATAATACGTCGTCTTCTTCAGAAACTTCAGGGTTAGACATTTTCCCATAGTTTCTACGCATTCCTTTAACCCGTTCGGACAAGCTATCTGCATCTACTTGGATGTCATATTGTGTAAATTCTGTGTCTTCATTAAAAGGTATTTCAAACTCCGGTGATATTCCAATTTCATAAGTAAAATCAAAGGTATCTTTGTAGTCCCATTTGAAATCTTTTTTTTCATCAGCCTCTAAAGGAAGAGGTTGACCGAGTACTTCCAGCTCTTTTTCGCCTATATATTTTGAGATGGCCTCATTTACTGCACGGTTTACTTCTTCGAAAAGAATAGATTTACCGTACATCCTGCGGATGTGGCTTGTAGGAACTTTGCCGGGTCTGAATCCGGGAAGCTTCGCGCTTTTCGCTTGATCTTTAATGGCTTTGTCAACCTTTGGGTTGTAATCTTCTGGAGTTAATTCTACTTGAATGTGAATGTTGACGTCGTCAATGTTTTTATGTGATATGTTCATATGCTTAATTAAGTAGCAAAATCATATTAAAAAAAAACCTCCCGAGGTACATTTACGGGAGGAAATCAAGTGCGGAAGAAGGGACTCGAACCCCCACGCCTTTCGGCGCCAGATCCTAAGTCTGGTGCGGCTACCAATTACGCCACTTCCGCAGTTAGGATTATTGAGCCACAAAGATACTTCACCTTATTTTTATTTGCAAATAAAAAGACAAAAAAAAAGAAAAAGAAAAGCTGGGAGGTTTGAAGGATTGGGCGTAATCCGAGATTAATTAATATAGGATTTTTATTATTTATTGTTTGTTTCTATCTTGCAAAGCTATAAACGGATTTTTAATATCGATTTTTTAAAGGAGTCATTGTAAATAAATATTAGATTATAACCGAGTTTATGAGATATTTCTACCTATTCATGTCTATCCTTATGGTTCTACAAAATAGTTTTGCGCAAACGAGGCAAGACATGTCGAAAAATGAGACCTTATCAACCAATCTACACGATGCTAAACCTCTCAGCCCTGAAAAACTATGGGAATTGGGTAGGGTTTCTCCAGAAGTAATAAGCCCGGACAATGAATATTTATTGTATTCGGTATCAAGTTATGATCTTTCGAAAAACTCCTTATCAAAAATAATTTATTTACAATCTCTTACGAACAGAAAAAAGAGTGTTTTTTTAGAGAAAGATGCCAGCATCATTGAAATGAATGAAAATGGGGATGTGTTTTTCCTCTTGGACGGCGACATTTGGCTCAGAAATATAAATACTGGAAAGGAAAAACAGCTCACTAAGGGAGAGAAAAAATACAATAATGTTAAGTTTTCTCCTGATCGATCATATATTCTATTCAGTAGAAAAGTGCAGGTTAAGAAATACTACAGCCCAATAAAATATCCTGATTTGGAAAAATCAGATGTTTATATTTATGATGATTTGGATTACCGGCATTGGGATTATTTTAATGATGGGACTTTTACCCACCCATTTATTGCTGAATTTAAAGAGGGAGAAATCCGAAATGAAATTGACTTACTGGAAGATCAGCCTTTTTACTCTCCTCAAGCTCCTTTTGGAGGGAAAGAAGATTTTACATGGTCGCCGGATGGAAAATCAGTTTTATATGTCAGCAAAAAGAATGTTGGTAAAGAATATGCGTTAAGTACGAATACGGATATTTATAGATTTGACACCGAAACAAAGAAAACAAAAAATTTAACAGAAGATAATAGAGGCTACGACACAAGTCCCAGTTTTGCTCAAGGAGGGGATAGGCTGGCTTGGTTAAGTATGAAAACAGAGGGTTATGAAGCGGATAAAAATGATATTATTGTACAGGACGTTCATTCGGGTTTAAAATTAAATTTAACGGCTCATTGGGATGGCACAGTCAACTCTTTCATTTGGAATAAGGAAGGTACAAAAATATTTTTTACAGCTCCTCATAAAGGAACTATCCGTTTGTTTATGGTGCATGTACCCGATAACTTGAAAGTACGATCTTTGCCTATTATCGAACCCCTAAGTGGTGAAGAAGCAGATATCAATGGTATTGTGGGAGAGGCTGGGGAAGGGCTGATAGTTACATCAACAAAAATAACACAGGCACAAGAGATTTTCTATTTTGATTTTCAGGAAAGATCCTTATCAAATCTGAGTAAAGCAAATAATACATTATATAAAACTATTTATGAGAATAAAGTAGAAAGCCGGATAACCCAAGCTTCCGATGGAGAAGAATTATTTTCATGGGTAATATATCCCCCGAACTTTGATCCGGATAAGAAATACCCTACTTTATTGTATGCGCAGGGAGGACCTCAATCTGCTCTTACACAGTTTTATTCTTTGCGTTGGAACCTCCAATTAATAGCGTCTCAGGGATATATAGTAGTTGCGCCCAATCGTAGGGGGATGCCGGGCTGGGGTGAAAAATGGAATAAAGACATCAGCCAAGACTGGGGAGGACAATCCATCCGGGATTATTTGGCAGCTATCGATGATATTTCCCAAGAAAGTTACGTTGACTCTGATCGCCTTGGAGCGGTTGGGGCGAGTTATGGAGGGTATTCCATTTTTATGTTAGCAGGAGTACACGAAAACCGGTTCAAAACTTTTATCTCACATGCGGGACTGTTTAATATGAAAAGCTGGTACGGAACGACGGAAGAGTTGTTTTTTGCTAACCATGATATAGGAGGCCCCTATTGGGAGATACCTGATCATGCTTCTTATAATACTTTTAATCCTATCAAACATATAGATAAATGGAACACACCTATCCTTATTATTCAAGGAGGGAAGGATTATCGTGTGCCGATAGGGCAAGGGTTAGAAGCATTCCAGGCAGCAAGATTAAAAAATATAAAAAGTCGTTTGGTTTATCTCCCTGAGGAAAACCATTGGGTACTACAAGGACAAAATGCGATGGTTTGGCAGCGGGAATTCTTTAAATGGCTGGAAGAAACATTGTAAGTATACGATAATGTTTCGGAATAAGATTGTATGAAGAAGAGTTGAATATTTTAAGTAGAGTATAAATGAAAAAAATAGCACTTCATTGGCAGATTATCATAGGTATTCTTGCTGGATTATTGTTTGGTTTTATATGTGTGCAAATACCTGGCGGCAAGACCTTAGTAGTAGACTGGATAAAACCATTCGGAACCATATTTATTAATTTGTTGAAATTAATTGCCGTACCGTTGATTATCGTCTCGTTAATTAAAGGAGTATCGGATCTTAAGGATATTTCTCAACTTTCAAAGTTAGGTTTCAAAACTATAGGGTTGTATTTGTTGACGACAGTGCTGGCAGTTTCAACCGGGTTGATAGCCGTAAATGTTATCGAACCAGGTTTGCTCATCAGTGAAGAAACACGATCGGAAATGACCCAGACCTTTGGGGATGATATAAGTTTAAAAGTTGAAGAAGTTCACTTAGCTAACCAAGAAAGAGGTCCTTTGCAACCCTTGATTGATATAGTGCCCGAGAATATTTTTGAATCGGCTTCGGCAAACAGTAATATGCTGCAGGTGATATTCTTCTGTCTTATTTTGGGGGTGGCCATGGTTATGTTGCCTTTTGAAAAAATAAAAGCTTTCAAAGGGGTGTTGGATGCAGGTAATGAAATCGTACTCAAAATAGTAGATTTAATTATGCTCTCTGCACCTTTTGGAGTGTTCGCTTTATTGGCAGCTTTAGTTGTAGAAGCTCCTTCAGCCGATATCTTTAAGGCATTAGGGGCGTACGGTCTCACTGTGGTTATTGGGCTCGTTGTGATGACTTTTGGTGTGTATGGGGTGTTTATACGTTTTTTTGGAAAAACTAAACTGAGAGAATTTTATAAAGCGATCTCTCCTGCGCAGTTATTAGGTTTTTCTACAAGTTCCAGTGCAGCTACACTTCCCGTAACTTTAGAATGTGTGGAAGATAATTTAAACGTCCGGAAAGAGGTTTCAAGTTTTGTTATTCCGATAGGCGCCACAGTAAACATGGATGGAACTTCTCTCTATCAAGGGGTAGCTGCCGTATTTATAGCGCAAGTGATGGGCAACGATCTCTCTTTAGCTCAGCAATTGACTGTTATATTAACAGCGATTTTGGCTTCTATAGGGACTGCTGCTGTTCCAGGGGCGGGTATATTGATGTTGGTGATTGTGTTGGAATCTATAGGGGTAAGCCCGGCAGGAATTGCATTGATATTTGCCGTCGATCGGCCTTTGGATATGTTGCGTACAATTACAAATATTACAGGAGACTGTATGGTAGCTTTAGTGGTGGATCGCACGACGAGCGAATGACCCTTCTGAAGGATCGCGAAAGTAAAAAACGAGGTTTTTAAAATTATTTTTTGAAAGGTGGGTTACCTTTCTACGTAATGGGTATATACTATCGTAATCAAATAAAAAGGAAAATGAAAAAAATATTTAAATTAGGAGCTTTAGGATTAGCATTGAGTTTTGGATTAGTAGCGTGTGACAACGCAGGGAACCAAGATTCTTCGGAGTCAGCAACTGACCAGATTGAATTAGACATGGACGAACTTCAGGAAGATACTGATGATCTGTCTGAAGATATCCAAGAGGATGTAGATTCTTTAAACGAAGAGATCAACGAAGATATTGAAGAACTACAAGAAGACACTGAAGAATTGGAAGACGTTCAATAGAAAATAATTTTTAAAATTATCATAAAAAAGCCTGTTATGACAATAACAGGCTTTTTTTGTCTTTGCCTGTCTTTAAGATATTTTGTATTTTTGTGTGCAATTTTTAAAGACTATGAATCCAGATTCCCTATACGCAATTACCCCGATAGATGGGAGGTATTTGAAAACTACAGAAAAATTATCAGCGTATTTTTCAGAGTTCGCACTTTTGAAAAACCGCGTCATGGTAGAAGTAGAATACTTTATTGCTCTAACTGAAATTGATATTCCTCCATTAAAATATTTTGATGGGAGTTTGAATGAAAAGCTGAGAGAGATCTATAGAAACTTCAGTTTAGCAGATGCTAAATGGATTAAAGCGAAGGAAAGAGAGACAAATCATGATATAAAAGCAGTAGAGTATTTTGTCAAAGACAAATTTGAGGAGTTGGGCTTACACGAGTCTTTAGAATTTATACATTTCGGGCTGACTTCCCAAGATATAAACAATACAGCTATTCCTTTCGCATGGAAAAATGCTGTTGAAAAAGAGTATTTACCCACGATTAAAGAGGTGCTTCGAGAATTGAAAAATATGATCGAGGCTTGGAAAGAAGTCCCTCTGTTAGCCCGTACTCACGGACAGCCCGCTTCACCTACGACTTTGGGTAAAGAACTGAAAGTATTCGTCGAACGGATAGAAAGACAGTTGGACCTGCTGAAGCAAATTCCATTTTCCGCAAAATTTGGCGGAGCTACCGGCAATTTTAATGCGCATTATATAAGTTTCAAAGATATAGACTGGCTTGGGTTTGCAGATACTTTTGTAAATGAAAAGTTAGGGTTGCAAAGATCTAAAGTGACAACTCAGATTGAACACTATGATAATTTTGCTGCGAGTTGTGATGCTCTAAAACGAATAAACACCATCTTGATAGACCTTGCCCGAGATATATGGGCTTATATTTCCATGGATTATTTTAAGCAGGAAATCACCAAAGGGCAGGTAGGCTCATCGGCAATGCCGCACAAAGTAAATCCTATTGATTTTGAAAATGCAGAAGGAAATTTGGGCATGGCGAATGCTTTCTTTGAGCATTTGTCTGCTAAGCTGCCCGTTTCCCGTTTGCAAAGAGATCTTTCCGATTCTACTGTGCTCAGAAACATCGGAATTCCTTTCTCACATACTTTTATAGCACTTAATTCTATTATCAGAGGGGTAAAGAAATTAAAACTAAATCCAGAAAAAATTCAACAGGATTTGGATGACAACTGGATGGTAGTGGCAGAAGCATTCCAAACGATACTGAGAAGAGAAGGTTACCCTAAACCTTATGAAATTTTAAAGGATCTTACGCGAACTCATGAAAAAATTACGCAAGATACGATAAGACGCTTTATCGAAGGTTTGAATATAAAAGAAGAGGTGAAAGCTGAGCTTTCTACCATTACGCCTTCTAATTATACAGGTGTTATTGAATAGCTATGACGAAAGTATGACCTAACCCGAGCCAAATAAAAGTTATATTAGTCG
>JAJYRG010000020.1 GCA_021794195.1 Bacteroidota bacterium
GAAAACGCATATATAAGTCTTATAAATGTATAAGATGCTCTGCAATTTCTGTTTGATGAGTCTGGTAAATGCCTACTTAAAAAAAACATTGAAAATAACCCTATATTTATACTCTTTCTGGGCCGGAAAACGGCTTAAAAAGAAGGCCTGTCCCCGAAGTACATGAACTCATCCTAAAGGTCATCCGGCTCCCACGGGGAATACATAAAGCCTATGTTCGGATGTATCAGCGAGAATGTAAAAGGTATGCATACCCGCTTCAGGCGCAAGAAGGGTCGATGGAGGCTACATGACGCGGCAGGTAGTGTGGACTGTAGACCGTCCAGTGTACTCTGTAAGTCGCCCAGTGTACATAGCAGTTATGTAGAGTGTGTACAGTTCCATGTAGTGCGTGCGGCTTTCACATAAGGGAAATGGAAGCGGATGCGCCCTACGTAAGAGCGCCTGCACCTTCCGGAGCGGCTGCCTAAAGATATATGGAGCCTGTGTCGGTGTACATACGGATAAAAACGAGTGAGAAGGAATCAGCTTCAATATACATAGCATCCGGCTAGGGACAGCATACACCCAAACAGGTCTCCGATGAGCTCGGATAGTGTGTGCTCAGGGCTTGTTTTCGCTGAAATCTCAGTCAGTGACCGTTTAAACCGGGTCGGAGATGTGAGAAAGTATGCTGATGAGGTAAAAAAGGAAGGGTAAACCCCTCCTTTTTGCTGAGTTTTTTTGGAGCATGAGTTATACAAAGGAAAAAGGCTTCCAAAGCGGTAAAACATAAGGCCGTTCCTGATAGAAGTATCACCTGGCAAAAAGCCTCTTTAGGGAGATAACAATAGCATAGAAACATCCTGTGATATAATGCCAAATGTAATTTAACTCTGTACGGCATAGAAAGGAGGTAGACTCTCCATTCTCTATTCCGATCCAAAGCCGTACTCTATCTGTTCCGATTGCCGTTTAAATTTTTTCGAAGCGTGTTTTTGAAGTAGAATCGGTTGCTCTGACTTCATAATCCGAGGAGTTCGATTTATCAAATTTTCATTAAGGCTGTTTATTAAGCAAAATAATCCTATATTCTAGCATAAGAACGATTTATGGCATTTCTTTTTCTTGATTTAGTCTGCTAAACCTGCATAAAGGAGCTTGGTAGAACTATTCTTTACATGGATCCGATGTTATGTTTATAAGGTGGACTCAATTTCAGAGCGTGTAGAGATGTATTTAAAAATAGGTGCTATTTAAAATTCACATAGGTATATATAATGTTTTTGCAGAGGTGAAGATGATTATGGAGTGGATTGGCTGGTTCTTTGTCTACCCGTTAAGATTATTTTGAAGATTAAATAAAAATAATCTATTAACTCCTTGACACTTACAAAATTCTTTTTTACCTTTGCATTCCCTAAATGGGGAAATAGTGTCTTGAACGAAGCCCTACTGCTTCGATGGACGGATTTTTAAATAAATTATAACATGTCAGGAATTATAGGTAAAAAAGTAGGAATGACCAGCTTGTTCGACGAAGAAGGAAGGAATATTCCTTGTACTGTCGTTGAGGCTGGGCCGTGTGTGGTTACGCAGATCCGCACAGTTGAAAAGGACGGCTACTCTGCTGTTCAGCTTGGATATGACGATGCCAAAGAAAAAAACACTACAGCTCCTTTGAAGGGGCATTTTGCAAAAGCAGGAGTGAGTCCTAAACGTAAGTTAGTGGAATTTAAAGGCTTTGAAGATGAAAAGAAACTCGGGGATGTCGTAGATGTAACGATTTTTGAAGAGGGTGAGTTCGTTGATATAGCCGGAACTGCTAAAGGTAAAGGTACGCAAGGGGTGGTGAGAAGGTATGGTTTTGCAGGATCAGCCAACTCTCACGGGCAGAAAAGTGTGCTTAGATCAGGAGGCTCTATAGGGGCGGCTTCGGATCCAGGCCGGATTTATAAGAATAAAAAAATGGCTGGCCGTATGGGAGGTAACCGAGTGAAAGTGTTGAATCTTCAAGTTTTAAAAGTGTATCCCGAGAAGAATGTGGTAGTGGTAGGTGGTTCCGTTCCTGGAGCTAAGGGGTCTTATGTGATTTTAAACAAGTAGAGAAAATGGAAATTAAAGTAATAAACATATCAGGAGAAGAGACAGGTGCCAAGGTGCAGCTTCCTGAATCAATATTTGGTGTTGAACCTAATGACCATGCTATCTATTTGGATGTGAAGCAATACTTGGCGAATAAGCGTCATGGTACGCATAAAGCCAAGCATAGAGGGGAGGTTTCAGGTTCGACCCGAAAAATTAGAAAGCAAAAAGGAACAGGTGCGGCGCGTGCAGGTTCAATCAAAAACCCTATATTCCGTGGCGGAGGTCGTATTTTTGGCCCAACTCCGCGTGATTACAGTTTTAAATTAAATAAAAAGTTGAAAAAATTGGCTCGCCGATCAGCTCTAAGCTATAAAGCCTCTGAAAACAATGTGGTTGTTCTAGATGCTGTGCAATTTGATTCGGCTAAGACGAAAAATTATATCAACTTAATCAATGCGTTGAATATAGCTGATGAGAGAACCTTGTTGTTGCTGCCTGAAGCAGATAAGAATATTTATTTATCGAGCAGGAATCTGAAGAAAGCAAAAGTGCTCGTCGCAAAAGACGTGAATACTTATGAGTTAATGAAAGCGAGTAAGCTATTATTGACTGAAGATTCAGTTAAATCATTGGAGGAATCATTAGCTAATTGATATGGAAATTTTAAGAAAACCTATATTAACGGAGAAAGCTTCTTTACTTACTGAAGATTTAAACCGTTATGTTTTTGAGGTGAATCCTAAAGCAAATAAACTTCAAATAAAAAAAGCTGTAGAACAGAAGTTTGGAGTTACAGTACTTGCTGTGAATACATCTGTTGTAGCTGGGAAATTGAAGAGTCGTTATACGAAAACAGGATTTGTTTCAGGAAGAACACCCCGATATAAAAAAGCCATCATCACGATTAAGGATGGTGAGACTATTGATGTTTACAGTGTTATATAAGTAGAAAATGGCATTAAAAAGATTTAAACCGGTTACGCCAGGCACTCGTTTCAGAGTGGGAGCTGATTATTCAGATGTGACAACAAAGACACCAGAAAAGTCTTTGATTGTGAAAAAGAAAAGATCAGGCGGGCGTAATAATTCCGGAAGAATGACTATGCGCCAAATCGGTGGGGGGCACAAAAAAGCATACCGATTGATAGATTTTAAGCGCGATAAGAAAGATGTCCCCGCAAAAGTTGCCACAATTGAATACGATCCTAACCGCACAGCACGCATTGCGCTGTTGCACTATGCAGACGGTGAAAAGCGTTACATCATAGCGCCGGAGGGATTAAAAGTAGGGATGACAGTGGTATCCGGTGAGAATGTTAAACCGGAGATTGGAAATACCATGCCCTTGAGTAAGATTCCTTTTGGTTCCGTAGTTCATAATATTGAACTGAACCCGGGACAAGGTGGAACGATTGCTCGCTCGGCGGGAACTTATGCACAATTAACTGCAAGAGATGGTAAATACGCCATTCTTAAAATGCCTTCTGGTGAGACTCGCATGGTATTGCTGACCTGTCTTGCTACTATAGGCGCAGTTTCCAATCATGACCATGGAGGTCAAGTGTTAGGAAAAGCAGGAAGAAATCGCTGGTTAGGCCGCCGCCCAAGAGTAAGAGGTGTAGCTATGAACCCAATCGATCACCCGATGGGTGGTGGTGAAGGAAGGAAAGCAGGTGGACACCCGCGTTCGAGAAAAGGTTTGTTAGCCAATGGCTATAAGACACGTACAAAGAAGAAAGCAACTAATCGTTACATCATTGAAAGAAGGAAAAAATAATGGCACGTTCAATAAAAAAAGGTCCTTATATAGAACATAGTCTGGAAAAGAAAGTACTGACTATGAATGAGACTAAGAAGAAATCGGTTATTAAAACATGGTCTAGAAGATCTTTAATTTCTCCAGACTTTGTAGGGCATACTTTCGCAGTGCACAATGGAAATAAATTTATCCCGGTGTATGTAACGGAAAACATGGTTGGACATAAGCTTGGTGAATTTGCGCCTACGCGCACGTTTAGAGGCCATGCTAAAAAGGATGTTAGGTAATGGAAGAAGTAACAAGAAAATTTAAAAAGTCTGTGTTAATCAGACAGAGAAAAGAGCAGGCAAAAGCTCAAGCCGATGGAGCCTCTACTGCCAAATTAATGAACTGTCCGACTTCCCCGCGGAAAATGCGATTAGTAGCTGATTTAATTCGTGGAGAAAAAGTCGAAAGGGCGCTGTATATCTTGAAATATAGTGAAAAAGCAGCCGCAGCTCGTTTGGAAAAATTATTGCTTTCAGCTATAAACAACTGGGAACAAAAGAATCCAGATGAATCGGTAGAAGAGAGCCAGTTGTACATTAAAGAAATTAGAGTAGATGGTGGACGTATGCTAAAAAGATTGCGTCCAGCAGCACAAGGTCGTGGAAACATTATTCGTAAACGTTCGAATCACGTGACTCTGGTAATTGATAGTTTAAAAAATAAAGACAACTAAGTTTATTTAGATATGGGACAAAAAACAAATCCAATAGGTAACAGATTAGGAATCATCAAAGGATGGGATTCTAACTGGTATGGAGGGAAAAACTATACGGATAAATTAGTTGAAGACGAAAAAATCAGAAACTATCTTTCCGTTCGTATCGCAAAAGGAGGCGTATCGAAAATTGTTATCGAGCGTACACTAAAACGTATCACTGTGACTATTCACACAGCACGTCCAGGTATAGTTATTGGTAAAGGCGGACAGGAAGTGGATAAAATACGCGAAGAACTTAAAAAGCTTACTAAAAACGAAGTTCAAATTAATATTTTTGAAATCAAGCGTCCGGAATTAGATGCTAAATTAGTGGCTGAAGGAATTGCTAAGCAATTGGAGGCGCGGATATCTTTCCGTAGAGCTATGAAGACTTCCATAGCCTCAACGATGCGTATGGGAGCAGAAGGTATGAGGGTAATGTGTTCTGGCCGTTTAGGTGGTGCTGAGATGGCGAGAGTTGAGCAGTATAAGGAAGGCAGAGTACCTTTGCATACTTTCCGTGCAGATATTGACTACGCCTTAGCAGAAGCATTGACTACTTATGGGAAAATAGGTGTTAAAGTATGGATCTGTAAAGGTGAAGTATATGGAAAACGTGATTTATCTCCAAATGTAGGGCAAAAATCTGGAAGAGGCGGCGGAAGAGGCGGAGCCCGCAGAGGAGGAGGACGCGGTAGAAGAGAAGGTGGTCGCGGTGGAGATAACAGGAGAAGATAATTAATTAAGAAACATCTACATTTGATAGATATAATAATTTAAGAAAATGTTACAGCCGAAAAGAACAAAGTTCAGAAAGATGCAAAAGGGCCGTATGAAAGGCAATGCCACCAGAGGTACGGAGTTGTCCTTTGGCTCATTCGGTATCAAAAGTATGGAAGCTGCTTGGATTACAAGTCGTCAGATTGAGTCTGCGCGTGTAGCGGTTACCCGTTATATGCAACGGCAAGGTCAAGTATGGATCCGTATTTTTCCTGATAAACCTGTTACTAAAAAGCCTGCAGAGGTGAGAATGGGTAAAGGAAAAGGAGCACCGGAATACTGGGTTGCAGTAGTACGTCCAGGACGTATCTTGTTTGAGGTAGAAGGGGTGTCGGCAGAAAAAGCAAAAGAAGCTTTGCGATTAGCTGCTCAGAAATTACCCGTTCACACTAAATTTGTTGTGCGTAGAGACTATGTGGGAGCTTAATTAGCTTTTTGCTCTTGCAAAACCCATACGAAAACAAGAAGGGTTTTTTCAAACGATGAATGTATACCCTTGGTAAAAAATCTGATAAAGAATAAATAAAATTAATTCATTTTATTCCTATCAGACAAATAATAGAATGATGAAGAAATCGGAAATCAAAGAATTGGCTTTAGAGGATTTGGAAATTCGTTTAAACGAAGAAAGATCAACTCTAACAAATTTGAAATTTACACATGCTGTGTCTGCATTGGAAAATCCTAATGTGTTGAAAAATACGCGTAAAAATATTGCCCGTATTTTGACTGAAATCAAAGAACGCAAAATGAAACAGTCTGCAGAATCAGCCGCTGAAACAAATTAATTTAAGTCGTAATGGAGAGAAATTTAAGAAAAACAAGAACCGGCTTAGTAGTTAGTGACAAAATGGATAAATCCATTGTAGTAGCCGTAGAGCGACGTGTTAAGCACCCTTTATACGGAAAGTTTGTCAAAAGAACTACTAAATTTACAGCCCATGACGAGGAAAACACATGTGGCATTGGTGACAAAGTGTTGATAATGGAAACTCGTCCGCTGAGCAAGACAAAGAATTGGAGATTGGTTGAAATTATAGAAAAAGCTAAATAGAAATGGTACAACAAGAATCGAGATTAAAAGTTGCGGACAATAGCGGAGCGCGAGAGGTACTTGTCATTCGCGTATTGGGCGGAACCGGCAAAAGATATGCGTCGATCGGTGATAAAGTTGTTGTTACCGTGAAAAATGCGTTGCCCTCAGGTAATGTGAAAAAAGGCGTAGTTTCAAGAGCAGTAGTCGTTCGAACGAAAAAAGAGATTCGTCGTAAAGATGGTTCCTACATTCGTTTTGACGATAATGCTGTAGTATTATTAAATAATAATGATGAACTTCGCGGTACTCGTATCTTCGGTCCCGTAGCGAGAGAGTTACGTGAGAAGAAATTTATGCGAATTGTATCATTAGCACCGGAGGTAATATAATTATGGCAAAGGCAATAAAAAATAAAAAAAACCACAAAATCAAGATCAAATCAGGAGATGTGGTCAAAGTGATGGCAGGTAACTCCAAAGGGATTCAAGGTAAGGTTTTAGAAGTATTGGTTAAATCAAACAGAGCTGTGGTAGAGGGCGCCAATATTATTAAAAAACATACAAAGCCGAGTGCTGCCAATCCAAATGGTGGAATTATAGAAAAAGAAGCTGGAATACATATTTCTAATTTAGCTCTTATCGATCCTAAATTAGGAGAACCTACCCGTGTAGGTAGAAAAGTAAACAGCGATGGTAAAATTGTGCGTTACGCTAAAAAATCAGGGGAGGAACTACAATAATGACTTATATACCAAGATTAAAAGCGAAGTATTCTGATGAAATACTGAATACATTAAAAGAAAAATTTCAGTATAAAAGCATTATGCAGGCTCCTCGCTTAGAAAAAATAGTCCTTTCACAAGGAGTGGGTGCTGCAGTAGCTGACAAGAAATTAATAGATAATGCTTTGGAAGAATTATCTTTAATTTCAGGACAGCAAGCCGTTCCTACTAAATCAAGGAAGGATATATCTAACTTTAAATTGCGTAAAGGTATGCCCATCGGTGCAAAAGTTACTTTACGCGGCCGGAGAATGTACGAATTTTTAGATCGCCTTATATCCATTTCACTTCCAAGAATACGTGATTTCCGCGGTATTAATGACAAAGGATTTGATGGAAGAGGAAATTACAATCTAGGAATTGATGAACAGATTATTTTTCCGGAAATCGATATTGATAAGATTAATAAAATAACAGGTTTGGCTATTACCTTTGTGACAACAGCTGATAATGATGTAGAAGCTTTAGAACTGTTGAAACAATTTGGTTTGCCATTTAAAAATCAAAATACAGAACAAAATGGCTAAAGAAGGAGTAAAAGCACGTCAAATAAAACGTGAGAAATTAGTAGCTAAGTATGCTCAGAAAAGAGCGGAGTTAAAAGCTGCGGGAGATTATGAAGCCTTAGACAAATTACCTCGTAATGCATCTCCGGTTCGTTTGCACAATCGCTGTAAGCTAACGGGTAGACCTAGAGGATATATGAGACAATTTGGTATTTCCCGTGTTGCGTTCCGTGAGATGGCCTTAGCTGGGAAAATCCCGGGAGTGAAAAAAGCTTCTTGGTAAACAAAAAAAAAGAATTACATTTGTGGTCGGTAATTTTACTGACTTTTTAGCTTAGTTTTAAGCAATCCATAAATAATAATAACCGACATCAGGTCTTGTAATTGAGAGAAACCGGTGTCACAAATTTATTTCAATGAATATAGATCCAATTTCGGATTACCTTACACGAATAAGGAATGCCATTCAGGCCAACCACAGGGTTGTTGAGATTCCTGCATCGAACCTTAAAAAAGAGATGACGAAGGTCCTTTTTGATAAGGGATACATTGCTAACTATAAGTTTGAAGACGAAGGTCCTCAAGGCAATATTAAAATTGCTTTAAAATATCATCCAGTTAGCAAAATTTCCGCTATTCGCACCCTAAAACGTGTGAGTAAGCCTGGTTTAAGAAAATATGCGAATATTGACAACATGCCCCGTGTACTAAATGGTTTAGGAATAGCCATTTTATCCACGTCTAAAGGAGTTATGTCTGATAAAGAGGCGCGCCTTGAAAATGTGGGTGGTGAAGTTTTATGTTACGTTTATTAAATCAGGTAAATCAAGAAAAATGTCAAGAATTGGAAAAGCGCCTATTGTTATACCTGAGGGGGTAACAGTATCTGTCTCTGATGAAAACATCGTGACAGTTAAAGGCAAAAAAGGAGAGTTAACTCAGAAAGTAGATAAAGATATATCCGTTAAACAAGAAAATGGAGAAATTGTCTTATCCCGACCGACTGAACAAAAAAGACATAAGTCTTTACATGGTTTATACCGTTCACTTATCAATAATATGATAGTAGGTGTCACGGAAGGTTTTTCCGTTACACAGGAGCTTATTGGGGTAGGTTATCGCGCTTCAAGCCAAGGGAATGTATTGGAAATGGCTTTAGGGTTTTCACACCCTGTCGTTTTTGTTCTTCCTAAAGAAGTAACCGCTACGGCGACTTCTGCTAAGGGAAAGAATCCTATCATTACTTTAGAAAGTGTGGATAAACAACTATTAGGTCAGGTCGCTGCAAAGCTGCGCAGCTTACGTAAGCCTGAACCTTATAAAGGAAAAGGAATCAAGTTTGTAGGTGAAGAGCTTAGAAGAAAAGCAGGTAAATCAGCAGCAGCTAAAAGCTAAAAACTAATTATCATGTCAAGACACAAAACATCTCGTAGAGAGAAAATAAAAACAGGGATAAGAAAACGTATTTCGGGTACATCTGAGAGACCGCGTTTGTCTGTTTATAGGAGTAATAAGGCTATTTATGCTCAGATTATCGATGACACTGAAGGGAAAACATTAGTGGCCGCTTCTACTTTGAGCAAAGATTTTTCCGGCAGCGGCACCAAGATGGAGCAATCCAAAGCTCTTGGACAATTAATAGCTGAAAAAGCTAAAGCCGCAGGAGTTAACAAAATAGTATTTGATCGTAATGGATACCTTTACCATGGTCGTGTGAAATCATTGGCTGAAGGTGCTCGTGAAGGTGGTTTGGATTTTTAATCATAGAAAGATGGGATTAAGTAATATAAAAAGAATTAAATCAAGCGAATTAGAACTTAAAGATCGTTTGGTCAGCATCCAACGGGTTGCAAAAGTAACCAAAGGAGGACGTACTTTCAGTTTTTCTGCAATTGTAGTTGTAGGTGACGAAAATGGAATTGTAGGTTTTGGTTTGGGAAAAGCGAAAGAAGTAACCACTGCTATTACGAAAGGTATTGATGATGCTAAGAAGAACCTTATTCGCGTTCCAATAATTAATAGTACAGTACCTCATGAGCAATCTGGAAAATTTTCAGGTGCCCGGGTTTTAATTAAACCAGCTGTGCACGGTACTGGAGTATTGGCCGGAGGGCCTATGCGTGCTGTACTGGAAAGTGCAGGCGTCAAAGACGTATTAGCTAAATCTTTGGGGTCATCCAATCCACATAACGTTGTGAAAGCTACAGTGGATGCTTTGCTAAAAATGCGTGACGCGCAAACGGTAGCTGAACATCGTGGAGTTGATTTGAATAAAGTATTTAACGGTTAATTATCATGGAAAAAGTAAAAATCACCCAGATAAAGAGCGTTATCGGACGTAGCGAGCGCCAAAAAAGAACAATGAAAGCCTTAGGATTAAAGAAAATCAGGCAATCAATAGAGGTGGAAGTTACACCTTCTATTCTCGGTATGTTAAAAGTAGTGACTCACTTAATAGCGATCGAAAAAGTTTAAAAATAATGCTAAGATGATTTTCCTAATGGAAAATCATCTTAGCATTATTTACATTGTTAACCGTTATGTCCTGTATAGTGAAAGCGAAGGCATAACATAATTATTTTAAAATGAAATTGAATAATTTGAGACCTGCAAAGGGCTCATTGAAAAAACGCAAACGCGTAGGTAGAGGTGAAGGTTCAGGAAGAGCAGGAACTTCCACAAGAGGTCATAAAGGTGCTGCTTCTCGCTCCGGGTTTAGTAAAAAGTTAGGATTTGAAGGTGGACAAATGCCTTTGCAGAGAAGAATCCCTAAATTTGGTTTTAAAAGTCCGAATCGGATTACTTACAAAGTGATTAACTTAGAGGCTTTACAATCTCTCGTAGATGAACATAAGTTGAAAACTGTGGACTTTGAAACCCTTATTAAACATAAGATTGTTAATAAGAAAGATTTAGTTAAAATACTAGGAAACGGAGAGCTTACTGCAAGTGTGGAAGTTAAAGCACATGCTTTCTCTGCTTCTGCTCAAAAAGCAATCGAAGCAGCCGGCGGAACAGTAGAAAAAATGTAATTTCATGAAGAAACTAATCACAACCTTAACCAATATCTGGAAAATTGAAGAGTTGCGTAATCGTATTTTGAATACCTTACTGTTACTCTTGATTTATAGAGTTGGAAGTTATGTTGTGTTGCCAGGTGTTAATCCAGAGGCTTTAGTTACCGACAGTAGCGGAAGCGGCAACGACATAATGAGTCTGATTAATATGTTTGCCGGAGGATCTTTTTCTCGAGGTGCTATATTTGCGCTGGGTGTGATGCCGTATATTTCAGCATCTATCGTAGTTCAGTTATTAGGCATCGCAATACCTTCTTTTCAAAAAATGCAAAAAGAAGGGGAGTCAGGCCGGACTAAACTTAATCAGATCACTCGTTATTTAACGCTTGCCATTACGTTGGTCCAAGCTTTTGCCTATGTGCGTACACAAATAGAGCCTGAAGCGAAAACGATTGCTGATCCTATGTTTACTATACTGGCAGCGATTGTACTTACTGCGGGAACTTTATTTGTGATGTGGTTGGGAGAAAGGATTACGGATAAAGGAATTGGAAATGGTATTTCCTTGATTATTATGGTGGGAATCATTGCACAGCTGCCAAGCGGGCTCACAGCAGAATGGGCATCACGTATGAGCGCTAACGGCGGAGGACCTATTCCTTTGTTGCTTGAGTTTGTGGCGTTATTCTTTGTCGTGATTTTCACCATCCTTGTTGTACAAGGGATACGGAAAGTTCCGGTTCAATATGCTAAAAAAATTGTGGGAAATAGGCAGGTAGGTGGAGTGAGACAATACATTCCTTTGAAGGTAAACTCTGCAGGGGTAATGCCTATTATCTTTGCTCAAGCGATTATGTTTTTGCCGATGACATTGACTCAGTTCTTTCCGGATGCACAGTCGTCATCCTTTATGCAGTCACTGAGCAATTATACTTCGGTTACTTATAATATCATTTTTGCTTTCTTAAATATTGCTTTTACATTCTTCTATACAGCTATAATGGTTAATCCTCAGCAGATGTCGGAAGATATGCGGAAAAATGGAGGTTTTATTCCAGGCATAAAACCGGGACGGGCTACAACATTGTTTATTGACAATGTAGTTTCAAGAATTACTTTTCCCGGAGCTTTGTTTATCGCAGTAGTAGCTATATTACCGGCTATTGCAAGTGTATTCGGTGTGAACAGTCAATTTGCCCACTTTTATGGAGGTACCTCTCTTTTGATTTTAGTGGGGGTAGTATTAGATACGTTGCAACAGATAGAAAGTTACTTGTTGATGAGGCATTATGATGGATTAATGAAATCTGGAAGAGTGCGTGGGCGTTCTGTATCTTCCATGAGTGGAATGGGACAATCAGCATTGTAAAGAACAGTATGTCGAAAGTAATCTTAAAATCAGAAGACGATATAGAGCAACTTCGTGCTTCAGCGGAGGTGCTTTCTAATTTATTGGTAGAAATAGGTAAAGCTATAAAGCCTGGTATTACTACTTTGTCTTTAGATAAATTGGCTTATGATTTTATTCATGATCATGGCGGTACTCCTGCATTTTTAAACTATCAGGGATTTCCTTTTTCTCTTTGTATTTCTGTTAATGATCAAGTCGTTCATGGATTTCCAAGTGATTATGTTATTCAGGAAGGAGATTTGATTTCAGTAGACGGAGGCGTTAATCTGAAGGGATATATTTCAGACTCTGCTTATACTTTTGGAATAGGAGAGATAAGTGATGAAGCGGAGAGGTTACTGGATGTCACGAAAGCTTCTTTATTTGAAGGAGTAAAACAAGCTGTTGCCGGGAACCGGGTAGGGGATATTTCTTCCGCAGTACAAGATTACGTGACACCACATGGTTATGGTATTGTTCGCGAATTAGTGGGACATGGAGTAGGGCGTAACCTACATGAAAAGCCGGAAATACCAAATTATGGAAAACGAGGTAATGGACCTAAGCTAAAAGAAGGGATGGTCATATGCATTGAACCTATGATCAATGCGGGAGATAGAAAAATAAAATTTTGGGAAGATGGTTGGACGGTAAGTACTGCTGATGGTTCCTTATCAGCTCATTTTGAACAAATGGTTGCCATCAGGAAAGGAAGTCCGGAGGTGTTGTTGGATTTTGTGGGGATAGAGAATGTTTTGAAATAAAGTAATTGCAGATTTATAATAATTTGATTATCTTTGCACTCCGTTTGTGTTTACAAAAGGAAGACGACAAAGTAGAAATAAATTAAGAAAGGAATATAAGTATATGGCTAAGCAAGCCTCTATAGAACAAGATGGTATTATAAAGGAAGCATTATCCAATGCAATGTTTCGTGTAGAATTAGAAAATGGTCACGAAATAATTGCTCATATTTCCGGTAAAATGCGTATGCATTATATTCGTATTTTGCCAGGAGACAAAGTTAAGTTGGAAATGTCTCCTTATGATCTGACAAAGGGTAGGATTACGTACCGTTATAAATAAGTATGTAAAAGTATTTAAATCGGAATATAAAAATGAAGGTTAGAGCATCAATTAAAAAACGCAGTGCGGATTGTAAAATTGTCCGTCGTAAAGGAAAACTTTACGTAATAAATAAGAAAAACCCGAGGTTCAAACAACGTCAGGGATAGTTAAACATAAATAACGCTTACATTAAAATATGGCAAGAATAGCAGGTATAGATTTACCTAAAAACAAAAGAGGAGTTATTGGTCTTACTTATATTTATGGTATTGGCCGTTCTACTTCAGCTTATATTTTGGAAAAAGCCGGAGTGGACGAGAGTGTAAAGGTTCAAGATTGGAATGATGAGCAACTCACAGCTATTCGTTCGATCATCAATGAAGAATTCAAAGTAGAAGGTGCTTTACGTTCCGAGGTTCAGTTGAATATAAAAAGATTAATGGATATAGGTTGCTACCGTGGCTTGCGTCATCGTAGAAGTTTGCCGGTCAGAGGTCAGCGTACCAAAAATAATACGCGTACTCGTAAAGGTAAGCGTAAGACGGTTGCAAACAAAAAAATGGCTACTAAATAATTAAATAATGGCAAAAACAAAAACTGCTAATAGGAAGCGCGCCGTTACAGTTGAGGCTGTGGGACAAGCACATATCAGTGCTTCCTTTAATAACATTATTGTCACGATTACGAATATGCAAGGAGAGACCATTTCATGGTCGAGCTCAGGGAAAATGGGTTTTAGAGGTTCTAAAAAGAACACTCCATATGCAGCAGCACAAGCGGCTTTGGACTGCGGGAAAGTTGCGCACGACTTAGGATTGCGTAAGGTCGAAGTGTATGTAAAAGGCCCAGGTTCCGGTAGAGAATCTGCAATCCGTAATTTACAAAATGTGGGTTTGGAAGTGACAACGATTAAAGACGTGACTCCTTTGCCTCATAACGGATGCCGTCCGCCTAAGCGTAGAAGAGTTTAATTATATAATAATATTGTTTCAAGATTAAGATTCTTCAACAATTGGTTGAATGATACTTTAAACACAAGAAAAAATGGCAAGATATTTAGGCCCGAAATCAAAAATAGCTCGTAAATTCAGAGAGCCCATCTTTGGCCCTGATAAGGTTTTAGATAAAAAAAATTACCCTCCAGGACAACACGGCTTGTCTCGCAGAAGAGGAAAACAATCCGAATACGGACTCCAATTAATGGAGAAACAAAAAGCAAAATATACTTACGGAGTATTAGAACGTCAGTTTTTAAATCTGTTTAAAAAAGCTTCTGCAAGACAAGGGATTACAGGGGAGGTGTTTTTACAGCTTTTAGAATCCCGTCTGGATAATACTGTGTATAGGTTGGGTATCGCTCCCACAAGAGCAGCTGCACGCCAGTTAGTGTCCCATAGACATATTACCGTAAACGGGGAAGTGGTTAACATCCCTTCATATAGCCTTCGCCCAGGAGATATAGTAGAAGTACGGGAAAAGTCAAAAGCTTTAGAAGTTGTCACTGCTTCTGTTGAGGCCAGAAAAGTGAATAAATACGGATGGTTGGAATGGGAACACTCTGAAATGAAAGGAAAGTTTGTAAACTTCCCGGAAAGAGAAGAAATTCCTGAAAACATTCAAGAAAACTTAATAGTAGAGTTGTACTCTAAATAAAAATAGAGAGATTGAGAAATGGGAAAATATGTTCTCAATCCTTTCTTTACTCTTTACTTTTTATACAATTTTAAAAATAATTAAATGGCAATTTTAGCATTTCAAAAACCTGATAAAGTTATCATGGATAAGTCAACGGATTTTGATGGTACATTCGAATTCCGTCCCTTAGAGCCAGGTTTTGGTGTAACTATCGGTAATGCTCTTCGCCGTATTTTGTTATCTTCCCTGGAAGGATACGCCATCACTTCAGTACGTTTGTCTGGAGTTTCTCATGAGTTTACAACCATCAAAGGTGTGGTCGAAGATGTCACAGAGATAATTTTAAATCTTAAGCAAGTTAGGTTTAAAAAAACAGGTGAACAAGGAGATAACGAAAAAGTATTCCTTGTTATTACAGGGCAAGAACATTTTAAAGCTGGTGATATTACAAAGTTTTCAAATAACTTCACCGTTTTAAATCCAGATCTGGTTATCTGTAATATGGAGCCTTCCGTTACTTTGGAAATAGAATTGTCTATTGCTAAAGGACGGGGGTATGTAAATGCTGAGGAAAATAAAGTTTTAGATGGTCCAGTAGGTGTGATAGCAGTAGACTCTATATTTACACCTATAAAAAATGTACAATACTCTATAGAAAATTACCGTGTTGAACAAAAAACGGACTACGAAAAGCTATTATTAGATATTTCTACCGATGGGTCTATCCATCCAGAAGATGCCCTAAAAGAAGCTGCTAAGATTTTAATTCAGCACTTTATGCTGTTCTCCGATGAGAATATGCTTCTGGAAGCACAAGCAAAAGAGGAAACTAAAGTCGTAGATGAAGAAGTACTGCATATGCGTAAGGTTCTTAAAACTGAATTAGTTGATTTAGACCTTTCAGTACGAGCACTAAACTGCTTAAAAGCAGCCGATATCCGCACTTTGGGTGACTTGGTTACTTATGACGTTGCAGACATGCTTAAATTCAGAAACTTCGGAAAAAAATCTTTAGCAGAAATTCAAGAATTGGTTAAATCGAAAGGATTATCCTTTGGAATGAATTTATCCAAATTTAAACTAGAAGAAGAATAATAAACACATTAAAATCCGGCATATAATTCCCTCCGAAAATTAATGGAGACGGTATATGCAAAACACAAAATAAAAATGAGACACGGTAAAAAAATTAAAAAATTAAGCCGCACAAGCAGTCACCGTAAAGCTATGATGGCGAATATGGCGAACTCTCTTATCCTTCATAAAAGAATCACGACTACTTTGCCAAAAGCAAAAGCTTTGCGTACCTATGTAGAACCTTTGATTACTAAATCAAAGAATGACACTACACATTCGCGTCGAGTGGTTTTTTCTTATTTGAAAAATAAAGAAACTGTATCTATTCTTTTTCGAGAAATATCTCAGAAAGTTGCAGATAGACCGGGAGGATATACCCGTGTGATCAAACTTGATAACCGCCAAGGCGATAACGCTGAAATGGCCTTTATAGAATTGGTGGATTACAACGAGGTTTATTCAGCTTCCGGAGAAACGAAAAAGAAATCGACAAGACGTAGCCGCAGAAGAGGTGGAAAGAAAAAATCAGCAGAACAACAAAATGCCAGTGAAGAGACTGAAAATGTAGATCAGTCTTCGGAAACTGAATCGAAAGTTGAAGAAAAAACTGCTGAGCAAAACGCAAAGGAGACTCAGGAACAGGAAGAAGTTGTTAAAGCTGAAGGAGATGAGGAAAAAGAAGTAACTGAAGACTCGCAAACTGAAGAAGAACAGCCAGAATCATCTGATGCGGATGAATCAAAAAACTCTGATAAAGAATAAAAATTAGTTTTTTATAAGATTAAAAAAGCCCTCCCAAGTAGAGGGCTTTTTTATTTTCTATCAATTCTATAAAATGTTTAAATCTTATAGTAACTTTATCCAATATGAATTTATTTGATGTTTATCCCATTAACCCTATCAGTATTGAAAGAGCTTCGGGCTCGTATATTTGGGATCAGGAAGGCACACGGTATTTGGATTTATATGGTGGGCATGCTGTGATTTCTATTGGGCACAGCCATCCATATTATATAAAACGAATCAAAGAACAGCTGGATAAAATAGGCTTTTATTCTAACTCGATCCGGATTCCTCAACAAGAAGAATATGCTGAAAAGTTAAAAGCTATTTCAGGAAAAGAAGATTATGCCTTGTTTTTATGTAATTCGGGAGCCGAAGCTAATGAAAATGCTTTTAAACTCGCCTCCTTTTATAATGGTCGAAAGAAAATTATTGCTTTTGACAAGGCTTTTCATGGACGTACTTCTTTGGCTGTGTCAGCTACAGATAACCCTTCTATTGTCGCTCCCGTAAATGAAACAGAGAATGTTATCTTTCTACCTTTTAATGATGTAGAAGCGCTGAATAAGACTTTTATGAAGTATGGTGATGAGATCTCATCGGTAATTATCGAAGGAATACAAGGGGTAGGAGGTATTCGCGAAGCTAGTAAAGAGCTGCTACAGGCTATTCGTAAGAACTGTGATAAATACGATAGTATTTTTATTGCTGACTCTATCCAATGCGGTTATGGACGGACCGGTTCCTTCTTCTCTCACGATTACCATGGAGTATCTGCTGATATTTATACGATGGCGAAAGGGATGGGAAATGGGTTTCCGATTGGAGGCGTATTAATTCATTCAAAAATACAAGCTAAACATGGAATGTTAGGCACAACATTTGGAGGAAATCATTTGGCCTGCGCTGCTGCACTCGCTGTAGTAGAAGTGATAAAGGAAGAGAATTTGTTAGAGAATGCAAAGCAGATAGGAAATTATTTATTAAAGGAATTACGAGGATTCTCAGATATAAGAGAGATAAGAGGGAGAGGATTGATGATTGGGATTGAGCTTGACGAAAAATATAAAGCGATCCGTCAAAAATTACTCGATGAGGATAAAATGTTTACAGGAACGGCTAAACCTAATATTATTCGCATCCTTCCGGCACTTAATATTGATAAAGAGACGGCTGATAGGTTTTTGCAAGCTTTACAAGTTCAATTGAAGAATTAAACAAACATAAAAATGAATAGTTTTTTTTCAGTAAAGGATATAGACAACCTTGATAAAATAGTGGAAGAATCTTTAGAGTTAAAGAAAAACCCACGGTCATACCTGAAACTTGGAGAAGGGAAAATGTTAGGGTTGGTGTTTTTAAATCCTAGTTTGCGCACACGTATGAGTACGCAAAAAGCGGCATTGAACTTGGGAATGGACGTTATCGTGATGAATATGGCGCAAGATGGCTGGGCATTGGAAACACAGGATGGTGTAATAATGAATGGAAACACTGTAGAGCATATCAGAGAGGCCGCTGCTGTAATGGGGCAATACTGTGATATTATCGGCTTGCGTTCATTTCCTTCCCTCAAAGACAGGGAAGAAGATTATAATGAAGACTTATTCAATAAGTTCAAAAAGTATTGTCAGGTTCCTTTAATTTCTTTGGAGAGTGCTACTCGTCATCCTTTGCAAAGCTTGACGGACTTAATAACCATTAAAGAAACCTGGACAGGTAATTCTTTTCAAAAGCCCAATGTATTATTGGCTTGGGCCCCTCATATTCGTTCTTTGCCTCAGGCAGTTCCGAATTCTTTTGCGGAATGGATGTGCAGAGCACAGCAAGAAGACATGCTTAACTTTAAGATAGCTCAGCCCAAAGGGTATGAATTAAGTACCGAGTTCACACAAGAAGCAGAAATTTCATATGACTTGGAGGAAGCAATTAAAAATGTGGATTACATATATGTGAAAAATTGGTCAAGCTATGAAGATTATGGCCGTGTGTATAGTATAGATCAAGATTGGATGCTCGATCAGAATAAACTAAAAACTACTCGTTCGGCTAAAGTGATGCATTGTCTACCGGTACGTAGAGATTTAGTAATAGCATCAGATATTTTAGACAGTGAAAGTTCAATTGTAATACAGCAAGCTGGGAACCGTGTATGGGCTGCACAGGCTGTACTTAAACGTATATTAGAATCTATTAATAAATAAAAATGACAGAAAATTCTCTTCTTCAAGTAATTAAAATAGGCGGAAATATAATCGATGACCCTGAGGCATTAGATGATTTTTTAGAAAAATTTTCAGCATTACGAGGGAAAAAAATATTAGTTCATGGAGGAGGCAAAGAAGCGACGAGAGTCGCGGTAAAGATGGGGGTACAAACCAAAATGATAGATGGGAGACGTATCACGGATAAAGAGATGTTGGATATCGTGACAATGGTGTATGCAGGCAAGATAAATAAGGAAATAGTAGTACGTTTGCAAAAAATGCATACCGAAGCTTTAGGGTTAACTGGAGCCGACGTGAATACTATTCAAACTGTAAAACGCCCTGTAAAGGATATAGATTACGGGTACGTAGGAGATGTTTTACATGACTCTGTGAATGTGCTGAATATCAAGAAAATTCTTGACGCTGGATTTATCCCGGTTTTTTCGGCTATTACACATAACGGAAATGGAAAGTTACTCAATACCAATGCTGATACCGTAGCAGCAGCTTTAGCGTCTGCTTTTTCGAGTACATATGACGTGTCACTGGTGTATAGCTTTGAAAAAAATGGAGTTCTTTCGGATATTAATGATGAAGACTCTATTATAGAACAAATAGATAAAGAGCAATATGAAGCTTTTAAAAATGAAGGCGTAGTTAACCAAGGAATGATTCCAAAACTCGATAACGCTTTTGAAGCTTTAATGAAAGGTGTGAGCAGGGTCTATATTGGAAATGCGCGCAACTTACAGTTATTGCAGCAAGATGCTTTTGGCACTAAGCTGATAATTTAAAACTACATATGAAAAAGATTACAATCATTGGAAGTGGGAATATTGGTTTTTCCTTAGCAAAAGGCTTAGTAAAATCGAATAAATATAAGGCCGGAGATATTACTTTGACACGTCGCTCTTTATCTTCCTTGTATATAGAAAAAGAGCAAGGCTTTGATGTGAGCGACAATAATATTCAAGCTATAAAGGGAAGGGATATTATAGTATTATGCATTCTGCCGCAGCAAGCCCGAAAGGTAATGGAGCAAATAGCTCCGCATCTGCATCCGGGACAGGTATTTATTTCAGTGGTTTCAGGCTTATCGTGTGCTGATATGAGAGAAGTAATCGGTACAGAAGTAGAGATTGTCAGAGCTATGCCCAATACAGCGATTGCTATCGGAGAATCTATGACTTGCATTAGTAGTGACAAATCAGCAGGAAGTATCATGCAAAAAGTAGAGGATATTTTTGAATCTGTAGGGGCAGTCGTCACTATTGAAGAAGAACTGATGACCTCGGCAACAGCTTTATGTGCTTGTGGAATTGCTTTTTTCCTGAGGGGAATACGTGCAGCTTCCCAAGGTGGGGTCGAGATTGGCTTTCATGCAGCAGATGCTTTAAAAATGGCAGTACAGACAGCCAAAGGTGCAGCAGACTTATTGTTACAAACTAAAAATCATCCTGAAACAGAGTTGGATAAAGTAACTTCGCCTAAGGGATGCACTATTGCCGGTTTAAATGAAATGGAACATCATGGGTTCAGTTCCGCTTTTATTAAAGGGATAAAATTTTCTGCTCATAAAGCAGGAGGTTTGTATGGAAATGAAAAGTAACGAAAATATAGATCTTCTATTTGAAGAAGCAAAAGCCTTATTGAAAAAATTGATTCGTACTCCATCAATTAGCAGAGAAGAGAGTAAAACAGCAGATATTATTGAAAAATTTCTATCAGGAAAAGAAATACCTGTATATAGGAAAGAGAATAATATTTGGGCGTATAATAAAAGATTTGACTTTGCTAAGCCGACTATACTTTTGAATTCGCATCATGATACGGTAAAGCCGAATCTGGGATATCAACGGGATCCTTACCATGCTGAAGAGAAAGAAGGTAAACTATATGGTTTAGGAAGTAATGATGCGGGAGGGTGCCTGGTCGCTTTGTTAGCAGCTTTTCTCTATTATTATGAGCAGCAACTGAACTATAATGTGTGTATATTGGCTTCTGCTGAAGAAGAGATTTCTGGAAAAAATGGAATAGAGATGGCTTATAAAGAGGTTGAAGCCTGTGAATTTGCGATTGTCGGAGAACCGACGCTCTTGCATCTGGCTATTGCAGAGAAAGGGCTTATGGTTTTAGATTGTGCTGTAAAAGGAGAGTCCGGACATGCTGCCCGGGATGAGGGAAATAATGCAATCTATGAGGCGCTCTCGGATTTGCACTGGTTCAAAGAATTTGAATTTGAAAAAAAATCTGCGCTATTGGGAAAAGTTAAAATGAACGTTACGTTGATAGAATCGGGTACGCAGCATAATGTGATTCCCTCACTTTGTAAATATGTAGTTGATGTACGTACGACTGAGATGTATAGCAATGAAGAGGTATTGGAAATTATCCGTAAGCACGTGAAAGCTGATGTTATACCCCGCTCTACAAGGCTTTCTTCATCGAAAATTGAACCCGGGCACCCTATTGTATTAGCCGGTAAAAAATTGGGTAAAAAAGTATATGGAAGTCCTACTTTAAGTGATCAGGCCTTGTTACCCATACCGTCTTTAAAGTTAGGGCCAGGAGACTCTGCCCGTTCTCACATGGCTGATGAATTTATATTTGTGAAGGAAATCTATGATGGAGTTCAGTTCTATATCGATATTCTCAAGCCATTGCTTATCAATTAATCTAAGCTTATAATAGCTACAAAGCAATCTGCCTTTTGATACTTTCTTCTAAAGAGATGATAGTTTCCGTACGTTTAATTCCTTTTAAAGATTGTATTTCTTTGTTAAGCACCTCACGAAGATGGGAAGTGTCTCTACAGATTATTTTTGCAAACATGCTATATTGGCCTGTGCAATAGTGCAGCTCTACTACTTCTTTTACTTTTTTCAGTTGCTTGACTGCATCAGCATATTGAGATCCTTTTTCAAGATCAATGCCTAAGAATGCGGTAATATCATATCCTATTTTTTGTGCATCGATAGTGAGAATGGAACCTTTGATAATTCCCAGTTCTTGCATTTTTTTCATTCGCACATGAATGGTACCTCCTGATACGACCAGCTTCTTAGCAATCTCCGTATAAGGCATAGAAGCATCGTTCATCAAAATTGTTAAAATCTTAATATCGAGTTCATCTAAGTCATAACTCGGGTGTTTTCTTTTCATCTGATTAAGCATTAGATTATTAATATACCATTAATTGTATTTTAGTAAATATTTAAATCAAGTGTTTGTTATAAAATTACCAATATTGTAATAATACTAAGTATTTTTTGTAATTTAATTATTATTCAACAAATAATATTAAGATTAATGATTGTTTTATATTAACACCCATAGTTTATGTTGAACACAGGAAAAGGTGAAATATTTCAAGGAGCACAAGAAATTGCAGATGTTCATATTTATAAAAAGAAACCTGTTTACCCTGTTACATCTGGTTTGAAAAAATATTTAAAATTTTATCAGCGAGGAGAGGATTTACCAATAACTTATCAGGAGTTGATGAATTTTAAAGAGACAATACCTGTTTATGATAAGAACGGCAAAGATACTTTATGGGAAACTCCTTTATACCCTCCTTCTTTTCAAGACTATCTGTATGATAGTTTGAAAATGATCTATGCTGTTTTAAAAGCTTCCGGAAATATGCGTATTGTAGAGCATAAAACCATCGATCGCATAGAGTTTTGTGCTTTTGGTAATTCGCAGCCCTTTCGTATTCGTATAGTGAATAGGTTAAATGATGTTTATGATTATTTCTATGTTAAAAAAGCAGATGCTTCGCGAATTTACGGATTAGAACTTGAGCATATTTTATCTCCTAACCGAGTAAATTACGTGGTATATAAAGATACCTTAATAGAGGATCATATTGTAGGTATTCCGGGTGATACATTTGTAGAGAAATATGCGGATAACCCAGATTATAATAAGACAAGAATTGCCAAAGAATTTGTGAAATTTAATGAACGTTGTATAATAGCCCTGTTAGGAGATATGCGTTCTTATAATTTCGTTATGCAGATTACACCTGATTTTGATGATTTTCAATTTCGCATTAGGGCGATAGATTTTGATCAGCAATTTTATGAAGGTAATCCCAAGGTATATATGCCTCAGTTTTTTAAAGAAAATTTCCCCTACGTAAAGTTGGCTATGGAGCATCTTAATGAACGGACTGTCTTACAATACCAACAAGAAGAGCAATCCTCTATCGTACATCGTGTGCGAAGCGAGCGGCATAGAATTGCAGATTTGCGTGACGCTTCTCAATTGCAGGTTCTTTCTACTCCCGAAAATATTGATAAGTTAAAAGAAGGTTATGCCCGGTTTTATAATAATGAACGATATTATAAATGTAAAACGATGACAGATATTGTTGAGCTCAATGTGAAAAATGTGATTCGAAAAGTTAAAATATAGCTTAATAAAATTATCGAACTCTATTTTTATTATCTTTTATAAAAGCTTCCCAGCCCGAATATGATTTTGAAGAACCGCTGAGTGTAGACTTTTGAAAGGAATGGCATACGGCTGCTGCGAGTCCGTCGGTAGCATCCAAAAAGCCAGGCTTTTCTTTAAATTTAAGTAAATTTTGCAACATAGAAGCTACTTGTTGTTTAGTTGCATTTCCGTTGCCCGTTACGGCTTGCTTAATTTTTCGTGGGGCATATTCGAAAATGGGGGTATCTTTGTTCAAAGCTGCCGCCATAGCTACGCCTTGTGCCCTCCCGAGCTTGAGCATGACTTGAATGTTTTTCCCGTAAAAGGGAGCTTCAAGAGAAACACAATCGGGTAAATATTCCTCCATCAGCGCATTTGTCTTTTCGAAAATTTTCTTCAGCTTGAGTGCATGGCTATCTAAATGGTTTAATTTTATTATCCCCATGGTTACGAGAGAAATTTTACTTCCATTTTCTTTAATGACCCCATAACCCATAATATGGGTGCCGGGGTCTATGCCTAAAATCACACGTTCTTTTGCTTTTTGTTGTGACATATTACAATGATACGGATAATAGTCGCATAGAATAAATAGATAATTAACAAATTTTGCTTAAAATTGTTCTTTTATTCAGCACATTGACTCAGAAACAAAAAATATATCTCAATTATTTTATAAAAATAGCCATTGTGGGTCTGGCTTTTTTTTATGTATTTAAAAAAGTAAGCCATCAGAAAAATCTTCTCCAATTTCAAAAGCTTATAGAAAAAATAAACCCCACGACAATGAAAACGATTCTTGTTTTGATTGTGTTCCTGATGTTTGTGAATTGGTTTTTAGAAGTATGGAAATGGATGATTTTAAGCCGAAAAATTCAAAAACTATCTTTTTGGTCGGCTACTAAATCTGTTTTCTCTGGACTTACCTGGGCTATTTTTACTCCTAATCGAATTGGAGAATATGGAGGAAGAGTCATGATGATGGAGCGGGGTGTGAGAGCAAAGGCCGCAGTAGCTATGGGAGTAGGGCTATTTGCCCAACTGGTACTCACAAGTGTCGCGGGATCCTTAAGTATAGCTTGGTTTGTAAGCGCTTATTTAAATCCTCCCGGGAGTATTTTATTAGCCGTATGGATGTTGGCGGTTATTTATGGGGCCGGATTTTTAATACTTTATTTTAATGTACAATGGGTAGAAGTATGGGTAGGTAAATTTAAGTTTTTATCCAAAATAAAAACCTTTTTCTCTGTTTTGGAAGATTTTAAAACACGGGAATTAGCGGAAGTTTTATTGATTTCTCTACTGCGCTTTCTAATTTTCACTTCCCAATACATTATTTTGATGCAAGTAATACTCCCTTCCTTGCCTTTTATTCCCATGCTATTAATGATTTTTATTTTATTTTTTATACAATCTGCCTTACCTTCTTTAGATTTGTTTGATTTTAGTGTGAGGAGTTTTGTGGCGAGCAATTTGTATAGCTATATAACCGATCAGGAAATTGCCGTAATGGCTATAGTATCTTGCATCTGGTTTGTGAATTTGATTTTACCGGCTATCATCGGCTCAGTTTTTGTTTTAAGAACAAATTATTTGAAGTGATTCTACTACTTGCCATTTTATTGATAATAACCTGCATAGTTTATATATTTTTAGTATATAATATGTACCGAGGTTGGAAAAACATCTCGTTAATTGAAAACAAAAGCACAGCTCCAAAAACGACTGTAAGTATTATTATAGCCGTGCGTAACGAAGAGGATAATATTGCGCGGACATTAGATTGCTTGATCAAACAGGATTATCCGGAAAAATTAAGAGAAGTGATCGTAGTAGATGATCATTCTACAGATAACACTGCGGCTATAGTCCGATCTTATGCAAAGCGCGGAATATCGTTGATTCAGTTAAATGAAAAAGAGCCTTTAAACTCTTATAAAAAACTGGCTATCTCTACTGCAATCCAAAGAGCAAGAGGAGATGTGATTGTTACTACAGACGGAGATTGTCGCATGGGGAAGCACTGGCTATCTACGATTATGAGTTTCTTTGCGTCTGAAGAGTGCTATATGTTGTCTTCACCTGTGTTGTATTCTGAAGAAAAGTCTTTTTTTGAAAAATTGCAGACCTTAGAGTTTTTATATTTAATTGGGTTGGGCGCTTCTGGAATTGGGAATAAAAAACCTACTACATGCAATGGAGCCAACTTAGCCTATCGAAAAGATGTATTTTACGAAATGGAAGGCTTCAAAGGTATAGATGAATTAGCATCGGGAGATGATGAACTTTTACTGCATAAAGTAGCTGTCCAAAATGCGGATAAAATTTATTTTTGTAAATCTATGGATGCAGCAGTCTATACGGACGCTAAACCTACTTTGTCTTCTTTTCTGAACCAACGGAGAAGGTGGGCATCTAAAAGTACGAAATATAAAGATAAAAAGGTGGTGGCATTGGGTGTGAGTATCTGGTTTTTTAATTTATGTTTTGTGCTTGTGCTGTTTCTTTTACCCTTTTTAAATTCCGGGCTGCTCTATACTTTTCTGGCTTGTTTGTTTGGGAAATTGATGATTGAATTACTTTTTGTATATTCTTTGACGGATTTTACAGGGTATAACAAATACCTTCCCTATCTTTTTATCTTGACTTTTGTCCATCCCTTTTATCTGGTAGGAATAGGGTTGCTTGGGAATATTGGAAAGTATAATTGGAAAGGGAGAATGGTAAGATAATTATACTGGCCTGTCAAGTTTTGCCCGAATAATATTTTCTGCTTCTTCTATCATTTCTTCATAAGTTTTACTTCCTTTTTGAATAGGTTCTAATACTTCCCAGCTCATTTTGGTAAATGGACGCAAGGGGAACATACCGTATTCCACCATCTTATAAGAATTCTGAATAACTATAGGAACTAACAAAGCGTCCGGGACTTTTTTGAGCAGTGTAGTGACTCCTCTTGCTTTGAATTTTTTTATTTTTCCGGAAGTAGAGCGTGTTCCTTCAGGGAAAATAAAGGCTGACCACTTATGTTGTTTCATATTTTCTGCCAATTTTGTTATTTCAATTATAGATTGGCGGGCATCTTTTCGATCTATATTAGCGGCTCCACCATGTTTTAGATTAAAGGAAATACTTGGAATATTGGCTTTGGCTAATTCGATTTTTGAAATAAACTTTCCGTGAAACCTTCGCATAAAAAAAATGATAGCCGGGATATCGTAAGTACTCTGGTGATTAGCAACAAATATAATAGGCCTGTCTAAAGGTAAATTTTTATTGTCAATAAATAAAGTCCGATTAAATAGAATGTAGTTGCATGCGACTAAAAAACCATTTAAGATATCTACACTTTTCTTGTGAGCACGATACCCGCCCCACTTTAGGCATACCCATTGTATGGGGTGAAAGATTAATAAAGATGCCGCAAAAAATATGTAAAAAATAGGCGTGAGAAGATAACCGAATACTTTATGCATATATTTTATAAATGTTTTCAAATTTGTCGAAATATTTCCCCTGATTTTCTATGGTGTTTTCGTCAAAACAAGTCCATTTTTCTATAAAAATCAAGGAGTCGTATTAGCTACAGGCAATATTTTCCCGTTATAAAATTTATGCCCTTTGAGAGCGAAATCTGCAATATATTGTCCCATTTCAAAGGCTAACACACCTGCTTCAGTATCTGGAAATGCCTTTTCAAACATTTCAGTCTGTGCAGATCCTAATGCCAGACAGTTTACTTTAATACCTTTCTCTTTAAATTCTTCTGCTAAACACTCTGTGAGACAAGAAATGGCTGCTTTGCTCGATGAATAAGCAGAAAGCCCAGAGAATTTCACCGAACCTTGATAACCACCCATACTGCTGATATTAACGATGTGCGCACCGTTTTCCATTAGAGGAACTGTATGCTGTATCATTCGTACAGGCCCTATATAGTTTGTTTGGAACAGATCTGAAAAATCCTGCAAATCTGTTTCCAGAAAAGGCTTATTGATTAAAGCTCCAGCATTGTTAATTAAGATATCTACTTTATCAAATTTGCTTTTGACAAAGGGGATGAGAGAGTTTTGATAATCGTCGTAAACAATATCAAATTTTGCGGGGAATAACTGTCCACCTTCTGGATGAAGTGAGCTGCCTATTTCCTGAAGCCTCGTAAGTTTGTCAACAGAACGCGCTAATGCAATAATTTTGTTCTCAGGATTTGCTAAAAGCTCAAGTGTAGCTTCAAACCCTATTCCACTGCTTGCCCCGGTAATAATTATATTTGCCATAATTTTAATTGTCTGCCTCTTGTTTTACCTCTTCTGCCGTAGGTAGCCTTTTTATTCCTAAGCGTTCAGGTCTAAATACATAATAAACACCTGAAGCAGCAATCAGAAGAGATATTAAATAAAAAATTAAACTTAATGTTACTGCCAACTGAGGGTCTAATTTTATATAGTCTGCACTGTATATAGACATGAGTTCCCTCAAACCTATTCCTCCGCCTATGGAAGGAATTATAGCTACTAAGGAAGATAATAAAAAGATAAGTAAATAAGGCGCAAATTTGCCTTCAAAACCTAACGCAATCAAAATTAAAATTGCTGTGAATACCTGAAGACTTTGTACACACAGCGCTTTGAAATGCGTTGAGAAAAAATTTCTTGTAAATTTTTTGAAAAATAAATGAAAAAAGTAGTAATAAGTGAAAGACCCTAAACAAGCGACAGCAATAGTCAAATAGTTAGGAATAGCAAAGCGAGGTATGAAAAGTACAAGTACGCATATGATAATAAATAAAGCCCACAAACCGCTTAGTCTGTCAAAGAATACAGCAGACAAGACTTTCCTTCCTCGGATATTATGTCTTTTTTTTAAGAAAAAGATTTTATAACCATCGCCTCCTATACCTCCTGGGAGGAAAAAATTATATAATAAACCTAATTGATAAAGCCGTAGGTTGTGCCGTTCGCTCAAATTCAAACCTATACATTTAAAAAATGAATTTAGCCGTGACGAACTGATTAAAATAGAGATACTATAAGTGATTACAGCACCAAATAATATAAAATAATTGCTTGATAGAAGAGCTGATTTTACTTCTTTAAAAGAGATTTTTGTTGTCAGCCAATACATTGCTGTTAACGTAAGTAGAACTTTAATTACGTTGTTCCAGATTTTTTTACTTTTTGTATGGCTATTGTTTGTCATGCATTATATATCAAAAACGTATGCTTGTTACACTGTAAATATACGGGAATAGAGCAGGATCAAGTAAAAAGAAAGAATAAGGGCGCTAAAAGAAAAAAGTATATTTATATCTGTTTTTTCAAATTTTTGTTTTAACATGCTTATTAATAAACCAAGATAAACTAAAAACAAAATTATTGGTGCTACAATACCTAGTTTATTCGGAAATTCGACCACAGATTTTATACCGGTATCTTTATACTGAGTATAATAAAAGAGTATTGGGGATAAAATTGCAGCAAGAGAAATCCATAAAGTGGATTTTGCCAGTTTTTTAGATATGGAATGATTTTTGGAATAATTCATTATTAGTTACAAATCTATTTATATTTGTTTGTTTAATCATAAGAAATTATTTAAAATTCTGAACATGTCAAAAAATCTTTCATTGTTTACCGCGATAATGCTTGTTGCATTTTTGTTTACAGGCTGCGGTGCTCAAAAAAAATCGACGTTGGGAAATGGCCCTTCAAGCGCGGCTGAAAAGCGTGGACCTTCAGCTTCGGAGTGGAAAGCAGGAGTTAAAGGGGTATGGATTCTCAAATCCATCGAACGTGAAGATGTTCCCAAAGCTTATACCATAAAAAATATATTCGATGAAGCACCAGTTAATTGCTTTTTAGAGAGCATTTGGAATCTTCCAGGTGGGAATCATCATGGCAGCATCAGTTTTAATGCTGAAGGGCAGCTATGTGCAGATGGAGCACAAAGAGAAATCGTATGGTCTATATATGACTCGAAACTGGAAGGGGAACAACCTCAATTTCAGTTGAAAAAAGTATATCCAGGCGAAAAGGCGAAGGATGTAACAAATGGATATAGATTAGATCTTTCATATGCAGATGAACATAGCCTGGAAATGAGAATGCCGATTCCCTTAGATGACGGCACCGGAAATTTAGTTTTTACCTTCGAAAGGTACACGAATTAAAATTGTGGATCTGATACCTTCACAATATATTTGTAGTAAAACTATAAGTGTTATAAAGTTTTTCAGCTTTTCTATATTGTTAGGTGAGCTGAAAAACTTATTTTAGGGCAAATATTTAATATTTTTCTCTTTATATATACCCATATTTTCATGAGCTTGGCATAGGATAATTTGATGAAAAAAAACAAAGCACGAAAAACAGCCTTCATTACGGGAATCACTGGTCAGGATGGAGCTTATTTGGCAGATTTTCTTCTTAAAAAAGAATATATCGTTCACGGTTTGAAGCGGAGAACTTCACTTTTTAATACGGATAGGATAGACCACCTTTACCAAGGACCGCATGTAAAACAACGTAATTTTATTTTGCACTACGGCGATCTGACCGATTCTACAAATTTAATTCGGATTATTCAGGAAATACAACCGGACGAAATTTATAATTTGGCTGCTCAATCTCATGTCAAAGTAAGTTTTGAGACTCCGGAATACACGGCTAATGCAGATGCAATAGGAACTCTTCGTCTATTGGAAGCTGTACGTATACTGGGGTTAACTGACAAAACTAGGATTTATCAAGCTTCTACATCCGAACTCTATGGAAAAGTGCAAGAGGTACCACAGACTGAAACTACCCCATTTTACCCGCGCAGCCCTTATGCGGTGGCTAAATTGTATGCATATTGGATTATAGTAAATTATCGGGAAGCTTACAATATGTATGCGTGCAATGGAATTTTGTTTAATCATGAAAGCCCAATACGTGGCGAAACCTTTGTAACGAGAAAGATAACACGTGCAACTGCAAAAATAGTTTTGGGGCTGCAAGAAAAACTTTATCTCGGGAATTTGTCAGCTGAGCGGGATTGGGGGCATGCAAAAGACTATGTAGAGGCCATGTGGCTGATGCTTCAACAAAAAAAGCCTGAAGACTTTGTGGTGGCGACAGGCCGTACCACTTCAGTTCGAAATTTTGTAAAAAACAGTTTTAAAGAGGTAGGGATAGAAATAGAATTTGAAGGGAAAAATAAAAATGAAAAAGGACGCGTGGCTCAGATTGACGAAACTAAAATGTTAGAGTTGAATTTGAATCCTAAGTTTTTAAAGGTAGGGCAGGTATTGATAGAAGTTGACCCTCGTTATTTTAGACCCACAGAAGTAGAACAACTTGTAGGAGATGCAACGAAAGCAAAAGAAAAGCTGAATTGGACTCCCAAATATAAGTTAGAAGAACTTATTAAAGAAATGGTGGAAGAAGATTTAATTTTGATGCGTAAAGAGCAACTTTTGAAGAATGAAGGCTTTCGCACTTTAAATAATTTTGAATGATATTTATGGAATACTTTTTGCTTAGTGTAGGTTAAATTAAATAATCCAATTGTAATGTGATTGGAGTTAAATAATGTCAGCGAAAAACGTAATCGAAAAAAGCACAGTAGAAAATACGCAGGAAAAGAGTAAAGATAGATCTAAACTATACTTTTTTATAATTGCTTTAGTAGCTCTCTTAGCTACTAATCTCTATTTTTACGTGAAGTATCGATCTTCTGGTGAAAAATTATATACGATTAGTTTGCAGAAAGAAAACGTACAGATCGAATTGGATCGATTAGAAGCTGAGCTTGACAATCTATTTGTGGGAGATGTAGGGGAAAGCGAAGAAATGATAGAAATGGAATCAAAAGCCCGCCAAACGATAGCGGATATACGTTCGACTTTGGATCATTCATCAATAAGCGAAGAAGAGTTGGATTCTGCAAAAGAAGAACTGGCAAAAGTTAGGGAAGATGTGACTGTTTTGAAGAATGATGTCACTGAATTACGTGTGAAGAATGAACTTCTCCAAAAAGAAAACGAACGTTTAAATCACGAGATTAGACAAAGTCAAGAAGAAATTGAAGGTTTGTCAACAGAGAAAGAAGAACTGGAATCACAGGTTAATATCGCTTCGCAGCTTAAAGTTTCTACTCTCCATCTTTCCGGAATCAAGTTGAATAAAAAAGGAGAAAAGTCTCAAAGTAACCGTTCGAAAAAAATTGATAAGTTAGAAATAAACTTTAGCTTAGCCGACAACTCAATTAGCCCCAAAGGAGAAAAAGAGATCTTTATACGAGTAGTGGACCCAAAGGGAAATTTGATAGCCGATCCCAAAAAAGTCTTTTATGTACATGGCGAAAAACTTCAATACACTCAAAAAGAAAATATAAACTTTACAAATAATGGTGAAGAATATACGCTGTATTGGGAAGATCCAAATGGGTTTAGAAAAGGTGCTTATACTATTCTTCTCTATTCAGATGATGCCATAATGGGGCGATCAAGTGTTGTGCTGCGTTAATTAAATTTATCTTTTTACCACCTACTGCCTTCACATATTTGAACGATTTGGTAACACAAAGAGCTTTTCCCTCCTCCTTTATATCTTTTTTTCTAAAGCTTCGGATGGTTTATAAAAAATGATGAGTTATTATATGTGAGAGGCGCCTCCGACATTTAATCTAAATATTTTTGATCGATTTGTTTGTTAGCTTTTGCTCCTAATTTTTTTAAAAGCTCTATTTTACGGATGATATTCCCCGAACCTGTAGAGAGCTTTTTAAGGGCGTTTTGATGTTTATCTTCTGCTCTATTCAACATACTTTGCACTTGTTCCATATCTTTCAAAAAACCGACAAATTTATCATATAGTTTACCTGCTTCATCCGCGATTTCTAAGACATTTCTATTTTGTAACTCTTGTTTCCACATACTGGCAATTGTTCTTAAAGTAGCCAACAACGTCGAAGGGCTTACAATGACCACATTTCTTTCCCAAGCATCCCCGAATATTTCAGGTTTTTCCGTTACGGCTAAGCTTAAAGCAGACTCAATAGGCATGAAAAGTAAAACGAAATCCGGTGAATTGATCCCGTATAACTGGTGATAATTTTTATTTGAAAGTTCTTTTACATGATTTTCTATAGAGAATACATGCTGCTTTGCGGCGATACTCCGGCCCGCGTCATGGTCGGCATTTACCCACTTCTCATACGCAGTCAAAGATACTTTGGCATCGACGATCAAATGTTTTTTTTCGGGCAGATCTATGATCGCATCAGGTTGTGATCTTTTGCCATTTTCATTCGGTAAAGAAACTTGTAACCTGTATTCCCGGTCTTTAACTAATCCTGAACGTTCCAATACACGTTCTAAAATAACTTCACCCCAGTTTCCTTGTTTTTTGGTATCTCCTTTCAAAGCTTTAGTCAGATTATTCGCTTCACTGCGTATTTCTGCACTTTGCTCCATAAGCTGTTTTACTACCCCTTTAAGTTCACTTCGTTCTGAAGCTTCTTTTTGATAAGTTTTATCTACTTTTTCTTCAAAAGAAAGAAGTTTTTCTTTGAAAGGAGTCAGAATGTGGTTGAGGTTTTCTTTATTTAATTCTGTGAATTTGTTAGACTTCTCATCCAAGATTGAGTGGGCAAGATTCTGAAATTCAATTTGAAGTTGCTTTTTTGTTTGTTCCGACTCATTCAATTGTTCTTGTATACGATTCTCTCTTTCATGGATGTTTGCCAGAAGACGTTCTTTTTCCCGTTCCAGGCTATATCTTTTTTCGTGTTCTTCCTTTGCTTTTTGTTGAGCTTGCAGATATAAATTTTCTAAAGAATCATTTTTTTCCTGCAATCGCGCTTTTTCTATCTCTTGATGGCGGTAATGATTATCCAACTTTTCAAGTTTACTTTTCGGTACATAAAAAAGTTTGTTGATAAATAAAAAAGACATTACAAGCAATAATACAATTAAGATAACAGGCGAGAATACTTCCATGTTTTTAAGTTAATTTTATATGAGTTTTTGATGGGTCCTCCACCAAAGATCAGGCATTTCTCCTGAAACTGCTAATTCATATTCAGCATAACTACAAGGTACCAAATAATAGCGCTCATTCACTGATTTAAAACCTTGGTAAGGTACTTGCATCCACCATCTATCAGATTTTTTACTCTTGATGAAAATAAGCTCATGTTCTTCGGATTCCAGCTGCGTTTTATAAGTAATATAATCTGATTTAGGAATTAAAGGTGCATCCTTTTTACGCTGATAATATCCATCTATAAAACACCAAACCATTTGAGCCAGTAACATAGCAGATTGTTTGTTTGGATCTAAGTGTGGATTATATTCATAAATGCCAAATGAACTGCATTTGTCCGACATCCCTGCATATCGTGCCAATTGACATGCTGTATTCCCAAATAAACCATTCGGACTTGCATTGTTATTAGCAGACGCTTCTGAATAACGTATGGCACCTATGTCAAAACTAATTAAATCTGCTGAACGTATTATCGGTTCCGCTTCGCTTGGTTTTTCGACTAAATTTCCCAAACGCTGATGAGTGAAGAAAAGTTTATCATACATGTTAATAGATTCCTGACTGACAAGGTAGTTTTGATAGGCTATATTATTTAGGTTGAATAAATAATCCGGTTGATGTAAGATAATATGATTTAAATAAGTGTGTGAATTCAAAGGGGTGTTTTCGGTATTTTCTTGATCTAAGTCGAATTTAGAATCAATAAGAGTGATTTCTACTTTTTGTTCTAATTTTTCATACCCTCTATATTGCGCGAAAGTCAAATCCTGACCTCCCCCTATGATAACAGGGACGATGTTCTCTTTTACCAATTCTTCTACCACAGTTTTTAATGCGAAATAAGTATCGGATACTTTATTACCAGGTAGAATGTTTCCTAAGTCCACTACATTGATCTGATAATCTCCCGAATAAAGTCTGTATAGATATTCCCGTATGAAATCAGCTCCGTTTGTACAGCCGGCATTGTCCACGGAAGCTCTATCTTCAGCAACTCCCAGAAAAGCAATGTCCGGTTTTTGCCCTTCATCGAGAAGGTCGGGAAATGTTTTGGAAAAAATGCGGATAATTCTGCCTAGTTGGGCATTGTTAAAATTCTCTTTATTTAAAAGGTCAGCATTTTCGACAGGGGAAAAAAAATCTGCAATAGACATCATATTTCGACGTAAATTTCTATATTAAAAGTGTAAATCAAGTGTGTATTTATAGCAAATATGCATTTATTAACTTACTTTTGAATACTTATGTTTTCAACAATTGGTTAAGAAGTGGTTTTAGTAACAGGAGCAACAGGTTTTTTAGGGTTTACTTTAGTAGAGCAATTGCTTTTAGAAGGGAAGGAACATATCATTGCTACCAAGCGCCAAAGTTCGATTGTGCCGGATAAACTTGTAAAACGTGTGGGGCTTACATGGGTAGACGCTGATGTTCGGGATTATTTCAGTTTGGCGGAAATATTTGAAAAAGTAAAGAAAGTCTATCATTGTGCCGCAGTCGTTTCTTTTCACCCGAAAGATATCAAAGAAATGATGGAGATTAATATTGAAGGGACAAGCCATATTGTTAATCTTTGTCTGAAACACAAAGCGCGTTTGGTCTATGTAAGTTCTATTGCTGCCATCGGAGCGACGAATGGGAGTGTAGTTACTGAAAAAGAAAAATGGGAATACAACTCACGCGAATCAGCCTATTCTATTTCAAAATATAAAAGTGAAATGGAGGTATGGCGTGGGATCGAAGAAGGGTTAGAAGCTGTAATTGTCAACCCATCCGTTATTATGGGGAAACATTCCGGGGCAAATGGTTCCGAACAAATTCTACAGTTTGCAAATAAAGGCTTAGGTGTTTACCCATTGGGCGCTACAGGAATAGTAGATGTAAAAGATGTTGCAAAATTGATGATTTGGCTCATGAATTCAGAAGTACGGGGAGAAAGGTATATTTTAAATAGTGATAATATTTCCAATAAAGAACTTTTGATCAAAATTAGCCGGCTTTTAAATAAACCGCAGCCAAAAATTCCAGCTAATCGTTTTCTTATGGGGATAGCTTGGCGCCTTACCACTCTTTGGTCTTATCTTGCTAAAAAGAGGTTAGGACTAACCAAAGATGCAGCGAGAGCCACACAGAATTATTATACTTTTTCGAATGAAAAAATAAAACAACTGACGCAATTTGAATTTAAATCTATAGATGATATTTTAAAAGAAATCACACAACATTTCAAATCAAATCAAACTAAAAAATAAAGTGAAGAATTATTACATTATTGATTTCGACAGTACTTTTACACGAGTAGAAGCACTTGATGAACTCGCCAGGATCTCGTTAAAAAACCATCCCGATAGACAAGAAATATATGATGAGATTGATAGACTGACTAATTTGGCTATGGAAGGGAAGCTTTCTTTTCGGGAAAGTCTTGGGAAAAGAGTGAAGTTACT
>JAJYRG010000021.1 GCA_021794195.1 Bacteroidota bacterium
TTAGAATGAAAATTTCACCCTTTTTTGTAATTTTTTTCACCTTTTTCTTTGAGGTATTATGGGCGCAGGACTGGAAAGATTTAGCCCCTCCGGAGGCTGGGGAAACCTGGATTAGACCTGTCGGAGGTGAACCTGCCCAACCTGTTTGGGGGCATGTAAATGGGATTCGCATCGCTTTAGCCCCTATGCCGGGGCCCCGCGGTTTAATACGTATTTACACACCGTATTTAAGGCATGAGAAAGAGAAAGCAATGAATTTTTTTGCTTTTGAACCGATTGTTAAAGGGGAAGATAAAAGAGGACTTTCCGAATTAGAAAAAAGTCAATTGGACGGTGTGCAAGGAAAAAGATTTTGGAGTTCAGATGATTCTTTGGCTTCTGAACCGAGAGAAGAAGTTTTTCCAGCAAGAGGTATAATAAAAAGGGCTGGAGGAACGGAAACTTTAACTGTATTTATTTTTTCTGAGGAATTTGAAAATGGAGCGAAAGTATATACAAAAATCAAGTTTTATGCGCATAAACCTTATGAAATTGAAATAAGCACTTATGCGCTTGAAGATTCGAAAGAGCTTGATCAGTTCATCGTTACCGCCACAATGGGTAATTATGCCCGTTTGCGGGATTTATTTTTAAAAAACGGTAAAATTTCTTCACTGGAGCTTTGGCCGGAGTATGTTGGGGATCATTTTACTGAGCATAAAGTTTTTTCTAAGGAAGAATTTCTACAAAGCAATAAAAAGGGAGCTTTTTTTATAGCTGCGCCGGATGAACAAAAACCACAAAATGTTTCTTATGCAAAAGGCACAGCAAAGAATTGGAAGTATTTTGGTAAAAAAGCTACGCAATATTGGTATACGGAAAACTTGCCGCCTTCTTTAAAAGGTGCAGTGAATGGGCGCTTTAAGTATTGGGGAAGCAAAGCCCCCATACCAAAAGGCATCTCTTTCGAGAATTTTGAGCTACAGCAACCTTTTAAACAGGGTGCTAAATATGTGTTCGGTGTAAGTCCTTTAGATCCAGGCGATTTCATCTCTAAAAATATAAAGTAAAGTAAATAATCATTTAGATTTTTTGCTCCGACAACAGAGGATACGTCTTTGTCAAACGTATTATATAAAGAAAGGGCAAAAGATCTATTTTATTACCTTTTAGCTTAATCGATTAAGCTTTATTTGTTAACAAGTTATAAATTTAATCATTGTGGTTCTATGAAATATCTTTTTTTTGCGATTAAAAACCTCCTAATAGCAAGTTTATTATTAAATGCAGTTAACTTTTTAAGTTATGCAAAGCCTATTAATATTCCTGATCAAGGGAAGGTAGTAAAGGGGACTGTTTTTGAAGAAGATACGAATAATCCTTTGGCCGGGGCATCCGTGCAAGTTAAAGGAAGTACGCAAGGAACTTATACAAATGAAAATGGAGAATTTGAGATTACTGTTTCTTCAGACAACGATATCCTTGTTTTCTCTTATACGGGCAAACAAACTGAAGAACGTACAATTAAAGGTTTAGCTGTGTTAAATGTAATTTTAAAAAGCGGAGAAAACACCATGTTGGAGGAAGTGTATGTCGGTTATATGATGCAGCAAAAACAAGACATTACCGGTTCTATTGCTATGGCATCAGATCAGGATATTAAAAAAAATCCAGCGGCTAATGCGATGAAGTCTTTGCAAGGGAAGTTGTCCGGTGTGCATATTACGACCAATGGAGGAGATCCTTCTGAAAGTGTGAACGTACAAATCAGGGGGCTTTCTTCTTTATCTGGTGGAGTTAAGCCTTTGATCGTTTTGGACGGCGTACCCATTGAAAATTTGAATTTACGTGATATTAATTCGGGAGATATTGAATCCATTCAGGTTTTAAAAGATGCAGCATCTGCGAGTATATATGGAGCCCGTGCTTCTGGAGGGGTCATCCTGATCCAAACTAAAAAAGGAAAGGTTGGCCAGACAAAAGTCGAATACAGAGGTAGTGTAGCTGTAAGTACAATTAAAGATAAGCCTAAACTTATGAATGCGGAGCAATATGGAATAGCTACTTTCCGAGCTTATGCATACGACGAAGAAGTATATGGCACTCCCATGTCTTTGCCGGATACATACGACTTTACCTGGCATAGGGCGGATAACAATAGGCCTATATTAGACGGGGTGAAGCCAGCTGAATGGCTTAATGCAGGGAAAACAGTGAAAGGTACAGACACCGATTGGTTAGATGAGATTCTGCGAACAGCAATGATGAATGAGCATCAATTGTCCATATCGAATGGAACAGAGAAGTCGAAGAGCCTTTTTTCACTGGGGTTTTATGATAATAACGGGACACAGATCCATACATTTTTTAAAAGGTATTCGATACGTGCCAATACCGAATACAATCTATTGAACGATCGTTTGAAAATAGGTGAGAATATGGCACTTTCTTACTTACAATATAAAGGGGGAAATGAAATGAGGTGGGCATTAATCAATCCTCCCGCCGTCCCTATATATGATATTCATGGAGGTTGGGCCGGAGCTGCTGGTTTTGATGATTTTACCAACCCTGTACGGGTATTGACGGATGGGAAAGATAATGTCAGTAATTATGTCAAAATAATGGGTAATATATATATAGATTTAAATATCTGGAAAGGACTTTCAGCTCGAAGCCAGTTTGGAGTCGATTATGGAAATGCATATAACCGCACGATAGATAAAGAATGGTCGGAAACCGGGGGCCGGAACAGCGATGGTGAAAATTATGTAGGAAACAGTCAGTCACACCCTTTGAATTATGTTTGGACGAATACTTTGTCTTATGGTTTTGCCCAAAATAAGCATGATATTAATGCAGTAGCAGGAGCTGAGTATACGCGGTATGTCCAGGAAGGATTTTCTGCGCGAAGAGAAGGACTTTATTTAGAAGATCGTGATTTTGCACATTTAGGAGTAGCTACAGGAAAGAAATACTCTTTAGGAAGCTCGGCAGATGAGTATATATATCTCTCTTTATTTGGAAAAGTGAATTATGCTTACGATCAAAAATATTTGTTTTCTGCTACCTTACGGCGGGATGGGTCTTCGCTTTTCGGAGAAAACAATAGATTTGGATTTTTCCCGGCTTTCACTGCAGGGTGGAGACTGAACAATGAACCTTTTATGAAGAATTATGAGTCTATATCTGAACTTAAATTACGGGTTGGATGGGGAGCCAATGGAAGTGTACAAGGCTTGCCCCGGGGTTATACAACGACTCCTTTTACTACAGATTATCAGGCTACTTCTTATCCTATAGAGGGAAATGAAACAGGACAGTTATACTCGGGCTATAGAAGAACTTGGTTAGGAAATCCGGAGCTTAAATGGGAAACGACTACACAAACGGATATTGCCTTGGATTTCGGCTTTTTAAACCACAGAATAAATGGCTCATTAGGCTATTATTATAAAAAAACAAAAGATATACTTGTTCAAACTCCTTATATCGCTGCTATGGGTGAGGGTGGAGAGCCGTGGATCAACGGAGCAGATATGAATAATCGAGGGATTGAATTTGATATTGGCTATAGTAGCCCTCAAAATGACGGTTTTACATATTCTATTTCCGCTAATATCGGCACATATAAAACAAAGATTGTTAACCTTCCTGAAAATGTTATTAACAAATATCCGGGGGATGGGGTAAATGACCTTGTAGTAGGTAAAACGCCAAACATTTTGTATGGTTTGGTAGCCGATGGTATTTTCAAAACTCAGGAAGAAGTCGATAATCATGCGGAGCAATCCGGAAAAGCAGTTGGGCGTATTCGGTACAAAGATCTGGATGGAAATGGTATTGTAGAGGAAGAGTATGATAGAACATACATCGGGATCACCGATCCGGATTTTTTTGGAGGGATTACTTTTGATTTCGGTTTCAAGAACTTTGATTTAAATATATTTTTCCAAGGAGTATTTGGAAATAAAGTCGAAAACAGCTGGAAATATGAATCTGATCTATGGAACATAAGTGTTCCAGCACATAAAAATCATACAACCAGAATGTTGGATGCATGGTCTTTTGATAATCCAGATTCAGATATTCCAGCCATTTCTAATTCTACGCAGAATGCAGAAGATCGTCTTTCCACTTTTTTTGTAGAAGATGGATCATACTTAAAGATGAGAAATATAGAAATCGGGTACACGCTTCCCAAAAACATATCAGCTAAAGCCATGATGGAACATCTCAGGGTATATTTGTCTGCCCGGAATGTTTTCACACTCAAAAAGAACTGGGGAAAAGATAGGTATACAAGCTTTGATCCTGAAATGCCCGGTTACGGATATTTAACACCGTTTTTATTCACCTTTGGTCTCAATGTAACGTTTTAAAAAGAGTATTATGAAAAGATTTATAGTTAAGATATTATTATTGTTTCCTGTATTTGCCATTGTCAGTTGTGTTGACTCTCTAAATATTGCACCAAAACAGGTATTAGATGAATCTTTATTGACAAAGCCCGAAGATATGGAAGGTTTTGTAACAGCGGCCTATGCGAAAATGACCGATATTCCGTCTTTTGACTCTCCCTATTCCCCGTGGTGGTCAGGTTCATTACGATCAGATGACTCCTACAAAGGAGGAGGAGGCACATGGGACGGAGATGGCTGGCATGACATGGAAGTCTTTGTAAATGTTAACCCGAATGGGTGGCCTTTGGATGCCCCATGGTATCAGGCATATCAAGTGATACAAAGATGCAATACCGCCATACAAAAACTACAGGATATTACCGAAGAGGAGTTTCCGATGAAGGATGCGCGGCTTGGTGAGGTATTATTTATACGTACTTTTACTCATTTTCGCTTGAAACAATTTTTCAAATATGTGCCCTATATCGATGAAGAGGTAATCGGTACTTCTGCTGATTTTGAAGCTATTCCTAATCGTATACAAGAAGAGCCAGATGATCAATATCTTTGGGAAAGAATAGTAACAGACTTTAAGAAAGCAGAAAACCTACTGCCGGACATACAATCTGAAAAGGGCCGGATAGATAAGAATGCAGCTACAGCTATGATTGCCAACACGCTCATGTATATGGCGTATGAGCAAGATGAAAGGCATAGTGTGGTAAACTTGGATAAGGCGAAACTGACTGAAGCTTTAGAATATTTAAATAAATTAACGGATCAGGAAAATGATAAGCTCGGCTTACAGAAGGATTTCGCAGAAAACTTTGACTTAGCTTTCGATAATCAAACAAAAGAATCAATTTGGGAAATTCAATACTCTATTGATGATGGAAGTTCGACAGGAGGAAAAATTAATAGGGGAGAAGGGCTCAATCATCCGTTTGAATGGGAAGGTTTTCAATGCTGTGGATTTCACCACATAAGTTATTCAATGGGAAATGCCTTCAAAACTGATGCAGACGGCCTGCCTCTTTTTGATACTTACAATGAAAGCAGTTATATGGACGATGAAGAAGCATTTCTCAAAAATAATACTTTTGACCCCCGTTTTAGCCATACTATTGCGGTGCCTGGGCTTCCGTGGAAATATGATCCCGAATTGATATTTGAAAAAAAAGGAGTCCGCAACGCAGCTGAGTACGGATATTTTAAATCCATTAAAGAATTGCCGGAACCGGATTGCAATTGTTTGCTTTATGATGGGTGGCAATTTAATTCAATGAACAAAAAGATGATCAGATATGATGAGGTGTTATTATGGAAAGCAGAGGTTCTTATCCAACTTGATAGATGGGACGAATCTTTACCCTTAATAAATCAGGTAAGAGAGAGAGCGGCGAATAGTACGGACCGTTTAGTTTTTCAAGATGGGAGCCCCACTTTAAATTATCATGTCGAGCGCTATAAGCCAGGTGAAAATTGTATTTGGGATAAAGAGTTTGCCTGGAAAGCTCTGCAATGGGAAATGCGCTTGGAAATGGCGGGAGAGGGGCGGCGTTTTTTTGATTTACAGCGATGGGGAACCTTAGATAAAACTATGAATGAGTATTTCGAGACAGAAAAAAGCAGATTTTCATGGATGGCTCCGGCTCGGTTTACGTCTGGACGAGATGAATATCTCCCTATTCCACAACCCCAAATTAATTGGGCTAAAGGGAATTATTTACAAAACAGAGGTTATTAAGAATAATTGTGCAATATGAAACAGGTGATCAATCTTTTACTGGTAGTATCCACTATCTTTTTATTCAATAATTGTTATGACAGAGGAATCATCGATTCTAAAGACTTTAATCATTTCTTGCCTAAAGTAAATGATCTGGATTATACTTCGCAAGGTAAAGTTATAACGCTGACTTGGAAGAAGCCGGGTAAGATTCCTTCTGACTTTAAGAAGCCCTTGGAAATAAATATCCAAAAAATAGAAGATAATGTTTATAAGGATAATATTACGCTCACAGACGATATAACTTCATATGACATTTCGGTGGATATAGATAAGTCTTGTAGGTTTGTAGTTAAATTAAAAGGTTATCTTATTGATGAACTGGTAGAGCAAGGTAAACCAGAAAGAGTGTATTCTGAAGGAGCCATTATCGAAATCCGGTAAAAATAATATGCAGCAGTGTAAAAGTATTAAGAACCTACTTATATAGGTGTGGAGAATCTTCTTTTGACAAATACTTTTCTGTACAAACAGCCGTATTAATGTAAAATAAGTAAGTTTGTGTACAGACATATAAGAGATATGGTTCTTAAAGAGAGACTGTAGGAATAAAATTGATTATTCTGATGAACTAAACTTCAAATATTAATTTTGAGAGGAAATAGAATAAAAGTTAAAACTTGATAAAAAATTATGCGTAAAAAGACCTGTTTATATTATCTATTTAGTGTTTTCTTTTTGGCTTTCTTTTCGGGCAAAGCAAAATCAGACATTGCCTCTGAACCCCCCGTCCCATATGGCGATCCGTTTATTTTATTATATGAGGATACATATTATGCCTATGGTACGAACGCAGAAGATGGGATAGAGGTGTATACCTCGGATAATTTAGAATATTGGAAGAAAGAAAACGAGTTGGCTCTTAAAAGCACTGATTCATGGGGAGATCGTTGGTTTTGGGCACCAGAAGTCTATTATGTGGAAGATAAAGATATGTTTTATATGTATTATTCTGCTGATGAGCATATATGCGTAGCCACTTCAGATTCACCGTTTGGCCCTTTTAAACAAGAAAAAAAGCAGCCTATGCTGGAAGGAGAAAAATCCATTGACAATTCTTTATTTATAGATGAGGACGGCACACCTTATCTATACTTTGATAGATTTAACGATGGTCTGAACATCTGGGTGGCAGAATTGGAAGATGATTTACAGACTCTTAAACCGGAAACATTAAAAAAATGTATCCACGTATCACAAGAGTGGGAAGAAGTATGGCCACGGGTGAATGAAGGCCCTTTTGTGATTAAACACGAAGGGGTTTATTATTTAACCTATTCTGCGAATAGTTATGAAAGTCCTTTTTATGGAATAGGCTTTGCGACTGCAGATTCTCCTACTGGTCCCTGGACAAAATATAAATCGAACCCAATTCTTCAGAAACCAAATGATTTAGTTGGGGTAGGGCATAATGCGATATTTAAAGATAAAAAAGGAAATCTTAAAATGGTTTTCCATGCGCATCATAATAAAGACAATATCCACCCCAGAGCCATGTATATTGCGGATATAGTTTTTACAGATGACGAAGTACCTGCTATGGAGGTTTTGTCGGATAGCATATTACAGGCAAAGATTGCACAATAATCTTTTGCTATGAAGCCATTGCATGTTTTAATTATCTGCCTTATTAGTGCATATGCCGACTTTGTACGAGGACAGTCAAATGAAAATTATCGTGGAGGCGTCCGCATTGCTTGGGATTATAATTCACAGCAACAGCTTGCTGACAAGGGAGGCTACCCGAGACTTATACGTTTGCAAGATTCCTCTTTGATAGTTATATACGAAACTTATACTGGAGATATTTATCTTAAAAAAAGTGAAGATGAAGGAAGATCCTGGGTAAATTCCACAAAAGTATTTGCCCAATTCAATTACGCTGATCTTCAAGGGAAATCGACATTGGTAAAGATGTCTAACCCTGAAATAATCCAATTAAAAAATGAAGATATAATCTTAGCGTGTAACTATAGACCTGTGGAAGAAAATATCGCCCCTTACACTATCGTGATTAGAAGAAGTACGGACAGAGGAGAGACTTGGCTTCCGCCTCAAACACTATATGTTGCAGCGCCAAGATTTAAAGATGGGTGCTGGGAACCCTCATTTTTGGAGTTGCCAAATGGTGAACTTCAAATATATTTTGCAAATGAGAACCCGTATAGAAACTCCGATGAACAAGAAATATCAATGCTCAGTTCAAAAGATAGAGGGAAATCTTGGTCCACAAAAGCCAAAATGATTTCTTTTCGAAAAAATAAACGGGATGGTATGCCCGTTCCAATTGTCAAAAATAATGAAATAATAATAGCCATAGAAGATAATAAAAGAGGAGAGTTTAAGCCTTTTACAGTTAGAACTAAATTGGAAAACAATTGGAAGGAACCCGTCTTCGGACAATCAAAAAACAGAGAATACGCATTGAATGAACATATTGACGACAGTATATATATGGGAGCACCTTATTTATTAAACTTGCCTAATGGTCAAACACTTTTATCTTACCAAACCAATGGAGGTAGGGCACGGGATTGGGAGCTGTCCACTTTAGAAACTGCTATTGGAGATGAAAATGGACGAAATTTTCAGCATCGCACCCGTCCTTTTAGAGTATCTAAAGAAAAACAAGCAAAATGGAGTTCTATAGCACTTTGGGATGAGCATACTGTAGTAGCATTAACTTCTACAGATTTCAAAACAGAACACCAAGCTCCTTGGATGATAAAAGGCCACATTATTCCTAATACGATCTATAATAACCAAGAAGAGGAAAGATTTCCGGTCTTTATTGGGGGATTATCAAAGAGCAATGTAAAAGCGAAAATAAATAAGAAAGGGGAAAATATCCGTGTCACATGTCAAGTGGAAGAAGATAAAAAGTTTTTGTCGTCTACAAGTGGCATATTTCTTTATTTCTTGATGAATGGGAAAAAGTATAGAATTTGGGCACCTAGGAAAGGGGATTCTCAGCTTTTTAGGGATGAAGGAGATAAGTGGCATCCTCTTTCAAATTTTGTGAAGGTAGAATCAAAAGTTCATTCAAAAGGATATAATTTGATTTTCAATTTACCCTGTGAAAAAGAGAAGAACTCTTTTAAGCTAGGGTTAGCTCTTTCTTCATGTACTGAAAGAAAGGAACAATACACGGAATTTCTCATCCATATGGAGGAGAAAGATGTAGACACGTGGTTAAAATTTGTATGGTAGCGTCTTAAGACCATTCATAGAAATTTTGAGACGATTTAGAGAATCATAACTAATTTTTATAACTTTATTCGCTGTTTAAGAAGGATTATTCATTTAATGAAAACAAGACTATAAAACTTATCAATCACATTTTTGCTATGACACTAACAAGAAAACAAGCGCTTTTATCATTCATTCTTTTTTTTATTTCATTATCTCTTTTTTCTCAAGAAGGAAAATGGGAAGTGATATCTGAAAAAATTGTAAGCCCTTGGGCAGAAGAGGTGGATCCTCAGAATCCATTACCCGAATACCCAAGACCACAATTGGTAAGAGAAGACTGGCAAAATTTAAATGGTTTATGGCAATACACTATTCAAGAGGGGAAATTAGGTGCTGTTCCTAATAAATTTGAAGATGAAATATTGGTCCCATACCCTATCGAGTCTGCTTTATCAGGAGTGGGAAAGATGGTGGGCAAAGAAAACACTTTGTGGTATAAAAAAGAAGTAAAGATTGATAAGAAATTGGGAAATAAAAAGCTTCTTTTACATTTTGGAGCAGTAGATTGGTTGGCTGAAGTCTATGTAAATGGGCAGAAAGTGGGGACCCATGAAGGAGGCTTTGATCCTTTCTCATTTGATATTACTCCTTTTCTTAAAAAAGGAAATAAACAGGAAATTATAGTGGGAGTATGGGATCCTACAGATGAAGGACCTCAACCTAATGGCAAACAGGTAGTAGAGCCCAACGGCATTTGGTACACTCCGGTTACGGGTATTTGGCAAACTGTATGGTTGGAAAGTGTTGCCGAAAGTTACATTGTATCTACAAAACAGACACCGGATATAGATGAGAATACGTTGTATGTAGAGACAGAAGTAGAAGGCGCTTTGGCTGATGATCAATTGCACATTATTGCGTACAAGGATAAAGAGATAGTCAGTGAAGTCTGGGCAAAGCCCGGGGCAAAAACGCTGTTGTCTATAAATGATCCTGAATTATGGTCACCGGACAATCCTTTCTTATACGATTTAAAGTATGAGATAGTGCGCAAAGGTAAAATAATAGATGAAGTATCTTCTTATTTTGCTTTTCGTAAAATATCCATGGAAAAAGATAAAAAAGGTATTCAGCGTATGATGTTGAATAACGAGTTTGTTTTCCAATATGGACCCTTGGATCAAGGATGGTGGCCGGATGGGTTGTACACGGCACCTACGGATGAAGCGTTATTATTTGACATTAAAAAAACTAAGGAAATGGGCTTTAATATGATTCGAAAACATATTAAAGTAGAACCTGCAAGATGGTATTATCATTGTGATGTGGAAGGAGTGCTCGTATGGCAAGATATGCCGAGCGGCGATTTAGGCGACAACCATTGGGACATGAGGCCGGGTATTACTACAGCTAAGATCCATGATAAAGAACGTTCTCCGGAATCTGAAGCTATCTATAGAAAAGAATGGAAAGCCATTATGGATGCCTTACATAATTTTCCTTCTATTGTAGTATGGGTTCCGTTTAATGAGGCTTGGGGGCAGTTTAAAACTGTGGAAATATCCGAATGGACACAAAAATACGATCCCTCCCGGTTAATCAACAGTGCCAGTGGCGGGAATTTTTTTCCTACTGGACACATTATGGATATTCATAATTATCCGGATGCCATTATGCCACGTCCCGAACTGTTCGGAAAGGACCAGATACTCGCTTTAGGCGAATATGGCGGTTTAGGTCTTCCTATTGAGGGACATACTTGGCAAGAGAAAGATAATTGGGGCTATCAAAGCTTTAAGAATAAAGAAGAACTGAAAAAAAGGTATAAAGAACTTATTGCTGACTTGGATGCTCTTATTCCTATGGGATTATCAGCAGCTGTCTATACCCAAACTACAGATGTAGAGATTGAAACAAACGGATTGATGACCTATGACAGAAAAGAGATAAAGATTCCGGAAGAAGAGCTCAAAGCTACTCATGAAAAATTATATCAACATAAAATAAAATAGCTGTTTAAAACATAATAATTTTTATAGGTTATGGACTTGTTCCTAATCTGTGTTGCTGTATAGTGGAAGGGAGGATCGGCATTAAATAATGGCTTAGTTCGAAAAGAGAACATATAAAAACAGAAAAGGAGTGTTTTTCTATAAAAAATTAATCCCTTAGCAGAGGAAGCGTAGAGCAACGTAGCAATCCGCCTTGCTTACCTACTTCTTGATATTTTATTTCTTCTACTTGGATTCCATTGGTATGTAACCAATGGTTTAGCCGTCGAAACCGCTTGTCAGAAACGACAAGCTGTGGATTTATACTAAATACATTGGAGTGCATTTCGGTCATCTCTTGTTTGGTAAGAAAGAATATATTTTCTTTTCCGAATATTTCTATAATTTGCTCCGATTCTTTAGATGAGATAAACCCGTCTTTCCCAAGTATGGCTTTATCATTACCTACCGGTTGAAAACAGCAGTCCAAATGCAATACATTTTCTTCGGGTCGTAAAGTGGATTTGATTAAATCAAAACTTAATACTTCTTTTTGTGGAAAAAAATCCTTCAAGTAAGAGACAGCTGCCGGATTTGTACGGGCAGTGCTGAGCCGGGAATAATCATTCCCTTGGTATGTACCTATAAAAATATATTGATTCCATAGGATGACATCTCCACCCTCGATATGGACGTTTTCCGGGATATCAATAATATTCTCTTCATGGATATTGTGTATTAAAGACTGAATAGCCAGCCATTCTTTTTTTCTTTCAGGCAGGGTATTGGCTTTAAAAAAATATTGATCGATTACAAAACCAATATCACGAGCGAAAATTTGATTTATATTCTCTAAAATTTCAGGTCTGTAGACCTTGACACCATACTTTTCTAATAGGGTAGCAAAAGATGAAATTTCTTTGCTGAGTGCTTCTTCATGTGGGTAGGTGTTTGCAAGGATATGCTGCAAAGAAGTGGGATCATAAGCATCTTTGGGTTTTGGAATTTTTCCATTTGCATGCGCTGTGCCTAATATAACATGTTTAAGAGTACTTGTTTCATTTCTGACTTCAACTTTATTAATCATAGAGAAAATAAGTGCTTGTGTAATATCAATATACAAAATATCTTTCGGCCTAATCAATTCTTTAAGAGGATTATACCTTTAGATTTGATAAAAGACGTAAAGATAGAAATCAATTAACAAGATTGATTAATCCACATTTACCCTTCAGGAAGTATTGTTGTTCTAATATCTGTGTCCTTTAATATCCTCTCTTTAGAGAAATAAGCAGGATAATATTTATTCTCTTGCCAAAGCTCAAATAAATTGTCATAATAAGGGCTTTCCGGGTTTGCAGATTGCCCTGGTGAATTTATCATTTGGGTTTTATCCCAGTCTGATAAATCTACAATGATACTAAAAGTAGCCCCGTGATTTTGATTATCCAAATTTCCCGTTACACCTGCTGTATAGCTATTGCCTCCTCTTGGTAAAGGACCGAGAGAATACTCGTTTTTTAGTTTAGTGGGGAGCAAATCGTGAACAGGGCTGAACAGCTTCACGTGTTTATAATCCTTCTGTCCATATTGCCAATTATGCATATCCTGTCCTAGCTTTTTTTCTAAAGTGTGAACAGCCTTTTCAAAAGTTGTTTTTAAAAACTCGTCCCGGCCTGCATAAGGATTATCTCCAAAACGTTTTTCAGGTGCTGTAAGCCATGAAATCACTTTTGTTAGCTGTAAAGGAATAAATTCTTTTAATTGTTCCGGAATAAATTCCTTTGCCGCACTTTCCAATATTTTTTGTTCCCACATATTGTAAATGCCTGCAGCAATAGAATTTTTTTTCAATTTAAAATCCCAGTTTTCAAATCTATTTTTCGCTTCCAAAGCTAAACTTGAGTCTAAATCAATGTTTTTTAGAATAGGGACTAAAGTTTCTGCGGGGATTGAATAGTAGTCAGTCTGCAGCAGCTTTTCTTTCTCAAGAGTACGGTTAGAATCTTGTGAAAGTACTTTGTTTATGCGTTCCGCTCTATAGTCATCGGACCAATTAAAACCTACGGAATTCCAGTGGAGGAAATCCGGAGGTGTGTTGTGCTGATTTGCAGAAGCAAAAAAGCCTTTTGAAGGATTTAATATATGTGGTCTTTTTTTAATATCAAGATAACCATCCCAATCAAAACGGCCGTCTCCCGGTACAGGAACCATTCCGCTGGAATGTTTTCGTATAGGTGCGATACCCACTACCTGCCATCCTATATTGCCGTCTTTATCTGCCCAAATCATATTTTCCGCAGGTAGATAGTTATATGCTGATGCTTCCCTAAATTCATCCCAGTTTTTAGCTTGATCATAACGTAAAGAAGCTAAATATGGTGCACTTCCGGTTTCTAACCAGGCTGCTTTTACTGCAAAAGCCCGATAATTAGCAGAGTCGATATAGGTCACAGGGCCGTGTGTGCTATACCTTAATGTGATTTCTCGATCCGATTTTCCTTTTATGGCAATTTTTTCTTTGATTTCATCAAATTTCACCCATTCATTTTTATATTTATACTCAGATAAATTATCAGGATTTAGCTCATATACATACAGGTCTTCCGCGTCTGTGGGATGTATTGTCAGTCCCCATGCCCCATAATCATTATGCCCTATAGACACTCCCGGGATTGTAGGCTCTCCTGCGCCAATCACATTCCAGCCAGGAGCATTTAAATGGACCATATAGCGCAAGGCCGGTAAAGATATTTGGCGATGGGGATCATTAGCCAATATAGGGAAGCCGCTTTCCGTCCTTTCGCCGCTGATTAACCAGTTATTGCTCTCTTCGTCCTCTAAACTATTTAAAGAAGGGAATGTCCCCTTGTTTGAGTAAGCTTCTATATTTTTGTTTTCTGAATTTTTAAATTTGACCGGCTGTTTATAAGCTTCATAATACTCTAAGATATTTGAGGCTAAAAGTTCTTTCGTAATTAAGGTATCCAAAGTTAAGTCAGGGCTTTTAGGATGAAACCAAACTAATTCCTTAACTTTTTCGGCGCCCACTTCAGCTACTGCCCGACCAATATTTAATTCTTGTGAAACATTTTGTCTTATACCTTGATGTCGGGAAATTACCACATCAGCCGTCCATTTGTTAGGTGTAATGTCTAAAATCTTAAACTCGATGGGGAGTTCGTCTTGATGTTCAAGAATATATTCGATATAAGCGTTTACACCATCTACGTATGCATTGATTATTAATTGTCCGTTTTCGTGATAATGATCAAATTCTTTTTTCAGATCCCCCCGGTATTTAAACATCCGGGCGCCAATATCTCTTTTTAATTCATTTTCTCCTAAAATTTCAGCTAAGGTTCCAGTAGCTTGTCTACGCCACATCTCAAACTGAAAAAGCCTGTCTTGAGCGGCAAGATATCCCTGCGAAAAAAACAAATCATATTCGTTTTTTGCATAAATATGGTTAACGCCCCATTTGTCGCGTAACACTTCTACTGAGTCTTTTAGTCCAGGAATACGTAATGTGGCTTCTTTCTTTTGGCCATAAAAATTAAAAGAAAACAAAAACAATAGAGCTGTGCTAACGAAAACAGACTTCATGATAATTATCATTTTTTTGAAAAGTTGTCAAAATAAAAGGGAGGTTTAAAAACCTATCTGAATATACAAATCTATTTTGAATTTATAATAGGTTTAACACTATTAAGCTCTCTGGAAATAGCAGCTGTACCCTGTAAGATTAAAGACATGAATAAATAATTAATTTGCATTTAGACAGGGAAAGTTTTAAATTACCGCAGATTTAGATAAACCTAATTGTCTAATAAATTTAATAAAAAGAGAGTTGAAAAGAGGTATGCCTGTTATAACCCCCTTAACCAGAGAACAATTCTTGTTTTTTCAACAAGGGAATGAACGCATTTTTGAATATGTTTATAATACCTATTTTGACTTGGTGATTGAAAAGGTGTATCGTTTTTGTAAGGAGATATCAATTGCTGAGGAAATCGTACAAGAATCATTTATTCAGCTGTTTTTACACAGAGAAAAGCTAAAAGATGCAGAGGGCATATACCCTTATCTATATGTGGTATCTAAACGGTTGGCAATATCTCATTTCAGAAAAAAAGTTAACCAAGAACAGTACCAAGATTATTATGCACACATTTGGGAGGAGTCGGTCGGTGAAAGTCAAAAACGAATAGAAGAAAAAGATTTATTGGATATCATCCATAAAGCTGTTGATGAATTACCTAAACAACAGCAGTTGATATATCGTATGAATAAACTGGAAGATAAATCTTACCGTGAAATCGCAGAAACTATTGGGCTATCCAAAAATACAGTACGTAATCACATAGCTAGCGCTTCTAAGATCATCCGCCTAAAATTACACAAACTCTTTTTTCTCCTTCTTTTATTAAAAATTTGTTTTTTCATGTAGTACATTTTTTGCCGTCGGGCGTGTATGTATATAGAAGCACCGCCAGACATGAGTAAACTGCAACAACTAAAGATATTAATAATACGATACCAAGAAGGGAAGTGTAGTAAGGAAGAAATAGAGCAACTCCGTACTTGGCTTCGGGAATCTGAAAGTCCAGAACTCTTGGAGAGGGTGTACGATGAATTGCCTGAGAAGGCTACTCAGAAAGAGTTGTCTTTCCGAAAAACGGCCATTTATCAGAAGATAATGAACGATGCGCGGGTTCGTCCCGCATTGACAAGCACTGGAATATCTGGACGTGCTTTATGGTGGAGAAAATCTTGGGTTGCGGCCGTTGCTGCGGTATTGCTTGTTGTGATGTCTTTCTTTTATTATTCTTCTTTTTGGGGTTCAGAAGAGAAAGCCATCTCTGAGGAATATGCGATTGTGCCGGGAGGTGATCGGGCGCTTATCATTTTGGAAGATGGAAGAGAGATCAACTTGGAAGAGATTGAAGATACCGTTATTGTTCAAAAGGGTTTTTCTATTGTAAAGAAAGGAGACGGAGCGATTTATTATCAATACGACAGAGCTGAAGAATTAGCTGTAGCGGATGTGACTAATACGGTGGTAACACCGAAAGGAGGGCAATATCAAGTGACACTTCCGGACGGTACCCGCGTATGGTTGAATGCGGAAAGCAAACTGAAATATCCAGTATATTTTGATGGAAATATTCGAGAAGTGGAGCTGGAAGGGGAAGGATATTTTGAGGTTGCGAAACAAACGATGAATGGGAAACGTGTGCCCTTTATGGTGCTTTCCGGCGAGCAAAAACTGGAAGTATTGGGTACTACTTTTAATATTCAAGCCTATGGGCAAGATGTTACCACGACATTAGTCGAAGGTAGAGTACGTCTAGGTCTCGATAATACAAACGAAAAGGTCGTATTACAAGCTAACGACCAAGCAAAGCTCCAGCCTGAAGAGCAACAGTTTGATGTGAGGAAAGTTGATCCTCTGTATGCAACGGCATGGAAAGATGGAAGTTTCTCTTTCCGCAAAGCCAGTATTAAAGATGTAATGGAGACTATAGCTCGATGGTATGACATAGATGTCATATACAAAACAACTGTCGATGGTAGTCGGTTCACGGGCACTATTTCCAGATTTGAGCAAATTGATAAATTACTTCAGCTTATAGAGTTAACTGAGAGCGTTCATTTTACAATAGAAGGAAGGAGGGTTATCGTGGAAGAATAATTGTGATGTTTTTTCATGAGGCTAAAAAACACAGAAGCGGTTGCAACGCTCCTGTGCCTTAGTCTACATGACTTGAGATTGAAACTAACTATGGACTAATTAATAATCAATCGTATACAAATGTATGAAAAAAAAACTGGGATGTGGCTGTTCCATCGAACAAGCTCACCCTATAACTATTCAATTCTGATGAAATTGAGTTTAATCCTTCCTCTGCTATTAACCGCCAATATGTATGTTAGCGCGTTGACTTTTGGACAGAATTTTACATTAAATAAAAAGGGGGTTCAGATAGAGACATTGTTAAACGAACTCCAGCGTCAAACAGGGTATAATATTTTTTATGATGAAACAATAGTGCCAACAGATGCCCGTTTAGATATTTCTTATCAAAAAGCATCTTTGGAAACGGTTTTAACGGATATAGCGGACAAATATCAGTTGTCGTACCGGATCATGGAGAAAAATATAGTGTTGCGTAAGCAAAAGACATCCGATCGGAAGGCACTGCCCCTGGCCGGGGCCAGAGATAAAATACAACAGCGAACCATAATGGGAACGGTTGTAGATGATGTAAATGGAGAGCCTTTGAGTGGGGTGACTGTTCAGGAAATCGGATATGAGAACTCAAGTTCAACTGATGAAAACGGCAAGTTTACTATGCAGTTGCAGGGCAGTGATGCTTCACTCCGTTTTTCACTAGTGGGTTATCATGCTAAAGAAGAGAAGATAGGCTCTTCGGATGACATTGCTGTTAGATTGGCAGTGAATATACAAGAAGTGGATGAAGTGGTGGTAGTAGGGTATGGTACGCAGAAGAAAAGATTGACCACAGGGGCTTCGGTACAGGTAAAAGGAGAAGATTTGCAGAAACTGAGCACATCAAGTGTGATGGGAGCTTTGCAAAGCCAATCGCCAGGAGTTCAGATCACTCAAAGTTCCGGAATGCCGGGTGAAGCTTTTAAAGTAACAGTTCGGGGTTTAGGAACGATCGGAGATGCATCACCTTTGTATGTAATCGATGGGGTTGCAGGGGGCGATATCAATACTTTAAATCCATCTGATATCGAGTCAGTAGATGTTTTAAAGGATGCTGCATCTGCTGCTATTTATGGATCCCGAGCAGCTAATGGTGTCATATTGATAACCACCAAACAAGGAAAAGAAGGAAAGTTAGTCTTTTCTTATGATGCGTATGCCGGATGGCAAAATGCGTACAAATTACCTTCTTTACTGGATGCAAAGGAATATATGACCATCATGAACGAAGTACGCTTCAACGAAGGACAAGATCCTTACGACTGGGCAAATATAATTCCAAAACAATATGAGCAGATTGATGCGGGTACCTGGAACGGTACTAATTGGTTGAAAGAAATCCATAATGATGAAGCCTTGACTCAAAATCACGCTTTTAATTTAACAGGAGGGAATGAGCAGTCAAAGTTCTCTCTGGGCTACTCGCTTTCAGATCAGGCGGGGATTTTTGGTAAACCGGTTGAGCCTAAATTTACAAGAAATAATTTCCGATTAAACTCTGAACATATTCTTTTAAAAAACGACAATTTTGAAATAATTAAATTCGGCGAAAACCTTACTTATTCTTATAATGAGAAATCTGGAATAGGCATAGGTGATCTTTATTGGAATGATATTCATAATATGCTGGTAGGCAATCCTCTTCTTCCAGTTTATAATGAAGAGGGTGATTATTATGATCAAGCTAGTAAAACGGCTGATGATTGGGCACTTGACGGAGCCACGGCAAACCCGCTTGCGAACATGGTATATAACCGTGGTCAAAATCTAAGTAAAAACCACTCGTTACTTGCTAATGCTTATCTGGAGCTACAACCTATACAGGATTTAAAATTCCGTAGTAGTTTTGGATATAAAATGAACGCATCCTCCTACAGACAATATACTCCGGCTTTTGCTTTATCCACTACTGTTACCAATGCCGAGGATGATGTGGAGCAAAATCAGGGAAATGGATACAGCCTTACTTTTGAAAACACTTTATCTTATTTATGGTCTATTAACGACATTCACAACTTTGATGCACTTGCTGGGGCGTCTATGGAGAAGTGGGGGATGGGGGAAGATCTAAGTGCTGCCAACTCCATTTCCCTATTTCCGGGATCTTGGAAAAACGCATGGATCACCAATACGCCGAATATTTCCGGTACGCATACGGTTATTAGCGGAGCTCCTTGGGGAGAAGGAGGACTATCCTCTTTTTTTGGTAGATTAAATTATAATTATAAGGAAACTTATATGGGCACCTTGATTATGCGTGCCGACGGATCTTCTAATTTTGCAAAAGGACATCGTTGGGGTTATTTTCCTTCTCTTGCTGCAGGTTGGGTAATAAGCAACGAATCCTTTATGGAGAGCTCAGATAATTGGATAGATTTCCTTAAACTAAGAGCCAGTTGGGGGCAAAATGGAAATGCAAATATTGATCCTTTCCAATACTTGGCTACTATAGCTTTTGATGCTAAAAATGGGTATTATTTTGGAGATAATAAAAACAACTTATTAACCGGGGCCTACGCAGATATTTTGCCGAATTCAGATATTACTTGGGAAACCTCTGAACAATTAAATATAGGAGTAGATTCCAGATTTGCAATGGATCGCTTAGAAGTGACGCTGGATTGGTATAAGAAAACAACCAAAGATTGGTTGGTTCAGGCTCCTGTCTTAGCTTCTTATGGAACGGCTGCTCCGTTTATTAATGGGGGAGATATTGAAAATAAGGGCTTTGAAGTGGGTCTGACCTGGAACGAAACCCTAAACGATTTCCGTTACGGAATTAGCTTAAATGGAGCTTATAATAAAAATGTAGTCACCCGCATTGCAAATGCAGAAGGAATTATCCATGGTCCGGAAAACATCCTTAGCCAAGGAACTACTGAAATGTATCGTGCGCAAGTTGGCTTCCCTATCGGTTATTTCTACGGGTATGAAACGGAAGGTGTTTTCCAAACTGTAGAGCAGATTGAAGAATATAAGAGCAGAGGGATCGGTGTATTATCCAATGCGCAGCCGGGAGATATTATTTTCGTTGACCGAAACGGAGACGGTACCATCTCGAATGATGATAAAACTATGATTGGGAATCCTCATCCTGATTTTACCGGCGGATTAAACCTAAATTTTGGTTACAAAGGGTTTGATCTTTCAGTTACTGCTACAGGCGCATTCGGACATCAGATTGCAAAATCATATCGTTCCTTTGCTGATAGCCCTCTTCAAAATTACACTACCGAAATCTTTAAAAGATGGCACGGTGAAGGCACTTCTAATCGCTACCCTCGTTTAACTATGGGCAGCCATACTAATAGTCAGTATATCTCAGATATTTATATAGAAGATGGTGATTATGTAAAGATTCAAAATATAACTTTTGGTTATGACCTCAAATCATTGCTCCCAAATACGCCTTTCGGACAAGCAAGGTTGTATTTTACAGGACAAAACCTGTTTACTATAACTGGATACTCTGGTATGGATCCAGAAATTGGATATGGCAATGATGAAACTTGGGTTTCGGGGATTGATGTAGGGTTCTATCCTACACCACGAACTTACCTGATTGGTTTAAATCTTACATTTTAATAATAAGACAATGAAAAAAATTATAAGCTTAGTAACATTAACTATGTTTTTGTTCTCTTGTGAAAAATATTTAGACACAGAGAGTTATACTAAGAAAAATACAGGGAATTTTCCCTCAACTGTGGCAGATGCAAACCAAATGATCACAGGGATTTATTCTACTTTAAGCACTGCGATTTCAGAGCCTCAGCACACTCATTTCTATATGGCCGAACTTGCCTCTGATGATCGTTTTGGTGGCGGAGGAGAAAATGATAAGGATATGCAGGGCTTGGATCACCTGATGAATACTAAAAGTAGTCGGTTCGAACCATTTTGGACAGCTCGTTATCAGGGAGTGTATCGAGCGAACACTGCACTTGAAAATTTAGATAAGGTAGCTGCATGGGAAAGTGAAAGTCAGAAAAATCAATTAAAAGGGGAAGCACATTTCTTAAGGGCTTTATTTTATTTTGAACTTTCGCAAATGTTCGGAGAAGTTCCATTAATAATTTCTACAGAAGCAGCGAATCTACCTAAATCTCCAGCTGACGAAACGTATGCACAGATTGCATCTGATCTGAACGCAGCCATTGATTTGATGTCAAATGAGGCATACTCCAGTGTGCCTTCCGGTCATGCTACCAAATGGGCCGCTCAAGCACTGATGGCCCGTGTGTTTTTATTCTATACCGGATATTATCATAAAACTGAATTGCCAGTAGCAAATGAAGGTGAACCCATAGGTAAAGATCAGGTAATTGTCTGGATTGATGAATGTGTTAATAACAGCGGCCATGGCTTAGTGGATGATTTTCGCAACCTCTGGCCTTATACCAATGAGTTTACCGCAAAGGACTACGAATATTCGAAAGAAAACGGATTGAAATGGGTAGGAGATGGTAATAAAGAGACGGTATTTGCTGTGAAATTTGGAACCTCAGTAGACTGGGGAGAAGATTTCCAATTAGGATATTCCAATCAATATATACTGCATTTTGGATTAAGATCAAATAATGGCCTGGAAAATACTTTTCCTTTTGGTCAAGGCTGGGGAGCTGGACCGGTAAATTCTAAACTGTGGAATGACTGGAGAAAAGCAGAGCCTAATGATACCAGACGTACAAGCTCTATTATGAATGTTGAAACCGACTTGGAAGATTATATTTATGGCGCTGACGCTCAGATGGAAGAAACAGGTTTTTGGCAAAAGAAATACATGCCCATTACAGCATTCGATGAGGGTGGTTTTATTCCCTCATATGCTATCCTGAAAGACAACGCTCCTTCCGATATGCAAATTAGCCACACGCAAGACTTAGTGTTAATTCGTTTCGCAGATGTATTATTGATGCAATCAGAATTAAAAGAAGACGCGACTGGTTTGAACAAAGTACGTGCACGTGCAGATCTTCCAGCTATAGAATATTCATTAGAAAATATAAAGAGAGAACGTCGTTGGGAGCTTGCTTTTGAAGGATTGAGATATTTTGATCTGATGCGCTGGGGAGATGCGGCTAATGCTTTAGCTGCACAAGAAGGAGTTCCCATTAAAAATAAAGGGATCGATACTCAAATGAGAGGCTTTGGTGGAGGGTATAAAGCACGGTATGAAGCTACTGGTGGGTTTTGGCCCATCCCTGAATCACAAATCCTTTTATCGGAAGGAGTGTTAGTTCAAAATCCCGGATGGGGAATACCTGAGGCTGAATTCACAGGATGGTAATTAATTTAAAACATAAAATTATGAAACGTTTTATTGAATATATAATTATATTTATTTCTCCTTTAATGCTAATAAACTGCGAGTCTATTGAAGATAGATTAAGCATCGGGGGATTTATTAATTCTGAACAACTTGATGTTACGGCCACTCCATTGATTGTCGATGGAAAAGCGACAAACAAAATAATTTTAAACAATGCCAGTCCGGTTTTATCCTCCTGGGATTTCGGAACAGGTAGGACACAAAAAAAAACAGACACTGTGCTTATGGTGGTCGCTGGAGAGAATGAAATCATCTTTACCGGCCGGAATCCTGATGGTTCTGAGGTAAGTAAAACTCTTAAAGTAAACGTAGAAGATATGCGTTTCCCTGTACCGCCAGAATGGGGTTTCTTAACTGATGGCTCAGAGAAAGAATGGGAGTGGGATGATAGAGGGCCTGTTTGGGGAAATGGTGGCTACTTAACAGATGTAGCACCTGCTTGGTGGACATTACCAATAGACGATATAGATGAACAATCGCCTAAAGAAGGAATTGGCGCCAAAATGATTTTCTCCTTGCGAGGCGCAAAATTCACCAAAGTTAAATCTGATGGTACTACAGAAACAGGTACATTCTCATTTGATATGAATGATAAGGCTATTGATAATGATGGCGTAGTATGGGGTGAAGGAAAACTGACATTAAAAGGGACTACTGTATTAAATGGGATATCGCCAAACGAAAATAATGAAAAGGTTCATGAATATGATATATTAGTTTTGGACGATAAACACCTAGTATTAAGCTATCCTGAGCCAGATGAGACAGAAGGGGGGACAGCATGGTTTTGGATGTTTAAATCCTCTGATTAAGTGCGTTTTATTAAAATAAAAACATGAATAACCTTAGAGTGTCGGAGCTTTTCTATGGCTATTGAGAAATGAAGAGGAGTGGACAGAAGAGTCAGAATGATTTTAATGTTTTTCCGGTTCTGTGAATAACCAACAGAGCCAAGAGGTTTATATCCAGAGGGTTCTCTCAGCTAACCCGCCTAATCTCAATTACTAAACGAATTTTTCTTGCTCTGACAGGAAAAGGAATGCTCTATAATATCCTCTTGATTATTTGTATCTTTGCGCCAATAAATGAAGTCCACGTTCATAAAAATATTTGGCACTTTATAAAACAAAGAATTCATGAGTCACATACATTACGAAGAGAGGTTTGAAAGCCGGCATATTGGTCACAGCCAAGAAGAAGCTGAGCAAATGTTAGCCGCTTTGCGGGTAAAAGATTTTGATGAGTTGGTCGATAAAGCAGTCCCGGCAAGTATAATAAGCAAAAAACCATTTAACTTACCTACAGCGTTGAGTGAGACAGCTTATTTGGAAAAAGTAAAAACCATGTTGGGTAAAAACAAGGTTTTCAAATCTTATATAGGACAAGGATATTATGATGTGAAAATGCCTGCCGTTATCCAACGGAATGTCTTTGAAAATCCAGGATGGTACACACAATATACACCGTATCAAGCGGAAATATCACAAGGGAGGCTGCAGGCGCTCTTAAATTTCCAAACGGTCATATCCGATTTAACGGGATTAGAAATTGCAAATGCTTCTTTGTTAGATGAAGCAACTGCTGCAGCAGAGGCGATGTTCATGCTGTATAGCAAAAGAAAAAACAAAAAAGCAAATACTTTTTTAGTTTCTAAGGATGTTTTTCCTCAAACTTTAGATGTAATACATACTCGTGCTTTATCTTTTGGGATAGAGGTGAAAGTCGCAGAAATAAATGAAGCGGAGCTGAATGAAGATATATTCGCGGTGTTTTTACAATATCCTCATGCAGACGGCTCGATCGAGGATTATGAAGAAATAGCCGGAAAATGTAGAGAAAAGAAAATATTAATTGCTGTAGCGGCTGATTTGATGAGCTTGACCTTGTTGACGCCTCCCGGAGAATGGGGAGCGGATGTTGCGGTAGGTACTTCCCAAAGATTAGGAGTGCCTATGGGCTTTGGCGGTCCTCATGCAGGTTATTTTGCCACCAAAGAAGCGTATAAGAGAAATATTCCGGGGAGAATCATTGGGGTAACTTCTGACGCGAATGGAAAATATGCATTGAGGATGGCTTTACAAGCAAGAGAGCAACATATTCGAAGAGATAAAGCGTCATCAAATATATGTACAGCACAAGCATTATTGGCCATTATCTCCTCTTTTTATGCGGTATACCACGGTCCTGAAGGCTTGAAAAAGATTGCAAAACGTATTCATGATTTGACCAATCTGTTGAATAATGCTTTACAAAATCTGGGTTTTATACAAAAAAATGAAGTGTTTTTTGATACGCTTGCGGTAGAAGCAAAAGGTAATTTGAAAGAGATCAAAAAATCCGCTCTTGCTGAAGAAATGAATTTCCATTACAGCAAGGATACCATAGGGATTTCATTGGACGAAACGACGACTTACCAAGATATAAAACGGATTATAAATGTGTTTGCTGAAGTAGCAGGCAAAACTGTCGGGATAGATACTTTGATACTGGAAGATATAATTCCGGAGGGATTAAAACGGGAATCCTCTTTCTTGACACACCCGGTTTTTAACCGTTACCATTCTGAACACGAAATGCTGAGATATATCAAGTCTTTAGAAGCAAAAGATTTGTCTCTTTGTCATTCTATGATACCTTTGGGCTCTTGTACGATGAAGCTCAATGCGACTACGGAAATGATTCCGGTTACATGGCCGGAGTTGAGTAATATACATCCTTTTGCCCCTGAAGATCAGGTAAAAGGTTATTCTGAGCTCATAGGAGAATTAGACACCTGGCTTTCTGAGATAACCGGTTTTGCAAAAATGAGTATGCAACCCAATTCGGGAGCGCAAGGAGAGTATGCCGGTCTTATGGTCATCCGTGCTTATCATGAAAGCCGTGGGGAAGCGCATAGAAATGTATGCTTAATCCCGGCTTCTGCGCACGGTACAAATCCGGCATCAGCATCCATGGCAGGTTTGAAAGTGGTGGTGGTAAAATGTGATGAAAGAGGGAATATAGATGTGGAAGACCTACGTGAAAAAGCTGAAAAACATGCTGAAAATCTCAACTCTCTGATGGTTACTTACCCATCTACACATGGCGTATTTGAAGAGCCTATAATTGAAATTTGTGATATCATTCATGCTAATGGAGGGCAGGTATATATGGACGGGGCAAATATGAATGCACAGGTTGGTATCACAAGCCCGGGTTTAATTGGTGCGGATGTGTGCCATTTGAACTTGCACAAGACTTTTTGTATTCCGCACGGCGGTGGTGGACCAGGTATGGGACCCATAGGCGTTGCGCCTCATCTTATTCCTTTTTTACCAAATCATCAAGTAGTTCCTACTTCCGGGGAAGAAGGGATATCTGCCGTTTCTGCAGCTCCATTCGGCTCGGCTTCGATATTGGTTATTTCGCACGGGTACATAGCCATGATGGGAGTAAACGGGCTTACAAATGCGACCAAAAGTGCTATTCTAAATGCGAACTATATTCAACATAGATTAAAGGAATATTATCCTGTGCTCTATTCAGGGGCAAATGGATTTTGTGCACATGAGATGATTTTGGATTGCCGCGAGTTTAAAAAGGTGAAAATAGAAGTAGCTGATATTGCCAAAAGACTGATGGATTATGGATTTCATGCGCCTACAGTATCTTTTCCAGTACCGGGGACATTGATGATTGAACCTACAGAATCTGAATCAAAAGCGGAGTTAGATAGATTTTGTGATGCATTAATTTCTATCCGACAGGAAATAAGGCAGATAGAAGAAAGAGTGGCAGATGAAGAAAATAACTTACTGAAAAACGCTCCACATACAGCGGAAGAAGTGACTTCGGATAATTGGGAAAGACCGTATTCGCGTCAGCAAGCTGCATATCCTGTCGATTATGTCAGAAATTACAAATTTTGGCCTTCCATCAGCCGGGTGAACGAAGCCCAAGGCGACAGAAACTTGATCTGTTCTTGTCCGCCTATTGAAATGTATGAAGAGTTAGAAGCATAATTAAGCGGAAACCTCTTTTAACAACCCTTTATTTATAGTATGAATAAAGGGTTTTTTTATTACATTTATCAAAAGTTTAAAGCTATGCGGAATTTATTTTTGTTTTCTCTTATCGGGGTTTTCTTGATTTTAACCACTTCATGCGGCGGGAAATATGCAGCAACTGAGAAGATTTATAAGAAAAAAGCAAGTGTTTTTGCTGCAGACTATAAGAATAATCCTGCAAAGGTCCAGTTAGATAAAATCAACATAGAGAATCGAGAATGGATAGGCTCTACCAATTTTGGCGTGCGTGTCCCTAATTATGTAGTTATCCACCATACCGCACAAGATTCTATTGAACAGACTATCCGTACCTTCCACAGCGAACGCGCACAGGTAAGTGCACATTACGTGATTGGCCGGGAGGGAGAAATTGTACAAATGGTCAACGATTTGTTCCGTTCTCATCATGCGGGACTTGGAAAATGGGGGACTAATACAGATATGAATTCTTCATCTATAGGCATTGAACTCGATAATAACGGCACTTCAGATCCTTGGCCTGATGCACAGATCGAATCTTTACTTGAATTATTGGATTATTTAAAGAAAACCTATAAAATCCCCCAAGGTAATTTTATAGGCCATTTAGATTATGCACCTGCACGAAAGATCGATCCGGCAAACTTCCCTTGGGATCGCTTAGCTGAAAAAGGGTTTGGATTTTGGTACGATAAAAATAGAGAACCTGCGCCTGAAAATTTTGATGAAAAGCTAGCTCTTCGAATTATTGGATACGATGTTAGTAATATGGATGCAGCTATTAAAGCATTTAAAAAACATTTTATTCAAGAGGATGACGACACTTCTGAATTGGACGAAGAGGAAAAAGCTGTGCTTTATAATTTGATGCTGAAATACTTGTAACCCACAAAGAGAGGGTGACTATTTTTTTTAAAGGCCTTTTACGTGCTTAGGTTCGTAGTTTTCTATACTTACGATATATTTATTTTGGATTAGAAAATCGAATAAAGGCTTTGCTTCCTCGGATACGCCCATATTATGTATAGTAATAATTTTGTTTTCTTTGCGTCTGAGGTAAGGATAAGCATATAGCTTTATGTTCTTACTGAACATACCTGAGATATACGCCAGCAATTCATGCGTGTAAGCATCCTTATTGTATTTGTCTGAATTGAATATTGCTTTTAGATTCGAAACGTTTGTTACTATTCCTATATTTGGCGAATTGAATTGGTTCAGGAATTCGGCCAAGTGATTGTTCCTTCTAAAGTTGGATACCAATATATTGTTTCCTGTTGCGCATAATAATTCAGCCCGCTCTGCAAAATATTGTAAATCTTCATTGCTTACAGCTGGATTCTCATCCAACAGATTTCCCATCAAAATTTCAATAATTACTACAGTGTTTTCCGGCGTAGCCCCTGTGTCTTGATAAAATTGTTCTACCGCTTGGTTTAACATATCGAAATGAGGAAGGGATTTTTGACGGTACTTTGTACGCAGAATGACAATATTCTTTCGGTAAAGATGATCTTTTACCTGTATTGCATTGGTGTCAGGTTTGAACAGTGCAGCTTTTGCATATCCTTTTGCATTTAAATAAAGATTAAGAAAGCGTTCATTTACATCTTTGAATAAGGGTCCGGAGACTTTTGCCATATCTATTTCTATAGAGCTCATAGATAGATTGTCCGTCAAAGAATCTATCATGGTTTGGACGTTGTCTGAGTAGAAAAAAGCGGCATATATTAGATTGACACCGAGTATTCCTAACACTTTTTGCTGAAGCTGGCTGTCTGTATCCAATAACCGTACGTGTACGATAATATCATTAGTCGGAGCATTTATTTCTTTTTGAAACCGGATGCCCATCCATCCATGAGGATCGTTCGTTTTGGCAAAATTGATAGTCGCTACTGTGTTGGCAAAAGCAAAAAATGTTTTGTTCCCATATTTCTCCCCCTGTAATCGTTCAGCTAATAACTTATATTCATACTCAATCATTTTGCCTACTCTCGTTTCACTTACGTATCTACCGCTTTCCTCTTCTCCATATATAGAATCGCTAAAGGCCATGTCGTAAGCTGAGATGGTTTTTGCGACGGTGCCGGAAGCAGCTCCTGCACTAAAGAAGTTACGGGCGACTTCTTGTCCACCTCCTATTTCAGCAAAAGTGCCGTAAATATTAGAATCTAAATTTATTTGTAACGCTTTTCTTCGAGGTTCATATATTTCTCTTGCCATATGGCAAAGATACAAAAATCAAAATCGGATCGAAAAGAAGAAAGCGTTGATAACCTCCTATGGCTGTTTTTTTTATGATAAAATAGAGTCGCCGTTACTTAATAATACCCAGCGAGAGAAAACTGTAGAATAATGCGGAACTGTGTAATGATTGTTTGATTTTGTTTTCGAACAGTAATTGTTTGACATCATTTATCGAAAAGGTCAATACTTCTATATCTTCGGAGTCATCCAAGTCTTGATCTTGTACTTTTTTTCCTCCCTTTAACAAAAAGGTGTGAGATACGTTTCCGCTTGTAGCCGGATTGGCATATAACGAACAAATTTCTTCAATACTTTCAAACACATAGCCAGTTTCTTCTAAGATTTCACGTCTTGCTGCCTCTTCAGGCTTTTCGCCGGGTTCGACGGTGCCGGCCGGAATTTCCATCAAAATTTCCTCTGCCCCATGCCTGTATTGTCTGATAAGGATAATTTCATCTTCTTCGGTAAAAGCCACCATATTCACCCAGGTCGGATATTCAAGTACATAGTACTCTTCTTTTACATAACCGTTCGGTAATTTCAATTTGTCACACCGCAGGGTTGCCCAAGGTCTTTGAATGATATATTTTGAATCGAGTAAGGCCCAAGGTTTCATGACTCCGTATTTATGATGTCAGACATGATTTCATCTACTTTTTTATCCAATTCACTACGTACAGTATCGTATTCCTTTGTATCTGAAATAGAACCTTTTACCGAACAGTAAAACTTTATTTTTGGTTCTGTTCCTGAAGGGCGGACCGAAATAATGTCTCCGTCATTGCTAATAAACTGGAGTACATTGGATTGAGGTAAGTTTATAACGGAAGTCGTGTTGTCAGCAAGATGATAAGCCGTACTGCTGTCGTAGTCTCTAATTTCTTTTAAGGTGACGCCTCCCAAAGTTTTTGGCGAATCGTTCCGCAATCTATCCATAATTGCTTTTATTTCATCCGCTCCTTTTTTTCCTTTTTTGGTTATAGAAACGAGTTTTTCATGGTACACGCCATATGTTTTGTAAAGATCCAACAATACATCAAAAAGAGATTGCCCCTTGTTTTTGAAATAAGCGGTCATTTCTGCAATAAATGCGCAAGCATTGACTGCGTCTTTATCGCGTACTAGATCTCCGACCAGGTAGCCATAACTTTCTTCTCCTCCAGCCAAATATTTTCGGGCGTTTTCCAATTCTGTCATTAGCTCACCTATGTATTTAAATCCGGTCAACGTATCAAAGCATTCCACACCATAGTTTTTTGCGATATCAGCAGCTAATTGGCTTGTCACAATCGTTTTGACGATATAATCACTAGATTTTAACTCGCTGTTTTTGTTTTTTACAGATAAGACATAATAAACCAATAAAACAGCGATTTGGTTACCGTTTAATAGTTGATAGGCTCCGTTATGATTTTTAGCCGCTGCACCTACGCGATCAGTATCTGGATCTGTAGCTAAGATTAAGTCTGCCTTTATTTCTTCCCCTTTCTTTTTGGCAAGAGACATGGCTTCCTCTTCTTCCGGATTGGGGTAAACGACGGTCGGAAAATCTCCAGAGGGTTCGGACTGTTCTTCTACTAAGTGTACATTTGTAAATCCCCAAGATTTTAAGGTTTGAGGAATCACTGTTATACCGGTGCCATGAATAGCAGAATACACAATTTTTAAATCTTTCTGCTTGGCAATGATCTCTGGCGAGATACTGAGATCCTTATTCTTTTGGATATATATATCATCAAAATCTTTCCCAATAGAAATAATATTTTCGTTGTTTCGATCAAATTTAATTTCTGTGACCGACTGTATGGCATTTACATTTTTTATCACTCCATTATCGTGTGGAGGTACCAATTGACCACCATTGCTCCAATAAGCTTTATATCCATTGTATTCTTTTGGGTTGTGCGAGGCGGTGAGCATTACGCCTGAATGACAACCATAATGCCGAATGGCAAATGACAACATAGGGGTGGGGCGTAATGCATCGAATAAATAAACTTTGATAGAATTGGCAGAAAAAATTGAAGCCACCAACTCTGCAAAGTTTTTCGAATTATTTCTACTATCATAGCATACGGCAACTTTGAGTTTCTCATTTGGAAGGGACTGCTTAAGGTAATTGCTCAACCCTTGGGTAGCTTTTCCTACGGTGTATTTATTTATTCTATTTGAACCCACTCCCATAACTCCGCGCAGCCCTCCGGTTCCAAACTCTAAGTCTTTGTAAAAAGCATCCGTCAATTCATCAGATTGCTTCTCATCCAAGAGTTTTTTAATATGATTTCGAGTCTCAGCATCATATTCTGTGCTTAGCCATTGCTTTATTCTTTCCTGTGTGCCCAAATCTAAAGTGTCCATTTATCGCTGATTGTTTTAATATCTTTTATTCTATTTTCTGACGAGCCTAAAGATACGCGATAAAGAAAGAAGTTTAAAATAATATCTCTTTTTTACCTGAGAAGCTATTGTAAAACCTTATCATCAGATTTTTGTAATGGGTTGCTTTTCAAAGCACTTTCCTTCAATTTGATCTGCAAAATTGAAAGAAAATAACACAGCTAAACGAGCTTTCAGGATAAACTATTTGTAAAAGAGTACCTGTTTTACGAATACCCTTCACTATATACTCGATATATCACTCTTTTTTTCATTCCTATCCTGCTGTTTATAAGCGCTCTAACGCTTTTTTTCTCCAAAATAAAGTAAGGAGCCGAAATAATTAATAAAGCGTTTTAATATAAGTTATTATTGGTCTTGAATTCGTATCTTTGCACTCAATCTTTTTAAGACGCTGGAATATATGCAGAGCATCAGAAATATCGCTATCATAGCACACGTTGACCATGGAAAGACAACTTTGGTTGACAAAATTTTACATTTCACTACTCAGTTCAAAGAAAGTGATACAGAGAGTGGTTTAATATTAGATAATATTGATTTAGAGCGGGAACGTGGAATTACCATTGTTTCGAAAAACGTCGCTGTAGAATATGACGGGGTGAAAATCAATGTTATTGATACGCCTGGGCACGCAGACTTTGGAGGAGAAGTAGAACGCGTACTTAAGATGGCCGATGGGGTTATTTTGTTGGTAGATGCTTTGGAGGGTCCCATGCCGCAAACTCGTTTTGTTACTCAAAAAGCACTCGCTTTAGGACTTAAGCCTATAGTGGTAGTCAATAAAATAGATAAAGAAAACTGTAGGCCCGAGGAAGTATATGAGAGTGTTTTTGATTTGTTTTTTAGTTTGGATGCGACGGAAGATCAATTAGATTTTCCGGTACTTTATGGTTCATCCAAACTGGGGTGGATGTCTACCGATTGGCAAAAACCAAAAGAAGATTTTTCAGAATTGTTAGACGCTATAATTGCGAACATTCCGGAAGCACCACGAAAAGAAGGTACTCTGCAAATGCAAATAACTTCTTTAGATTACTCTTCTTTTGTAGGAAGAATAGGTATCGGCAGAGTTGCCCGAGGAGTTATCAAACAAAATCAGCCGGTTTCTTTAGTTAAAGCTGACGGGAAAATAGTGAAAAGCAGGGTGAAAGAATTGCATATTTTTGAAGGGATAGGCCGCCGAAAAGTATCGGAAGTATTTGCGGGGGATATTTGTGCAGTTGTGGGGATAGAAGGCTTCGATATTGGAGACACTATTGCCGATTTTGATAATCCAGAACAATTGGATGTGATTCAGATCGATGAGCCAACGATGAACATGCTCTTTACTATCAATAATTCTCCGTTTTTTGGTAAAGAAGGCAAATTTGTTACTTCCCGACATGTTTTTGAGAGGTTAGAAAAAGAACTGGAAAAAAACCTTGCTTTAAGGGTAATGCCTACAGACTCTCCAGATGCTTGGCTGGTGTACGGACGGGGGATCCTCCACTTGTCCGTGCTTATAGAAACTATGAGACGGGAAGGGTACGAACTGCAAGTGGGGCAGCCAAGAGTGATTTTAAAAGAAATAGAGGGAAAGACTCATGAGCCTGTAGAAGAATTAGTAGTGGATGTTCCGGCAGAGATGTCAGGCAGTGTCATTGAATTGGTAACCCAAAGAAAAGGCGAGATGCTGGTCATGGAGAATAAAGGTTCTATGCAGCATTTAGAATTCGAGATTCCCTCGCGCGGCATCATAGGCCTCCGGAATAATATTTTAACGGCTACTTCAGGAGAAGCTGTAATGGCACATAGGCTTAAAGGTTACGAGCCCTGGAAAGGTGAAATTTCCGGGCGCCAGCAAGGCGTGCTAATTTCATTGGATACAGGAGTGGCTACCCCTTATTCTATTGATAAACTACAGGATAGAGGAAGGTTTTTTGTTGATCCGGGTGAGCAGATTTATGAAGGACAGATTGTCGGTGAACATATCCGGGATAATGACTTAACTGTGAATATCATCAAAGGAAAACAGATGACAAATATACGGGCTGCGGGTTCGGACGATAGTGTGAAAATCGCTCCTGTCACCAAGTTCTCTTTAGAACAATGCATGGAATATATACAGGCAGATGAATATATAGAAGTCACACCTCAAAATATTCGTCTCAGAAAGATTTATTTAACAGAAAATCAAAGAAAAATTCATGCTAAAAAAAGCTGATTATTTTAAAGAAATCTGCAACTTTGAAAAAAGGTCATTGAATTCTAACTCAATGACCTTTTTTTTAAAAGAATATAAACTTGGTGTTTAGTCCAAAAGATTTACCATAACCTCATGAAAAGTGTTTTAAATGTAAGTTGTGGTTAGTTTGGAATTAAAACCTGTATCCTATGGATAAAGCTGTTCGGATACCTGCAAAAGGACCCTTTAAGTTGATGGAAACACCATTATTGTCCACTTCATAATCAACATTCATGACAGGTATATCTTCTATCCCGTCCAGTTCATTTCTTAATACTTGCTGCTCTGTAGGAGTGAGCTCCATTTTGCCCGTTGCTTTGCCGCTTGTAAATCCATACCCCGGTCCGATGATCCTCCAGTCCAAAAATATATCCTGTGCAAGCTGCCATTGTGAACCTACAGAAAATCCAGCTGTAAAACCATTTAATGCGCCCGAAACAGGGAGCGTTTCTACACTGCTTAAACCTTGGTTGTGGAGCTCTTCTATAGGAATATCTAAGCCGATGTTGTAATTAGAGTACTTTATATAAGGAGCGATATAGAAACCTTTGAAAGCTTCTTTTTGACTGAGATAGAAGCGGACTTCGGGAGTAATGGAAAAAGCCCCCAGTTTTGCGTCATTTAAAATAGAAGAGTCATCGTCAATAAAACTCTCCATTACAGATTTAAAAGGAAAACTTATTTTGGGGCGCCAGCTTAATGTTCCGTTCAGGGTAATGCTGGACGTAATAGGTTTTTCATATTCAAGAGCAATATTGCCGACAGTAAGAGGTAAGGCATTTATTTTTAATAAATTATCTTTTTCCTGCGCTTTTAGCCAACCCGTAGAAATAAGGGGTATTATCAATAAGATTAATAGTCTTTTCATAATTATTTTAATACTTGGTTATTTTATAATGTAACGTTTTTTCGAAATATAAGTATTTATTCCTTAATACGCAGGTTTATTACATAGTTTTAAATATTATTCTTTTCTCTAACTTGTAGATTCATAGATGAAAAAACAGATATTAAAAGATATATTTAATTTATGCAAAAATTGTATATTGATGTTTAAATAAAAACAAGATATATGATGAAATTGGTTTATTTGGATGGATATACGTTAAACTCCGGAGATTTGGACTGGGCTTCCCTTGAAGAGTTGGGAGAGCTCAAGATATATGAACGAACAACGCCCTCTCAAGTTGTAGAACGAAGTAAGGATGCGGAAGTGGTGTTGACGAATAAAGTTCCTATTACGAGGGAGATAATGAATAAGCTGCCAAATTTAAAACACATTGCTGTGACCGCCACAGGTTATAATATTATTGATTTGGAAGCAGCGCGTGAAAAGGGCGTTATTGTGACAAATGTAAAAGGCTATAGTTCGTATTCGGTGGCGCAGCACACCTTTGCTTTGTTATTTGCTTTGACGAATCGTGTTGAAACTCATGATCAGGCTGTGCAAAAAGGAAAGTGGCAAAAAAGCAAAGATTTTACTTTTCGCGAAACAAGATTAGTGGAAATGTACGGTAAGACGCTTGGTTTAATCGGACTAGGGGACATCGGAGAAAAAGTAGCTGAAATAGGCCTCGCCCTTGGTATGGAGGTAAATGTATATAGAAAGAACCCAAAGAAAACGACGAATCTAAAAATACATCAGGTCTCATTAACAGATGTTTTTTCAAAAAGCGATGTGATAAGTTTACATTGCCCACTGACATCTGAAACCGAGGGGATTGTAAATAAAGCGCATTTAAACATAATGAAGGAAACAGCTTATATAATAAATACGGGACGGGGTGCTTTGGTTAACGAGAAAGATTTGGCGAGTGCATTGAAAAATAAAAAAATTGCAGGGGCAGGGTTAGATGTATTGAGTAGCGAGCCTCCCACAGCAGAAAACCCTCTTTTGAATATTGAAAACTGTGTTATTACACCTCATATTGCCTGGTCCTTGAAAGAGGCACGTGAAAGATTAATGGGATTGATTGTGGATAATATTAATGCCTACAAAGAGGGAAAACCTATTAACGTGGTGAATTAATTCTCAGATGTTTTTAGCAATATTTTAAGCAGCACCTTAGATACTGCTCCAAATGTTTAGATTTTAGCGGAGAGTCCCTTCTGGAAACTGAACTTTATCAGGCTCTTTATTCAGCATAGGCAACGCTAACTGCAAAATACGGTTTCGTCTTCCAGTAGTATCTTCGGGTTCCACAGGGTAAGATATCACCGCTTCTATCCAAGCAAATTTATTGACCCGAAAATAAACGTTTGCGCCCCATCTCTTAGATTTCATCTCGTGAAGCTTTGGATATCTGTTTTTAAAATCCCGGGAAGCAGCTTCCAATAAGCAACTCTCTACGAATTTCAAATCGCTTGTATAAGAAATTTGGAGTGCTGTTTCATTCCAAAT
>JAJYRG010000114.1 GCA_021794195.1 Bacteroidota bacterium
TCCCTCGCAGAGGAACGACAAAGGTAGAAACATTAAAACAAAATAACAAATAAAATGAAAGGTTTATAAACCGGTAAACAGCAAAACACTGAAAACTAAATAGATAAAAAATAAGAATCAATCAATTCCATATAAAAATCCGCTTCAGTCATTCCTGCCGCGCGCACCTGTTGCGGAATAAAGCTTTGCTTCGTCTGACCGGGGATCGTATTAATTTCTACAAAAAAGAACTTTTCTGTTTCGTATTCTAAAAAATAATCTACTCTGACCATCCCCCGGCAATTCAAACGAACATATATATCCTTTAGAATAGGCACGATAGATGTAAGTTGTTTCTGAGAGATGTCAGCGGGCGTAATTTCCTCTGTAAACCCAGGTACATACTTCGCATCAAAATCAAAAAACTCTCTCTTGGTTTTGACTTCGCTGGGCGGCAGCACAATTATTTCCCCATATTTATTTGTGTATATGCCCTGAGTAAACTCCCGACCCCGAATAAACTCTTCAACAATCACCTCTGTGGCTACGTTTTCTGTATTAAAAGCTTTAGCCAAAGCTTGTTTGACTTCACTCTGAGCATTCACTTTTGACATGCCAATGCTACTCCCTCCGTTATTAGGCTTTACAAACAAAGGGAAATTCAATTCTTTTAAGATCTGCTCTTCCGCTTTTTCTTTCTCTCCTTTATGAAACACCAGGGATTTAGCTACATTCAGATTTTTTATATCGTTCAGTACACTTTTGGTATACCCTTTATTCATGGTCAAGGCAGAGCTTAATAACCCACACCCCGTATATTTAACACCTAACATATCAAAATATCCTTGTAGTTGGCCATCTTCCCCCGGTCCTCCGTGTATCATAATAAAAACAAGATCGAAAGTTATTTTGCTATTCCGAACAGAAAGGGAAAAATCATTTTTATCAATAACATATTCTTTATTCTCAGCCTCTTCACGATAAAACCATTTTTGAGGCGTTATGGTTATTAAATATACGTCATATTTGTTTTTATCAATTTGAGAATAAACAAATTCAGCACTTTGGTACGAAACTTTTGCTTCATCGGTATACCCGCCAGCAAGTAAAGCTATTTTCTTTTTCATGACTTATCAAAAAATGAGAAGTAAATATACTTTGCATAAAAGTAAAAAACGAATATTTCCCATTGAAAAACCTATGGACTATCTCTACTATAGTTCCCTTTGTTTTGCCATGAATCCAAAACGTTAATTCAAAACATTAAGCTAACGAGTTATAAATGGTTCTACACTACCCTTTGCCCCCTATCTCCCATGTTTTTGCTGGTGAATTTTAACCCTTAGCAACCACATAGATAGCTTAAAAATACAAACATCTTACAAATCCGCTCATACTATATCATTTTCCTCAAAGGTTCTATTAAAATAATTTAGTCATGTGATCTAAGGTATTTTTTATAACTTTATGATCTCATTTGGAAAAGCATGGTTAAATTTTTTCAATTTTTAAAAACTTCAGCCTTTAGGCGAAACTTAATTTACGCTATAATATTTATAGGAATATTATTCATAACTATTTATTTTAGTTTAAGCGCTTACACTAAACACGGTCATACACAACGTGTACCTGATGTCATGGATAAACATATAACGGAAGCTGTTAAAATTCTTAAAGATGCTGGGTTAAAAGTAAAGATCGATTCCACTTATCAATTAGACGTTATTCCGGGTACTGTAATCGATCAAGACCCCTATTCCGATGAATTAGTCAAGTCCGGAAGAACTATTTATATCACTACAATTACTGAAGAAGCTCCTGAAGTCGCTTTACCCAACATGATTGAAAAAACATTAGTAGAAGCTAATGTATTAATCAATAATAGTTCTCTTCGAATAGGCGATACGACGTATGTGCCCGATATTGCGAGGGACGTAGTGTTGGATGTTAAGTTTGCAGGCGAGTCTATTAAACCCGGCATAAAAATCGAAAAAGGTGCAAAAATCGACCTTGTCTTAGGAAACGGGCAGGGACCCAATGAGGTCAAAGCGCCAAACTTACGGGGTTTAACTTTAAACGAGGCTAGTTTTGCACTGCAAGGCGTAGGGTTAGAACTCGGAAACGTAAAGTATGAAAACGCGGGGTCAGATACTCTTTCTGCAGTTGTGATCAACCAAACTCCAGACACTTCACGCAACTTTATTAGTATAGGTACTCAAGTAGACATCACTTTATCTCAAGAACCTGACGAACCGGAGGAGGACGATTAACAATAAGATACATTGGCAAAAAAAATTAAAAAAGCTCAAAAATGGCTTTTAATCATTTTTGGACTCATGTTTGTCGGAGCAATGTTGTTTACAGCTTTTACTTACATGGTTTTTTTTATTCCTAACCTATATGAAGATAAAGTTCTTTATATAGAAAAAGGAAGTACTTCTACAGATTTATTTGAATATGTAGAAAAAGAAAACATCGTTAAAAACACTTTATTACTAAAAATCGCCGCCAAAATTGCCGGATATGACCAAAACATAATACCGGGAAGATATGAACTCAATAACATCCGATCCAATTTCGAACTGATAAAAAAACTACGAAAAGGGCGTCAGGATGCTGTGAACTTTCGTTTTCACAATATTCGTCTCAAGAAAGATTTCGCAGGGAAACTGGGAGAGTGTTTTGAAGCAGATTCAGCACAATTCATCCAACTCTTAAATGATGAAAATATAGCTGATCAATATGGCTTTACGAGTGAAAACTTTTATACCATGTTTATCCCCAATACATATAATATATATTGGAATACGAGCCCGGGAAGCATTATAAAGCGATTTAATATAGAGTACAAGCAGTTTTGGAATGAAGAACGCACTGCAAAAGCTAAAAAAATGGATTTAACTCCCCAAGAGGTGAGTATTTTGGCTTCTATCGTCCAAGGAGAAGTGATCCATTCAGAAGAAATGCCAAAAGTAGCTGGTCTGTATATAAACCGATTAGAAAAAGGACTGCTTCTCCAGGCCGATCCTACTGTTGTCTTTGCAGCGAATGACTTCACTATCCGCCGTGTGCTCAAAAAACACCTGCTCATCGAAAGCCCATACAATACCTATCTGAATAAAGGCTTGCCTCCTGGTCCCATAAATATGCCGAGTATTGCAGCTATTGATGCTGTATTGAATCATGAAAAGCATGATTATATATTCATGTCGGCTAAAGAAGATTTATCAGGCTACCATAATTTCAACATCAATCTCACTGATCATCAAAGGGATGCTCGAAAATACCAAAGAGAACTAGATAAACGTAATATAAAATAATCATGTTTGAATATAAAAATCAAATCCGGGTTCGATATGCAGATACTGATCAAATGGGGTATATGTATTACGGGAATTATGCAACTTTCTATGAAGTAGCCCGTACGGAAATGCTAAGACATACCGGAATTTCATATAAAGAATTAGAAGGGATGGGAATCATGCTCCCCGTTGTAGAATTAAAAAGCCGTTTTATAAAGCCGGCATTATACGATGAATTAATCACAGTAAAAACTGTTATTTCTGAAAAACCGACCCTTAAAATAAGTTTCGAATATTCTTTGTATAATGAAAAAGAAGAGCTTATAAACACCGGGAACACTATACTTGTATTTGTAAATATGAAAACGGGCAGGCCTTGCCATCCCCCAACTGTGTTCTTAGAAAAAATCAGCTCCTACTTTAAGTCAACATGAAAAGAATATTCGAAAACATAAAGAACAGTTCACTCTTTAACCGAATTTTACAATGGTCTAAAACCGTTAGCCTTCCCGGCTTTGGCGCTCTCCCCCTCTATACGGTTTGCGTATTCTTTTTTCATGAGATAGTGCGCGAATCTATCTTAAATAAATCCGCTTCTTTAGCTTATAACTTTATACTCGCCATTTTTCCGGGGATTATTTTTTTATTTACCTTGATCCCCTATATCCCCATTGCTAATTTTCAAGATCAGCTGCTTGCTTTTCTACAAGTTATTATTCCCAACGATGCTTTCGAACTTATCCAAACGACTTTAGAAGATATCATTAAAAAGCAGAATAGGGGTTTACTGTCTTTTGGTTTTTTATTGAGTACTTTTTTTGCTACAAACGGCATGACCACTCTCATGTTTGCTTTCAATAAATCGGCTTTAGCTCAAGAAAACCGCTCCTGGGGTAAGCGAAGATTAGTCGCATTATTTCTTTCTTTTGCGATAGTTCTTGCGATCACAATAGGTGTAGGCGCTTTTACGGCTGCAGGAATTTTCATTTCGTATTTACAGAAAAACATTATTTACGACATCCCTTGGTTTTGGAAACTCATCATCAAAATAGCACGATGGATAATTCTGTTTTTAACCTACTTCTTTTCAGTGAGTTTTTTATACAAATTTGCTCCTGCCTCTTCTAAAAAATGGAAGTTTTTTAGTCCGGGTGCCATGTTGGCCACGATCTTAGCTATTCTTACTTTTTCAGGCTTTGCCTTTTATATCAATCAATTCGGCGCTTATAATAAAATTTATGGATCTATAGGGACGATCATTGTGATCATGGTATGGATGTATCTTAATTCGCTCATTCTTCTTATAGGCTATGAGTTAAACGCCAGTATAGCTCTATCAAAACAAAGCATAAAAATCATAGGCCCCAAAAGCATTGATATTGTCAATAAAGATCCAGACACTTCTGAAAGTGAAATGGAATGAGTCCTATCATTTCCAACTCTTTACCCCGCTTATTTTGGGTGAAAAGCCTTTTTTTGAAATAAAACCTCTTTTTTACAGGAAAAAATGAAGTTTTTTCGTAAAACACTCGTTGTTAAGGAAATATTTTTCTAATTTTGCAATCCCTGCAAAAGTGGGGAAAAGGAGATTTATTAATTAATGACAACAAAAAAAGAAGAACCAGGAAAGGATTTAGCTGCGGAAAACTCCGAGCTAAAAGGTGCTGACACTAAAGTAGTGGAAGACACTGAGAAAACCAAACCAGAGGCTGAAACATCCAGCTCTGAGGAAGGAAAAGTATCACACACTTGGCTAAAGCCAGATGAAGACTTCGATTGGGATTTGGAGAATACGGTCGAAGGGAGCTACTCTGATGATGAGAGAGCTAAAATGGAGGGTCAATACGCCGATACTTTTACCGAAATCAAGCAAGGTGAGATTGTAGAAGGCAAAGTAGTATCCATCAACAATAAAGATGTGGTGCTGAATGTCGGCTACAAATCTGACGGTCTTGTATCTGCTTCCGAGTTCAGGGATTTACCTGATTTAAAAGAAGACGATACGGTTGAGGTTTTCGTAGAACAATTAGAGGACAGCAATGGCCAACTTGTTCTATCGCGGAACCGCGCGAAAACTCAAAAGTCTTGGGAGGATATTAACGCAGCCTTAGATAATGACTCTATTATCGACGGTTTTGTAAAAAGCCGGACCAAAGGAGGACTTATCGTTGATATCAAAGGTGTAGAAGCATTCTTGCCTGGATCACAAATCGATATCAAACCCATTCGCGACTACGATATTTATGTAGGCAAAACTATGGAATTTAAAGTGGTGAAAATAAACCATGAATACAAAAACGTAGTTGTATCGCACAAGGTACTTATCGAAGATGACTTAGAAAGTCAAAAATCTGAAATTGTATCTAAACTTGAAAAAGGACAAGTATTGGAAGGTACCGTTAAAAACATCACCGATTTCGGAGTATTTATCGATTTAGGTGGAGTAGACGGCTTGCTTCATATTACAGACATCTCTTGGGGACGTATCGAACATCCAAAAGAAGTCCTTGAGTTGGATCAAACCATCAATGTGGTGGTTCTGGATTTTGATGATGAGAAAAAACGTATCGCTTTAGGGTTAAAGCAACTTACCGAGCATCCTTGGGAATCTTTGGACAGCACTTTAGAAGTAGGCACAAAGGTAAAAGGAAAAATTGTAACGGTAGCAGATTACGGTGCATTCTTAGAAATCACTCCGGGAGTAGAAGGTCTGATTCACGTATCCGAAATGTCTTGGTCCCAAAACTTACGCTCTCCAAAAGAGTTTATCAAGGTAGGTGATGAAGTAGAGGCTGTAGTTTTAACGTTGGATCGTGAAGAGAGAAAAATGAGCTTGGGAATGAAGCAATTAACTCCGGATCCATGGTTAAATATAAACGAGCGCTATCCTATTGGCTCTAAACATGAAGCTGTAGTCAAAAACATGACAAACTTCGGTGTATTTGTAGAGTTAGAAGAGGGAATAGACGGTCTGGTACATATTTCTGATTTATCTTGGTCTAAAAAAGTTAACCACCCTCACGAGTTCACTAAAGTAGGTGAAAACATGGAGGTTGTCGTTTTAGAATTAGATGAAGAAAACAGAAAATTAAGCTTAGGACATAAACAATTAGAGGAAAATCCTTGGGATACTTTCGAAACTATTTTCACGATGGGCTCTATACATGAAGGCACTGTCTTGAAAGTAGGAGAAAAAGGTAATATAGTAGCTCTTCAATATGGTGTAGAAGGTTTTTGCCCTGCAAAACATTCTATTAAAGAAGATGGAACAGCTCTTAAAGTTGATGAAGTAGCAGAATTCAAAGTAATTGAGTTTAATAAAGAGAACAGAAGATTGGTTATCTCTCACTCAAGAATTTGGGAAGATGCTAAAGCAGAAGCGAGAGTTGAAGACTTCAAAAACCGTAAAAAAGAAGCAAAAGCAACATCTTCTGCCGTGAAAAAAGTGAAGGATTCTGTTGAGAAATCTACACTTGGCGATTTAGATGTTCTAGCTCAATTGAAAGAGCAGATGGAAGACGACGAGAAAAAATCTAAATAAAACTTCTCAGATTCTTCTGAAGGAAAATACAACGTCCATAGAAAACTTTTTCTATGGACGTTTTTTATTTTCATTTAATATGCCCCCTCTTCCCATAAAATATTTCATAAGACATAAAAACTAAATTATTTTCGTGAGCCTCTAAA
>JAJYRG010000022.1:0-27438 GCA_021794195.1 Bacteroidota bacterium
ATTTTGGTAAAGAATAGCCTTTAAAGAAAATACTTCTTTAAAAGTCTTAGGTATAACATTCATAAGCCAAACGCTTCTCTAAATCAAAGAGAAGGTTTGGCTTATCTATTCATGGAAAACAGGTTTGTTTTCCAAAATAAATTGTGAAAGTTGTTTTTTTTTACCCTTTCGTCTTAATCACTCTTACTTTCCATTTTTCCGGCCCTTCTTCCAGATACTCCCAGCGAAATGGTTCTTCACTCTCTGCCTCCATTTGGTAATAAAGCGGCTTCGGATCGTGATCATTCACAAATTCGAAAGCTTCCCCTGGTTTAATATCTTCAAAAGCTTTATAAAACATTTCGTGCCTTTCCGTAGGTGTATAAGAACGTATATCCATTTCATTAACAATAGAAAAACCATCATCACCTAAACCACTTTTTACCTCTTTAGTAATGTGAATTACATATTCGTCCGGATCTTTTTTCTTATAAATCCATGTATGTTTGCCTTCAAATTTTTTAATGAAAATATTATGTATTTCCACAGGATCTTCCGAAGCAATTACTTCCATGGTATCTCCTTGCTCCATCATCCCATAACGATGAAATATCACATGTTTCCACTCTTTTTTATCCGCTTTACGCAAATCCATTAAAGTGGATATATCGGTGAACTCCCTACCCTTGGAATCTTCTGTGCGGGTAACTTTTACTTTCCAATCTCTACCGCCTCTATTCAGGTAATCCCATCCCACTACATCACCATATATAGATCGAAACTCATAATATAAAGGGATAGGATCATGGTCATTGATAAAAATAAAGCTTGATCCGGTCGGTAATTCCTTAAATAATTGTATTAATTTTTTATGCCTTTCTATAGGAATTAATGTACGTACATCCCATTCCTCTGTTGTAGATTTTTGTTTGTTCATAATGATATGTTTTAAATAAAAAATAAAAGACTTTTTTATCTTTTATTATTAAGTTCTAAAATACAAAATATTATTTCTCTTAAGTCAAATCTTTGTAAAATGAGGAATACTTCTTGATTTTACGCCTAAAATGGATTATGTATGAATTTCTTAATCAAATTCATGCGAAAAGCGTAAGTTTGATGCATGGATATAATTTTTTCTCCGGATCGGATAGGTGTAAATCAGTTAAATGCTTTGCAGGAAGACGCAGTTCGCCATGAAAAAAGTGAGCAAGATGTCGTTCTCTTAGCCCCTACAGGTAGTGGAAAGACTTTGGCTTACGCTTTATTAATTAAAAACTTCCTACAGAATACAGAGCACACTCAAGTGTTAGTTATTGTGCCGACCCGCGAATTGGCCCAACAAATAGAAACAAACTTTAAAGCCCTCTTCCCTACTCTCTTTTGCACGAGTGTTCACGGAGGGACAGCCAGTGCAATTGAAAAGAGAAAACTTACTGAACATCCTACTGTAGTCGTGGGTACACCCGGCAGAATATTCTATCATTTAGAGAATGGAAGCCTCTCCAGAGCGTCCTTACATACTTTGGTATTGGATGAGTATGATAAATCTTTGGAATTAGGCTTTAAAGAACAAATTGAAGAAATCCATTATTTCTTACCGGGAAATATCCGAAAAATCCTTGTTTCCGCTACAGAGCTAAAAAGTATTCCTTCCTTTTTAAAAATAGACGAATCCTTAGAGCTTAATTATCTCCATCAAAAAACTCTTATACCAAAATTACAGATTAGCGAGCTCAGCGTGGAACCGGAATACAAAATTGAAGCTTTAATTCATTTGCTTCAAAAGTATCAAGTGGATAAAACGCTTGTATTCTGCAATCACCGAGACGCCGTAGAAAGAGTACATCTCTTCTTGGAAAAAGAAGATGTAGAGCACGATATCTTCCATGGGAAAATGGATCAAATTGAAAGGGAATTGGCATTATTCAAGTTCAGTAACGGATCAACAAGAATATTAATTGCCACAGATTTAGCTTCCCGGGGTTTGGATGTTTCGGACATATCTTTAATCATTCACTACCAATTACCCGTAAATTACGAGGCGTTCACTCACCGAAATGGAAGAACAGCGAGAGTTGATAAGTTAGGATCAGTCATTTTACTCATGAGTAAGGATGAGAAAAAGCCAGATTATCTCCGCTCGATTAGAAAAGAAAAGATTGACGAAAAAGAATATAATCCTCAGTCTATTCCACGTGCTGCGTACTGCACACTCAGGTTAAACTTAGGTAAACAGCAAAAAATCAGAAAAATAGACATAGTCGGTTATTTTCTAAGTTTTAAAGAGCAAATAAATAAAGAGGAGTTAGGACAGATCCTAATCAAAGAAAAGGAAAGTTTCGTTGCTGTCCCTAAGCACAGCGCTGAAGCTATTATCAAACGCACCCAAAACAGTAAAATAAAACGTAAAAAAGTAAAAGTCACCTATGCCTAAGTAAGGTTTAAGTATGAGAGGTATATATCATTCCTATTCCCACCTTACTACCCCCTAAACAAGAAAAAATCTTTCTTGATATGCTCTATCTTATCCTCTCTATTCGTCAGGATATACTCTAAAGCTAAAGAAGTAAAATCACGTCCTTTCTCCGTAAGGGTTACTAATTTGTTCTCTATAGTAACCATATTGTTTTTCAGAGCTAAATCAACGACAGATTTTGCACGTACTTGGTGCCAATTGATATGTTCCTGTAAGTGATTTAAATGTCTTTCTTCTTCCTCTGAATGGTTATTCAAATGCAACAAAAAACTAATTAAATAAACCTCAGTACGTTGCTGTTTTTGCCTGTAAAGAACAGCTATCAAACCTTTATCGGGGGCAAACAAATAAACCGTAAAGAATACCAATCCCAATACGGATGTCATGGAACCTGCAATAGAGGCGTCTAAAAAATGGGCTGTCCAATACCCTATCACGGCAGACAATACTCCGAAGCCCATAGAAAGTAAAATCATTCGCTTCAGATCATTTGTCAATAAATAAGCTGCTGCTGCGGGTGCAATCATCAAAGCTACTACCAGAATAGCCCCGACGGCATCGAAAGCACCTACAATGGTAATGGATGAAACGGACATCAAGCCATAATGCATCAACAAGGGCGAAAACCCTAAAGCTGAAGCGAGCCCTGCGTCGAAGGTGGTTACTTTCAATTCTTTAAAAAATAAAAAAAGCAAAAGGAGAGTGAGTAAAAGGATACTGCCCATCACCCACAAGGCTTTAGGCCCCCCATCCATACCGCCGAGAGTAAGGCGGTCAAAAGGAGCAAAAGCCAATTCTCCAAGAAGCACAGCATCTATATCTAAATGCACATCATTTGCATTTTTAGCAATAAGTATGACACCTATACTAAACAATGCGGGAAAAACCAGACCTATTGCGGTGTCTTCTTTTACTAAACCTGTTTTTTGAATAACCTCTACCAAAATCACGGTTAACACCCCGGTAAGTGCCGCAAGTAATATGAGCAGAGGCGATTGTAAATTTTGAGTAATAAAAAAACCAATCACTATACCGAGGAGTATAGAATGGCTGATCGCATCACTGACAAGGGCCATCCGGCGGAGAACTAAAAACACACCGGGTATGGCACAAGCCATAGCGACTATAGAAGCGATCATCTGTATTTCTAACTGTGCGCTATTCATGACCTATATCTTGATTATATAAATTTTCAGCTGTTTCAAAACCTATATCCGTAAGTGCCCATTCACTGCCCTGCACTTTTATCCAATGCTTTGCCTCCATCTTTTGTAAAGAACGCTTCGATATTCCTTGAAAATTATTAAGCATTCGAATAGTATGCGGATGCGATATATCCCTGTGTGTCTTTGCTATATCGTACATTACTTGCAATATCTTTTGTAGTTTCAGATCATTTCTGTTTCTCCGCATCCTGATTTCTTTAAATAAAACCCCACGTCCCGGAGAAAAAATAAATGAAAAAAGAACAAAAACAGAAGCGACCAATACGATGACCGGTCCAGTGGATAAATTATCGTGCTGCGCACTGATAGCTGTTCCGATAACGCCGGTAAAAGCACCAATCGCACCTGCAATAATCAACATCGCACTCAACTTATTTGTCCATTGTCTGGCAGCAGCGGCAGGTGCCAACAACATGGCACTCATCAGGACCACACCCACCGTCTGCAGACCTAAAATTATGGTCAAAACAATAAAAAAAGTTATTAAAGTATCAATGAACCGTGTGTTAAAACCTAAAGTCTGTGTATAATCCGGATCAAAAAGCATGACTTTAAATTCTTTCCAAAATAAAAACAAGACTATCAGGCTAACCACAGTCACTCCAATCATAATAAATACATCGCTCTGCACCAAAGTGGCTGCCTGTCCAAAAAGATATTTATCTAGCCCTGCCTGAGTAGCATCTGGCTGTTTTTGTATATAAGTCAGCAAAAGCATCCCAAACCCAAAAAATAAAGATAGAACCAATCCCATGGCCGTATCACTTTTCAAGTGTGTTTTAGTGATGATTCCCCGAATCCAAAAAGTACCTATAAGCCCACAAATTAAGGCTCCTGATAACAGCACATGTGAATCTTTAGAACCTGTCAACATAAAAGCAATCACAATACCCGGCAATGCAGCGTGCGATATGGCATCTCCGAGAAGACTTTGTTTTCGCAGAACAGCAAAACTTCCTAATGCACCACTGGTAGCTCCTAAAATAGCTGTGCCTAACGTGATCGTTCGGAGTGTATAATCTGTAAAAACTAATTGTATGTATTCTGCAATCGACATCTTTTTACGCCTATTTATTCACCGCTACTTTATAATTAATACCATAAGTTTTGGTTAGATTATCATCATTGAAAACATCCTTTACAGGACCGGTTGCTATTTTTTTTACATTTACAAAAGTAACCCAGTCAAAATATTCAGGCACGGTTTGCAAGTCATGATGCACCACAATTAATGTTTTTCCAGTTTTCCTCAATTCTTTCAAGATATTGATGATTGCTATTTCTGTCGTTGCATCCACGCCTTGAAAAGGTTCATCCATAAAATAAATCGAGGCATCTTGCACCAGCGCCCTCGCCAAGAAAACTCTTTGCTGCTGCCCGCCACTAAGCTGGCTAATCTGCCTATCCTTAAATGGAAGCATACCCACTTTCTCTAAAGCTTCCAGCGCCGCTTTTTTCTCTTTAAGCCCGGGACGCTTCACCCAGCCTAAATGACCATACGTACCCATCAATACTACGTCTTTTGCCGTCGTCGGAAAATCCCAGTCTACACTGCCTTTTTGCGGCACATAAGCCACCAGCTTCCTTTGCTTTTTATACGGCTTTTCAAAAACGGAAACACTGCCTGCTATGGGTTTCACAATTCCCAAAATAGATTTAATCAAAGTAGATTTCCCTGCCCCATTAGGCCCGACAATAGCCATCATCACACCTTCCGGGACCTTCAAATCAATATCCCAAAGAACTGGCTTATAATTATAAGCTACCGTCAAATCATCTACGCGAATCGCAATTTTATTTTCTTTCATACGTATTATTTATTTGAGGGCCTCTACTATATTTGTAACATTATATCTGAACATTCCTATGTAAGTACCTTCTTCCGTACCCGGGTTGCCTAAAGCATCACTAAATAATGAGGCTCCAATTCCTACTTCATGTTTTTTAGCTCTCACAGCAGCTTGCAGTGCCTCTATAGTGCGTCTCGGTACTGAACTTTCGATAAAAATTGATTTTATATCTTTTTCAATTATAAAATCCCTCAACCTCCGTACATCCCTTACACCTGCTTCCGTAGCTGTGGATATTCCTTGAAGGCCAATCACCTGAAATCCATATTCTTTACCAAAATAACTGAACGCATCATGTGCCGTTACCAATATTCTCTTTTCTTCCGGCAATGCCTCAATAATAGTTCTTACCTCGTCCTCCAGAGCGCTCAACTGCTGTTGATAGATCGTATTATTTTTCCTATAATAATCCGAATTGTAAGCATCTTTTTCAATCAAAACCTCCGTAACCGCATCCGCAAAAATTTTGAAAAACCGAATATTAAACCATACATGAGGATCATAATTCCCTCCAAAATTTTCTGAAGAAATCAACTGCTTTTCATCCAAATAACTACCTAAAGAAATAGCTTCCCTCCCTCTATAACGCATTTTTTCAAAGACATCGACCATTTTTCCTTCGAGGTGCAATCCCGAATAAAAAACAATATCACTGTAATAAAGCTTTAAAAAATCACCCTCGCTCGCTTTGTACAAATGGGGATCCACACCAGGGCCCATCAATCCTTGTACTTCCACTTTATCTCCCCCTATATTTTGTACCAAATCGCTTAAAATAGTGGTCGTGGTGACAACCTGCAGTTTTTCGGAATCCTGCTGTGCATTCTTGCAAGACACGAGGAGAAGAATTAAAATAAACAGGCCAAATCTTTTCATATACATGGTATATAATTATATAGGCTGCACATACAGGTTACCGGCCACCTGTTCCGAAACAGAAAACGGCTTGCTGTTTACCAAAAGATCCATAGAACCGTCAAACTCCTTCCCCAAAACCTTAATTTCAGTACCTATATTGATATTTCTTTTGTCCAGATATCGTAAAAAATCTGATCCTGACTCCTTTACCCCTACGCAAATAACAACTTCATTTTCAGGGATATGAGACAATACCTTTTTATTTCGGGATTTCAGGTTCCCTTCTGCGTCAGGGATGGGATCACCATGGGGATCATACTCCGGATTTCCTAAAAAATCATCTAACCTGTCAACCAAAGCATCACTGTGAATGTGTTCTAATTGCTCAGCTATATCGTGTACTTCATCCCATTGAAAATTAAGTTTTTCCACCAAAAAAGTTTCCCAGAGCCTGTGCTTACGTATCACTTTCATTGCCGCAGATTTACCTTTTTTCGTCAGATGTACCCCTTTGTACTTTTTATAGATCAACAAGTCTTTCTCAGCAAGGACCTGCACCATATCCGTCACAGATGAAGGCTTAGTCTTTACTTCGTCCGAAATAGCATTCGTGCTGACATCTCCTTTAACCTCATTCTCTAAATGGTAAATTGCCTTTATATAATTTTCTTCTACTAAACTCAATATAAGACCACCCATAACATTACTTTTGTCAAAAATATTTTTTAGGACTACCTAAATTATATGTAGCAAATATACAAATTTATTTTAGACAAATAATAATACTGACCTTTATACTCAGGAAATCTCTGACTTTTTGAAAAGGTAATTTTTGAAATCATTATTTTGATCACCGAAGGATTGGATAATCCGGAGATCCGATTTTTTACTGAGCCAGCCTATGATTTGATCATCATATTTTTGTGAAATTTCGGTATGTATACTTTCCCACTGGTTAAAGTTTATTGTTTGATCGAGTGCTCTTATATTTATCTGCATAGCTTCTTCCGCGACCAAAAAACTTTTAGCTGTTCCACTTTCCGGATCATACGTTTCCCAATGTAAAAATTTATCTGTATCAAAATCTGCTTCCAATTCTTTGTTTATACGGTTCAGGATATTCTTATTGAACGCTGCTGTTATATTTGTATCGTCATTATAAGCATCCAGAATTTTTTGAGGGTGTTTTTTCTGATCAAATCCTATAAAAAGCATGTCTTTTTCAAGCATACTATCTTTTAATTTAGAAAGGAAATCAACAGCCTGTTCATGGAGTAAGTTGCCAATATTACTTCCCAAAAATAGAATTACTTTCTTCCGGGTATTGTATTCTTTTAGATTCCCCAATACCTTAAAATACTCTCCTACTTCGGGCGCTACCTTTAGATGAGGTAGTTCTTTAGACAGGCTTGCTGATAGGGATTTTAGTACACTGTCGCTTATATCTATAGGCTTGTAAGTAAAGTCAAAACCATTCTCCATCATGTACTTTAGGATTACTTTTGTTTTCTTTCCATTTCCTGCGCCTAATTCAATCAAGTCAAAACCTTGTTTATCATCTTGAAAAAGATCGGCAATCTCACTTTTATATTTACGGAGAATATCATATTCACGGTTTGTGAGATAATAGCTCGGCATATTCATTATTTTTTGAAAGAGTACATTTCCGGCTTCATCATAAAAAAACTTTGAAGGTAATTTTTTTGGGTAGGAGCTTAACCCTTGCAATACCTCCTCTGCAAAATCACTTCGGTATGTTTGATTCTGTTTATCTTTCATAAAAACAGCATCGATTATTTGGCCAAGCGTAACCCTGTGAACTGCCAACGCAATGGAGGATGGAAAAAATTTCTGTACGTAAACCGTGCATGCCTGCGGGGTGTTGCTACGGAAGAACCCCGTAACACTTTCTGATTCACCATAAATTTACCATTATATTCCCCCAAAGCTCCGGGAGCTTTTTGAAAACCAGGATAAGGGAGATATGCGCTCTCTGTCCACTCCCAACGGCTCCCCCAGGAAAAATATTTTTGTGAAACCTCCCATTCAAACTCTGTAGGTAAGCGTACTCCTCTCCATTGTGCGTAAGCAAAAGCTTCATAATAAGAAATATGAGAAAGTGGGGCTTTTACATTTATCTTTTGCAACCCTTGCAAGGTATATTGCCACCACTCCCCTGCTATTTTATGCCAATACATAGGTTGGTTAATATTTTCTAGTTCTTTCCAGTCCAGGCCTTCTGCATGCCATAAATTAAAATCCTCATAGCCGCCAGCTAATATAAACTCCAGATATTCTCCATTCGTTACTAATTTATTTGATATTTGAAAGGGATGAAGATATACTTTATGGGTTCCAAGTTCATTGTCGTAACAAAAACTCTGTCTATTCTCATGACCAATCTCATACACACCCGCTTCCACAGACAACCATTCTTTTGCCAATACCTCCACTTCATTTTCCTCAAAGCCATCATCGTATTTCGGAAACAAAGGGTTATTCCCTAAAATGTATTTAATATCAGTAAGTAAAAGTTCCTGATGTTGTTTTTCGTGGTGTATTCCTATTTCCAAAATTTCAGCGATTTCGGCCGTAAGTCCTTTGTCTAAAAATTCACTTATCTCTTTAGTCACATACCTTCGATAAGCATATATCCTCTCCACACTGGGCCGGGAAAGATTTCCACGATTGGTACGCAGCACCCGTTTTCCTACATTTTCATAATAGCTGTTAAACACATATGCATAATCAGCATGAAAGACTCTATATTTTGGTTTATATGCTTTTAAGATAAACTCTTCAAAGAACCAAGAAGTGTGTCCTAAATGCCATTTAGGTGGCGAAACAAAAACAGCTGGCTGCACAACAAAATCCTCAATTTGAAGAGGCTTACAAATCTCTTCTGTATGTCGCCGGGTTTCGAGAAAAAAAGAAAGCAAAGATTTATGCGAATCCATGGTATTGTTCTTACTAATCAATGAAACGATTCTCTTAAATATAAGAAGTTTGGATCAAGGATGGTAATAAAATCGAAGAAAAACCATTTTCTTTCCTGAGAATAAAAAGGAGAAAGAGTGATAAAAACGCTTACGTCCAATGGATTTCTTTAATGGACTCGTTTTGTTTCAATTCTTCCATAATAAGGTCTATTTTATTGGCGTCTATATCGTCAAATTTAATTTGCAAAACAAATTCAAACGCATTACGTTCTAAAGTAAAGGTCTGAACTTCCAGATCCTCTTTGGTCAATAGACTCTTGAGCAGTTCATTGTTACTGGGATCCTGCTGTGCAACCAACCGCAACGTTTTATGTTTAAATTTCTTAGCGTAAAACTTTTCAATAGGCTGCATCGCCCATAAAATAATCAGCGCAATTATTGTTGTTGCTGCAGCTGCAAAATACATCCCTCCTCCGGTTGCCAAGCCTATTGCAGCAACTGTCCAAAGCCCTGAAGCTGTAGTCAGTCCTCGGATTATACCTTTTTGCAAAAACAAAATGGTACCGGCCCCAATAAAGCCAATTCCACTTACGACTTGAGCAGCCACCCGGGAAGGATCCAATTCGACTTTATCATTGTTTAAAAGATCGTTAAATCCATAACCAGACACCAGCATAATCAGACAAGAGCCTACACAAACCATCATGTGGGTCCGCATACCTGCCGTCCAATCCTTGCGCTCTCTTTCCAAACCTATAAAGGCACCAAAAGCAGAAGCTAAAATAAGACGAATAAGTATTTCTACCCAACTAAGCATGTTCTCTTCCATTCATTATAAACTCTTCAATTCTCTAATTCAAAACGATGTGCGTGCATAAACATACATACATGCATAAAGCAGATTAAGTTTTCTTTTCCCTAAATTAATAATAATCTTTTATTTGAAAACCGGAATGCAGCTAAACCCCTAAACTATTCCGAACCATCCATTACAACTTTCTTTTTTAAGAACAATGAAATAGTGCGTTCTGTTTTACATCCTCTCCACTCCTTCCATTATGTATTCGAAATTTCGAATTTTATCTCCAAAATCATTCAGATTACTTAATATGGTCAGTTCATCGGCTTTATATTTTTCAGAAATGTCCTTTAGCTTTTGCCCTATTGTACTGGGCGTACCCAGCACAACAAAATTCAATAAATTTTCAAAGAGTTTTTGTTCTTTGCGGTATATCACTTTTTTTTCTATTTCTTGCCAATTTTCTATCGGCATGGGTTCCTCCATTTTTTTGGACTCTAAAAATTGATACACCATTCCATAAGCATTTTTCTTCGCTGTTTCCAAATCTTCTGCTACGGACACGGCAATAGCCGCTTGTGAACGCGGCACGGGAAGAAAAAAGCTTGCTCTAAAATTATTTTCATATTCTTTTCGGAATTGCATGTCCATATCTTCCATAAAAGTAAAAAAAGATAAACCTACCCCGTTCTGTGCTGCCATTTTTGCAGAGCGCATGCTAGACCCCAGCCAATAAACTTGCGGTAAACTTTCCATAAAATCCGGCTGTACTTTCAACGAACGGTATTGAGTTTCTTCTTCATTGACGAGCAACAATACATCTTTAAGCTTTTGATCTATATCGCTCAATGTAGGCAGTTTGTGATTATTCAGGGCTAAGATAGTTGGGCGCAGTCCTCCCGGCGCCCGGCCTAAACCTAAAATAAATCTATTGGGATATAGTGTATTCATCATTTTGGTCCATTCTGCTACTTTGAGTGCGGAATAATGCCTCAACATGATCCCTGCAGTCCCTACTTTTATATGCTTAGTATTTGCTAAAATATGAGCGGCCATGATCTCCGGGCTCGAACCTGCATATCCTTTTACGGCATGATGTTCAGAATATAGCATAGCATTATACCCCAATTCTTCAGCTTTTTTAGCGAGCTTCAGGCTATTGTCAAGGGCTTGTTGCGAATTTTCATGTGCCGAGACTGGAGATTGATCCAGAATATTTAGCCGCATTTTAGCCATTTACACTATGATAAAGGATTAGGCTCAGGGGAACTACCTGCCGGACGGGCTTTATCTTCTGGCAAAGGCACAAACTCTTTATTATCTGTAGGAGGCAATATGATTCTTCCTGCTTTCCAGTCTGCTTTTGCCTGTTCAATCCGTTCTCTGCTGGAAGACACAAAATTCCACCATATAAAACGTTCACTTAGGGGTTCCCCTCCCAGCAACATAAGTGTGCTTGTCTCTTTTGCCAGCATAATAGCTTCATCCTTTTTGGAAAAAACCAACATTTGTCCTTTTGTATACGTCCGCCCCCGCACTTCAATACTTCCTTTAGCAATATAGATCGCTCTTTCCGTATAATTTTTCGGTAAATCAAATCGTGTGTTTTTATCTAGTTTAACATGGAGATAAAATAAAGGGGAGAAAGTCTTTACAGCATTACTCAAGCCATACGCCTCTCCGGCTATCACACGCATCCAAACGCCTTTATCATCATATGTTGGCAACTCCTCTGGTTTGTAGTTTGTAAACTCCGGGTCCATCTCTTCAACTTTTTCCGGTAATGCCACCCATGTTTGTAGCATTTCTAAAGTTCCTTTTTCCAACAACTCTGGATCTTCAAAACGTTCGGAATGCGAAATGCCTTTCCCAGCCGTCATCCAGTTCACTTCTCCGGGACGGATTATTTGCTCTACACCTAGGCCATCCCTATGCGTTACCTGCCCGCCAAATAAATAAGTAACGGTAGACAGACCAATATGAGGGTGTGGCAATACATCCATCGAAGAAATTAAATTTGATTGAAAATCTACAGGACCGGCATGATCCATAAAGATAAACGGCCCTACCATTCTTTTTTTACGGAAAGGGAGAATTCTTTTCACTCCCAGATTGGCACTGATAGCTGCTTCTCGGGCATTTATAATAAGTTCGGGCATAGGCTTTCCTTTTTAAAAGTTATACCTTTAAATCTAACAATATTTTTTCTTTATAAAAAAGAATATGCCGATGTTCACTTACTGAAATACTTTATTTTTCCTTAGACTTTCTCAATAGAAGATAGATTTAAATCTAAAATAATTCATAGGTTTCTTTGTTATTCAATAAACTTTAAAAAAGTGCTGTAAAAATCATTTCTTACAAATGCAGCGGAAAGCTTTCCAATCGTACTCACTTTTTTAATGACATTCTCTTCTTGATTTGTCCAAAACAAAGTGTATATTTTCTTCCGAAAATAACTTCGAAACTATGAGTATCAATTGGATTTTACTTATCATTGGTGGTTTTTTTGAAACCGGCTTTGCCATCAGCTTGGGAAAAGCACAACAAAGCAGCGGAAAAGAATTCTGGCAGTGGATTATCGCTTTTATTATCTGCGTGAGCTTGAGCATGTACTTTTTGTACAAAGCCATGGGAGGCGAACAAGCCATTCCAGTGGGTACTGCATATGCCGTTTGGGGAGCTATTGGAGCCATCGGTACCGTAACTATGGGGATCCTCCTATTTCATGAACCCGTCACTTTTTGGCGGTTGTTCTTTCTCTTTACCTTAGTCATCTCTGTCATTGGCTTGCAAGTAGTGAGCTCAAAAGCAAGTTAACACCTATTATTAAACGAAAACATCATCTTTAAACCCGTAATATTATAACGCTGTAAATATACCGGTAAGAAATCCTGTTTTAAAACAAACTTATTACCCATAAGGTTAAAATATCTTCTTTTTTGACGCAGATAATCCACCAAATTATCTTTGGGTAGATAGGAAGCACGCAACTTGAAACGATAGTAAGACTCTAAGGTATTACAACAAAGAAGATATAAAGAGAAATCAAACAGGAAAATATGACATGCCAGATCCTACCTGAAGTTTTAAATTGACCACTCTATTTAATAACCTTATACACAATTAATTGTTATAAAATAAATTAGTAGAAATTCAGATTTATATTTTGACTTAAATCATCTAAACCCAGCGCAACAAGTAATAATACGAAACTCAGGGTATATATACCTGTTTTGGTTTTTAACACAAACTAAAGGAGGAGCTTTATAGTTGAACAACGTATAAGACTATAGTTAATTCCTGTTGATATCTAATAATTTATATTCTCAGGTTTTTCGTGATACATCTTTTATCCTATTAAAATAATTACTCTATGGCAAGAAAGTTCTTACTGCGCTCATTTTTCACATTCAAATACGATAGCACTTCAATAGAATTCTATGAGCTCAAATGACGTACAAAGGAGGAAAAATGCATTATAATAAAAGATTCATCAAAGAAATATGGACTGCGCTAAAAGCTGCATCGAAAGGTTTTATGAGCGAAAACTGCTTAAAATTCAGTGCTTCTCTTGCTTATTACACTTTGTTTTCGCTGGGCCCTATTTTAGTTCTTATGATCTCTCTTGCCGGGATATTTTACGGACAGGAAGCCATACAAGGTAAAGTTTTTTCTGAAGTAAAAGGACTGATTGGACCCGATGCAGCAGCTCAGATTCAGCAGCTGGTGGCTAACCTACACTTAGAAGGTAAGTCCAACACCGCACTGATAATCAGCACCATCACCCTCTTAATAGGGGCGACGTCTGTTTTTGGAGATTTACAAGATTCTATAAATAAAATATGGCACATACGTGCCAAGCCCAAGCATAGTTGGATCAAAGTAATAAAAGATCGGATACTTTCTTCTTCTTTGGTTCTCAGTCTTGGCTTTTTACTTGTCGTCTCTTTAGTGATCAATGGAGTAATCCTGGCTTTCACCAATCAACTTCAAAGATATATTCCGGATATTACGGTATATTTGATGAACAGCATCAATTTCATTCTGAGCTTTCTTATTATTTTCGTGCTTTTCAGCATCATCTTTAAGGTCTTACCGGACGTAAAGATCAGTTGGAAGTCAGTTCGATCAGGCGCCGTATTTACTACTATATTATTTATTATCGGTCGTTTCTTTATTGGTCTTTATCTTCAACTTTCGGGTACCCAATCCACATATGGAGCAGCAGGTTCTATTGTAGTTGTATTGTTATGGGTCTATTATACAGCGGCTATCTTATATTTTGGAGTAGTTTTTACACGAGAGTATGCCGTCGTAAGAAATGTTCCTATACAGCCTGCAGATTATGCCGTGCATATCGAAGAAAATGAAATCGAGAAAGAGGTAAATACTGTTCCGCCAGCTCCTTTATAGAGAAGGAAAGCGCTTCATAAGGCACCAGCATTACTTTAATTGAAAATAGATTACCCTTAAAACAAATAAAATATGGAAAGAGACGGAGCCACACAAAGCCTTTGGCAAAGAGAAGAAATCAATTACACGGAAGTAAACTTTGTACACAATTCCAAAGATATTTTTGATGTTATCATTATTGGAGCGGGCATCACTGGGTTAACGACAGCACTTTGTCTTCAGGCCGCTGGCAAACGCTGTATGGTATTAGAAGCTCATAAAGTCGGGTTTGGAACGACATCAGGCACTACCGCCCACCTAAATACAGTTTTGGATAATTCGTATTCAAAAATTATCAAAAACTTTGGGCTTGAAAACGCTATACGGACAGCTGAGGCAGCAGACTTGGCTATCCAGAGCATCGAATCCTTTATAGCGCAATACGGTATAGCATGTAATTTCACCCGTTGTGCTGCTTATCTGTATGCGACAGAAGAGAAAGAAGCAAAGGAATTACAAAATATGCAGGAGGCATTCCATCAAGTCGGAATCAACAGTTCCTATGTGCACCATATTCCGGGTCCTATGAAATTCAAAAAAGCAGTATGCGTCAGCGGGCAAGCTCGTTTTCACCCCACCCAATACATTAAAGGACTATTAAAAGCATATTTGGAGCTCGGAGGAAAGATAAGAGAAAAATATCTCGTAAAAAAAGTTCAAGAGGAAGACAGTTTTCAGCGTGTCCTATCTGCAGATGACGGGGTATATGATGCCAAACACATTGTTTATGCTACTCATACACCGCCAGGCATTCACCCCTTGACATTCAAGCTGACCCCCTACCGCAGTTATGTTATCGCGGTCGAATTAACCAATAGGAAATCCTATCCGAATGATCTGATATATGATTTAAAAGAACCCTTTCACTACATCCGAAAAGCAAAAGACGGAGAAAGTCCCGTACTTATCATCGGCGGAGAAGATCATAAAACTGCACACGAAATAAATACAGTCCATAACTTCCAAAAATTGGAATCCTTCGTGAGGCAGCATTATTCTGTGCAACGGAAGCTCTATGAATGGTCTTCTCAGTTTTACGAAAGCGCAGATGGCCTTCCGTATATAGGGTACCTATCCGAGAAGAAAAATAAGTTCGTCGCTACGGGTTTTAGCGGAAATGGAATGATATATGGAACTCTATCGGGTAAAATCATTTCAGATATAATCATAAAAGGAAAAAGTAAGTATCAGAATTTATTCTCTCCATCCCGTGTCAAACCTATTGCAGAGTTTCAAAGCTTTGTAAAAGAGAGTGCTGATGTTATTAAGCATTTCGTCTCCGACCGGCTATCTGTAGATAAGCTTAAAAACACAGTGGAAATTGGGAAAGGAGAAGGAAGAATCGTAAAATACGAAGGAAAGAAAATAGCGATATACAGAGATAAAGAAGGAGAGTTATTCGCTTTGAACCCTGTTTGCCGCCATGCCGGCTGTATTGTACAATGGAACCATGCAGAACGAAGTTGGGACTGCCCCTGCCACGGAACGCGGTATGCCATAGACGGATCACTCTTAAATGGACCCGCATCCACAGATCTTCCTTCTCTTAAATTAGAGTAATACGTATTCACTATGCAGGTAAACATACACTGTCCAGCAAATGATTAATTCAATATCTTTGTATAGAATATTCATCAGGTGAATTATTTAAAAGAAGTCTTATGAGATATCTTTATTCCGTTTTAGCTATACTGATTTTTGGCGGGACACCCACCTTCAACATATCCCATGTTTATGCTCAAAACATTGAAAACGTGCAGGAAAAGGATAGTTTAAGTGATCGGGGGCTAATAACCTCACCTTTAACAGCTATTGGAAACCGTATAGATTCAATCCGCAAACAAGTAAACCTGTATTCACGGCAAGTCGATAGTCTTCAAAATCAAATTGAGCAACCTTTTTTTTCAGGAACAGTCCAGTCTTTTATAGATGAGTTACTGGTGGATATGACACTCCTGCAAACGGAGATTGATTCCTTACAGAATAATTATTCTTTTGGCATTGACACGGAAGGTACCTTCCAAGCAGATAGCACAGATAGTATAGAAATACGGAATACATTAGATAAGCTCGAAACCCAACTCGGCAACGCAATGTCCGAAGCAGAATCCTTACAACAGTATACTGCAAATTCCTTCGTTTCTGAGATAGACACATTAGCAGATTCCCTTTCAGCGGACTCCATTCCTGTCATGGGGAAACTGCCGATCCTCGATAAGAAAGTTCTTAGACAGATGAGAAGTAACTTTAATCGCGATCGATCCCCAGTTCCTTATTTTGATTATTCCTCATGGAGCAACAGGATCTTTTTATTTGCATTCAGCTTAATGTATTTCTATTGGTTGTACAGAGGGAGAAAAAAATCACCTGACAACTCTTCCGTATCATCTTTCCTTCCTACTGAACCTGTCTGGATCTCTATCGTAAAAGCAATTATCTTTTTCCTCATATTTTTACCTTTTGCATCTCTACAAATGCCACTACTGGTTATACAGTATACTTATCTTTCGATATTTGTTGCCTTATCCATCATATTGCATAAGCAAATTACGGCTCAAGAACGTAGAACGTCGGGTTTCCTTTTGCTGTACTACCTATTATTATTACTAATTAACTTATTGATTTCAAAAGACATCGATATCCGTATTTCTGCGGGTTTGATCAATATTGCCGGTATTTATTTAGTATGGAAAATCGGCAACCATCACGATACAGACAATCCCGCTAAGCATCTTCATCGGTATGTTCTCTGGGGTATTATCACGGCCCATATTTTAGCCATAGGCAGCAACATTGGCGGGTACATAGAACATGCACGGATGTGGACCTCAGCCGCCGGAATCGGTTTATTGCAAGTGATATCTCTCAAAGCTTTTAGAAACATTTTACGTCAGGACTTAGCCGCTCAATTTGCCATTACACCTAAGGTACATACATTAAAAAGAATCCGTCATGACAAAGTGCTTAACAGCTTTGACAAACTGTTAAAACTATGTTCTACAGCTTTGGTCTTCATTATACTCTTTAATATTTTAGGAGTGATGGGTGAAGTTGTTGCGGCTATTAAAAGGATATTCAACAAAGATCACCAAATTGGCAGTATAACCTTTAATTATTCGAATCTGTTATGGGCTTTTGCTGTACTATGGCTATCCAATTGGCTGCAAAAAAACCTTAAAAATTTACTGGATGATACCCCTGAAAGAGATCTTCAGGTAAAGAAAATGACTCTTTTTCCATTATTCAGGTTAGCTATTATCATCGTAGGTTTTTTGTTTGCCATCAATATATTGGGGTTGGGAGTGGATAAGCTGACAGTTATTATCGGTGCCTTGAGCGTGGGGATTGGCTTGGGGCTTCAAAACATCATCAATAATTTTGTATCGGGAGTGATTTTGGTATTTGAAAAACCTTTTAAAATCGGGGATTATATAGAAATAGGCGATAAAACGGGCCAAGTATTGGAGATCGGAATCCGTTCCAGCACATTACTTACTGATCAAGGAGCTAAAGTTATAGTTCCCAATGGCGATCTGTTGTCCGGACGTTTAGTCAATTGGACTTTTTCCAATACCGATATTCGGGTTAACTTCGAATTGGTCGTCTCAAACGAAGGGCAGATAGAAGACATCAAAACTTATATACGCACAAAATTGGCTGAGCAAAAACATGTCGATAAATCTGTTCCCATCAAGGTTCACACCAAAGATATCACAGCTACCGACTATCGTCTTTCTGTGCAGGTAGGCATCAGCAATGTCAAGTATATTGAACGTTTCAGAAGTAAGTTTTTAGAAGAAATAACAAGCCAGATGAAAGCCCAAGGGGTATCTATCTCCTCAATATGATCTAAAAAGAAATAAAAAACCGTTCTAAACATTCTCCCTTATTTATTGTTTATGCTAAAATGCATATTTATTTAAGAGAGGTATGTTCGGAACGGCTTTTACAATAAATTTAATAAACCGTGTTTTTTTTGAACTCTATTTTACTTTTTCTACAATAGCTTTGAAAGCTTCCGGATTATTATAAGCTAGATCCGCTAATACTTTACGGTTCAGCTCAATATTACTGGCTTTCAATTTACCCATAAACTGTGAGTAAGAAATTCCGTGTTCACGCGCACCTGCATTGATGCGCTGAATCCATAGAGCTCTAAAGGATCTTTTTTTCGCTTTACGATCGCGATATGCGTATAACAATCCTTTTTCATATGTATTTTTCGCAATAGTATATACTTTACTGCGTGATCCGTAATAGCCTCTGGCTAATTTCAAGATCTTTTTTCTTCTTCTTTTCGAAGCAACTGCGTTAACCGAACGTGGCATAATTAAAAATGTTTTTGATAGAAGGCGTCATGTTTTTCAATGTACTTACTACCTCATATCGGGTAAAAAAATAATCTGATAAATAGTTTACTTACCTATTCCTAATAAAATCTTCATGTTTGGAGTATCTGCTTCCGAAACATAAGCGGTTTTCGTAAGATTTCTTTTTCTCTTTTTTGACTTTTTCGTAAGGATATGGCTTTTGAAAGCACTCTTACGGGCAATTCTTCCTGTACCTGTCAGCTTAAAGCGTTTTTTAGCACTGGAATTTGTTTTAATTTTTGGCATAATAAAAATTATTATCTCGATTTATTAAATTTATTTCTTCGTTGATTTTGGTGCAACCGTTAAAAACATACGTTTTCCCTCCATTTTCGGTAAAAGCTCTACTTTTCCGTATTCTTCCAGGGCTTGTGCAAAACGTAATAAAAGGATTTCTCCTTTGTCTTTAAACACAATAGATCTTCCTCTAAAATGCACAAAAGCTCTTACTTTTTCTCCGCTTTCCAAAAACCGTTTAGCATGATTCAGTTTGAACTCAAAATCATGGTCACTTGTATTTGGTCCAAAGCGTATTTCTTTCACTACCGTCTGCTTCGCTTTGGATTTCATCTCTTTTTGCTTCTTCTTCTGCTCGTATATAAACTTATTGTAGTCTATTACTTTACACACAGGAGGGTTTGCATTTGGTGAGATTTCCACCAAGTCAAGCTCCTGTTCCTCAGCTATTCTTCTTGCTTCTGCTGTAGGGTATACCCCCATCTCTACATTATCTCCTACTAAACGGACCTCTGGAACGCGTATGTGTGCGTTAATCCGGTGTTGTGGTCCTTTTCTCCTCATTGGGCGTCTGCCCCCTGATCTTCTTGCTGCCAAATGTTTCCTTTTTTAAATGTTAATTTCTTTATTCAATATTTTCCTAAAAGATTCTATGCTAAGCGAACCCAAGTCTTCTCCTCCTCTTTTTCTAACTGACAAAGTGCCTGATTCAACTTCCTGCTCCCCTACTATCAGCATATAAGGAAATTTCTTAAGTTCTGCATCCCTTATTTTCCTTCCCATTTTCTCATCGCGGGAGTCAATCAATCCGCAAATATCGGAATTATTTAAGGAATCTAAAAGATTTTGTGCATATTCTTCATATTTTTCAGATACAGGTAAAACGATAAATTGCTCTGGAGCAAGCCACAAAGGCAAATCTCCTCCGCTGTGTTCAAGCAAAACGGCTATAAACCTCTCCAGCGAACCGAAGGGTGCCCGGTGTATCATGACAGGACGGTGTTTTTGATTATCGCTTCCTGTATATTCCAATTCGAAACGCTCCGGGAGGTTATAGTCCACCTGAATAGTTCCCAATTGCCACTTTCTGCCCAAAGCGTCTTTAACCATAAAGTCCAGCTTTGGCCCGTAAAAAGCCGCCTCTCCGTACTCTATGATCGTTTTTAATCCTTTTTCTTCAGCGGCTTCCAAAATTGCCGCCTCTGCCAGTTCCCAATTTTCATCCGTGCCTATATATTTCTCCCTATCCTCTCTATCTCTCAACGAGACCTGCGCAGTATATTCATCAAACCCCAAAGAGCCAAACACGTATAAAACTAAATCTATCACCTTCTTAAACTCATCCTTAACCTGTTCGGGACGGCAAAACAAATGGGCATCATCTTGGGTAAATCCTCTTACCCGCGTCAATCCATGAAGTTCCCCAGACTGCTCATACCGGTAAACAGTACCAAATTCCGCATAACGGATAGGTAGATCCTTATAAGAGCGCGGTTTCGTCTTATAGATTTCACAATGGTGGGGACAGTTCATAGGCTTCAGCATAAACTCTTCATCTTCCACCGGTGTTTCTATAGGCTGAAAAGAGTCGGCTCCATATTTATCATAATGCCCGGAAGTAATATACAACTTTTTATTGGCAATATGAGGAGTCACCACAGGTTCATAACCGGCCTTCAACTGTGCTTTTTGTAAAAAATCTATCAGCTTCTGACGCATTACTGCTCCTTTCGGCAACCACAAGGGCAGCCCCTGCCCTACTTTATCCGAAAAAGCAAATAACTCCAGCTCTTTCCCAAGTTTACGGTGATCCCTTTTCTTCGCTTCTTCTACTCTGTGCAAATATTCTTTTAACTCTGAAGCTTTAGGAAAAGAAACACCGTATATACGGGTCAGTTGTTTACGCGTTTCGTCCCCCCGCCAGTACGCTCCGGCTACAGCTGTTAATTTTAAAGCTTTAATAAATCCTGTATGCGGAATGTGCGGCCCTCTGCACAAATCTGTAAAATCACCTTGCGTATAGAAAGTAATGGTGCCATCTTCCAAATCCTTGATCAAATCAAGCTTGTATTCATCTCCTTTTTCTGTGAAAAAATCAAACGCATCTGATTTGGAAACACTTTTCCGTGTAAAAGTTTCTTTTCGCTTAGCCAGCTCTTTCATCTTATCTTCTATCCGCTTAAACTCATCGGAAGAAAACTCCATATCACCAAAATCCACATCATAATAAAACCCGGTTTCTATAGCAGGGCCAATACCAAATTTCACTCCCGGATACAAAGCTTCCAAAGCTTCAGCTAATAAATGCGCAGAAGAATGCCAAAACGCAAACTTTCCCTTATCGTCATTCCAGGTCAAAAGCCTTACATCTGCATCCGTTTCTATCTCTCTGTCTGCATCCCATATTTCTCCATTCACTTCAGCAGCCAATACATTTCGCGCTAACCCTTCTGAAATGGACTTTGCCACATCCATAGCTGTCGCCCCCTTCTCATAAGAGCGGACGGAACCATCCGGTAAGGTAATATTAATCATGCAAAAAATGATTTTGTCTTTTATAATAATTATTTTCCATTCCCTGTAATAATAAAAAAGGAAACACAAAACTACAAATCAAATTGCGTAATCTTTTAGGATTTTATGAAATAATTACACTTTTAGCAGATACATACACATATTAAGCCAAAAAAACACACTTTATTTTATTCTTTCTTATCAAAACGGGTGGAAGTTTTACACACCCCCTTTTGCCCCAGAAATAACCACAATCTTTTAAAGAAAACAACTCCTTGATAATTACCGACAACGGTTCATTTAAACTACCCCCCCCAAATCTGATGAGGTGCTATCATTTGATTAAGCCTGGATTCTGAGTTATGGAGACATTTCTTATATGCCGGAAAGTTATCTTTGATACTGCTTCACGATCGTGTTTTTTTATAAAACTTATTTTCAACCTATGGTAATAAGAAATTAAGTTCCATAAATTTTATAGTATTTTTTCGGTTATTTCTATTCATTCGGTATTATCTTAGAGTATATTAATTAGCTCAGCTTATTATTAAAAAAAGGCCAGAAGAAAAAATCCTTCTGGCCGTTCCATTTTTCGCCGTTATGCATACGAATGTACAACAACGGCTGTGAAGCAAACCCTATCACGGAAGTACTTTGCACGTAAAGCACTTCCTTAGGCTGCTACTTCAAATTGTCTTTATAGACAGTTGCCTTTTTAAGCTCGGTCTGAATATCCTTTCTAGTCGAGTCATAAGACAGTACTTTTTCAAAATCTTTTATTGCTTTTCCATAGGCCTCTTCTGCCACATCTTTATTATAATAATCCAGGCCTTCTGTTCCTTTCAATATTCCCAGATCCCGATAAGCCAACCCTCTGTTCTGGTACAGCTTTACATCCTCATTTGCAATTTCAATCGCAGCAGAATAGTCATCAATAGCTTTTCCTAAGATAGCTTCCCTTTCTTCAGGGGATAAATCCGATGATTGGTTATTCGATAGTGTATTGTATATCTTCCCTTTGTAATAATAAGCGTCTGCGTTTGATTCGTCTAATGCAATGGTTTTTTCAAATGAAGATATCGCGTTCTCATAATCTTGGGTTTGAAATTGAGAATACCCTAACAGATATACCACATCAGGGTCAGATGATTCTGTTTTCACAGCCTCTGATAAATGCTGAACCGCTGATTTAAAATCACCTTTCAACAATGCTTCTTCCCCGGCCTTTACATCCGGATTGCTTGGCGTTTCTTTTTCTTGCGCTATAGCTCCCATATTTATAAAAACAGCTAAAACCAAAGCACTGCTTGTTATCCGCACTAAGGAACGATACTTTTTTAAAAAAATCTTTTTCATATCTAAATTGTTATGTTTAATTCATTCTTCATTCTAATTCTTACTGTTTAGATTAGAAAACTTCAGAATGGTTTAAATATAAGGAAATGATATTTAATAGCTCTGAAATAAATCAAATACATTTTCCATTTCCAATTATCATTGCTAGGGTTAACTGCAAAAACTCTGCCTTTTTTTCATACACTGTCAAAAAACTGCCGTTTCTACGCAAACTTTTACATTGGCATATCAGTTGTAATTATAGCTTTGAATAGTTTAATTGTTTATGAATGCAATATCCGACGGGAGCAATGACACAATGTCGGACAAAAATAAATATATGAGTAATAAAGAAACATTTGATTTTAATCAAGCCATACCGATTATTGATGAAGACACGGAATTTTTTCCATTGATGTCCCCTCAAGATGAAGAAGAGATGAATAAAGCGGATGTACCGGAAGAGTTACCTATATTACCTCTCAGAAACACCGTTTTATTCCCCGGAGTTGTTATCCCGATTACGGTAGGCCGGGAAAAATCCATCAAGTTAATAAAGGACAGTTATAAAGGCGATCACACGGTAGCAGTCGTCTCTCAAAAAAACATGAATGTGGAAGATCCGGAATTCTCGGACCTCCATCGTGTAGGGACCGTTGCCCATATCATAAAAACCCTACAAATGCCGGACGGGAATACGACGGTGATTTTACAGGGAAAACAACGTATCATTTTAGATGAGCTTGTACAGGAAGATCCTTACTTAATAGCAAAAGTAAGCCGTCACCCCGAGAAAAAACTCAAGAAAACAAAAGAGTTCCGAGCCCTAATTTCTTCTATCAAAGAAATGGCTTTACAAATCATCGAATTATCCCCCAATATTCCGGGAGAAGCGGGGGTAGCCGTCAAAAACATTGAAAGCCAGACTTTCCTCATCAATTTTATTGCTTCCAATCTGACCATAGAAATGGACAAAAAGCAAAAACTGCTTGAGCGAATCGATTTCAATAAAAGGGCTGAATCGCTTATCGAACATTTGACCAGTGAGGTGCAAATGCTGGAGTTGAAAAATCAGATCCAAAACAAAGTCCGCGTTGATTTGGATAAACAGCAGCGCGATTATTTCTTAAATCAGCAGTTAAAAACAATCCAGGAAGAATTAGGGGGCAACACACCCGATGTAGAGCTTGAAGAGTTACGAAAAAAGGCGAAAAGCAAGAAATGGTCAAAAGAAGTCGGCAAACATTTCAATAAAGAATTAGACAAGCTGGCTCGTATAAATCCGGCTGCTGCGGATTATTCCATACAGCTAAATTACTTAGAGGTATTATTAGACTTACCCTGGAATGAATATTCAAAAGACAATTTTGATCTGAACAGGGCTATAAAAATTTTGGATAAGGATCACTATGGCTTAGAAAAGGTAAAACAAAGAATCATCGAGTACCTGGCTGTTCTAAAGCTTAAAAACGACATGAAAGCGCCGATTCTCTGTTTGGTCGGCCCTCCGGGAGTGGGTAAAACGAGTTTAGGAAAATCCATTGCGCAGGCATTGGGCAGAAAATATACCCGCATGGCTTTGGGGGGGCTGCGGGACGAAGCAGAAATACGAGGCCACCGAAAAACATATATTGGAGCCATGCCCGGCCGGATCATTCAATCCTTAAAAAAAGCCGGCACTTCTAACCCTGTATTTGTTTTAGATGAAATCGATAAACTCGGAAGCGACTTTAAAGGCGATCCCTCGTCTGCTTTATTAGAAGTTTTGGATCCAGAACAAAACACCACTTTTTATGATCAATATATAGAAATGGAATACGACCTTTCGAAAGTGATGTTTATCGCCACCGCGAATACATTGAACAGCATTCAGCCGGCACTTTTGGACAGAATGGAAATCATAGAGGTAAATGGATACACGATAGAAGAAAAGAAAGAAATCGCCCGCAAACATTTATTGCCGAAGCAGCGGAAGATGCATGGCATAAGCGGGAAAGAGGTGAGTTTAAGAGCGGATATTATTGAAAAAATAATTGAAGAATACACGCGCGAATCGGGGGTTCGTGGGCTTGAGAAAAAAATCGGTTCCGTAATCAGGGGTACCGCGACCCGGATGGTGATGGAGAAACCTTACAACCGATCCCCCAATAAAGATGATATCGAAGAATACCTGGGAGCACCGATTTATGATAAAGACATTTACGAATCAAATAATGTAGCCGGTGTGGTTACGGGTTTGGCCTGGACAGCTGTAGGAGGCGACATACTGTTTATCGAATCCAGCTTGAGTCCTGGAAAAGGGAAACTTAACCTGACTGGAAATCTCGGAGATGTCATGAAAGAATCAGCAAGTATTGCCTTAGCTTATTTGCGTTCGCATGCTGAGGAATTTGGAATTGATATCGCTGTGTTTGACAAATGGGATATTCATATTCACGTGCCTGCAGGTGCAACGCCAAAAGACGGACCTTCTGCGGGGATAACTATGCTAACAGCCTTAGTATCCTTATTTACGCAGCGTAAAGTAAAATCAAACCTGGCAATGACCGGCGAAATTACTTTGCGGGGTAAAGTCTTACCCGTAGGCGGGATAAAAGAAAAAATATTAGCGGCAAAAAGAGCGAACGTAAAAGAAATAATTCTTTGTAAAGCCAATAGAAAAGATGTCTTAGAGATTAAAAAAGACTATATAAAAGATCTAAAGTTTCATTACGTAAATGAAATGTCTGAAGTAATAAAACTGGCTTTACTAAAGTCTAAAGTAAAAAACGCCAAAGAATTATAAGGAAAAAGCTTATCATAATAGGCTATAAAAAAGGTTTGGGAAAAGTAATCCCAAACCTTTTTTGCATTATTGAAATGTTTCTTCCCGTTTCATTCCGTGTATTATCGATCTATACAAAGCTAAAACTATAGATAACCCCGGATTATTCCAACGTAGGGTCAAACGTTCCTCCCCAACCTTCATTTTGCTCCAGATTTTCATTTTTATCGAGCACACTCTTCTTAATTGGGAAAAAATAATATTTATCCGGCACATCATTTACTTTAACGCCGGAGAGCGGCACTTGATGAAGGGTGTATTTAAAATCCTCTTCTGTTAGAAGATTCTCATTTGCCTTTTCCCGGGCTTTGCTTAATGCCATCTCACTTCCATCTGCATTTACGGCAATAGATTCTACACCATGCTTGGTGGTTCCGTCCAACCGATCTAACATTCTCAATCGTCTCAAATCCCAAAAGCGATGACCTTCAAAAGCAAATTCAATATTTCTTTCCGCCAAGATTGCCTCCCGCATGTCCTCTCTATTGTCCACAGAGATGCCATAGGAGTTGTCACTTCCAGCCTCAATTCCAGCTCTTTTTCGGATTTCTTTTAAAATCTCCATGGCTTCTGATAGTCTTCCTGTTTCATTAGCGGTTTCCGCGTAATTCAACATCACTTCAGCAAACCGCATCAATACAAAATCGACATCATATTGCTGAACTTCAGATTGAGTAAGATTTAACAAACTATTCTTTTCAATAAAAAAACCACTGTATCTATTCAGGTTTGTAGAGTTCACTCCTGCTTTTGGGTTTGTACCAAAATCATCTAACTCATGTGCAATCCCTAAGGAAGTGTATTGCCTTCTACCTGTTTTTCCCGAGACCTCATAAATTTTCCCATTCCATACAATAGATTTATCAAATCTGGGGTCTCTATTTTCCCAGTAATTTTGTAATAGATCGTCTTCATTTGTGTGATATTCCCCATTTGGATCATCAAATTTTTTACCATCTTTCATCGGGTATTCTTTCACAAACTCCCAAGTCGGTGTAGCCGAAGCTGCGCCTCTGCTTTCCGAACCTGGTCTTGCCCCATGATCCCATTGCGCTACTTTATCCGGGTATTTGTTAATGACGGAAAAAACCGTTTCACTGTTTCCTTCTTGCAAAGCGACTCCCGAATAATCATCAATTAATGCATACCCATTTTCTTTTAAGGTTTGATAAGCTAATTGATTAACCTCGTATGCTGTTTCCCAGTATGAGTTATCCCAAGGATTGGAAGGATTAAATTGTGGGGAAGCCATATACAGAACTACCTTCGCTTTAAAAGCTAAAGCAAAAGAAGCATCTATTTTGCCGTAATTTGAGCTAGAGGGTTCGATTTTTTCCGGCAATTTTGGAATCGCTTCTTCAATATCGTTTAAGATAAACTCAAAGCTTTCTTTTGTAGAATTTCTAGGAGTCTGGAGATCATCTTCATACCTATCTTGAGGCTTCTTAATATACGGAATTCCACCGTGATATTTAACCATTTGAAAATACAGATATGCGCGCATGAATAAGGCCTCTCCCCTAATTCTTTCTTTTACTTCTGAGGGTAAGTTTCCCTCATTCACATCTATTAA
>JAJYRG010000022.1:27538-35292 GCA_021794195.1 Bacteroidota bacterium
TAATATACGGAATTCCACCGTGATATTTAACCATTTGAAAATACAGATATGCGCGCATGAATAAGGCCTCTCCCCTAATTCTTTCTTTTACTTCTGAGGGTAAGTTTCCCTCATTCACATCTATTAATGCCTGATTTATCAACCGGATATTCGTGTAGTCCCATTTTTTCATTTCATCGTTTGAAACCGTAACACGGTCGGGATAAAAGTAGATCCCCATGATTTGCATACTGTTTGCATCCGCATTTACTTCCCAATTTCCGAAAATAGGATACAAATTCGCCATATAAGCATCCGCTAAATTTTCATCATTCCAAACCTGTTCGGGATTATAAGTATTTAGATCCTCTATATCCAGGACATCTTTACATGAAATGAGCATTCCTATCCCCAGGCATAGAAGTATATATTTCTTTAGTGTATTCATAACGTTTTAAAATTTTATATCAAGTCCAAAAGCGAAAGTTTTCATTACCGGGTACGAATCATAATTTTTTTGTTCCGGGTCATGAAATTCCTTCATCTTAGAAAGGAAAAACAAATTGGTACCGTTAAAGTATAATTGAGCACTGCCAATCTTCAATGCTTCGTTCCAGTGGTCTGGCAAGGTATACCCAATATTTATGTTTCTGAGCCGTAAATAGCTCCCATTGACCATCCATATAGAAGAAGCCTCAGAACCCGCCTCCTGCCAGTTTTGTCCTATGGGGCGTGGATATTTGGCGTTTATATTTTCCGGTGTCCATATATCTCCTCTTGCCCAAAATGGATAGTATGGTCGGATCGCTCCTCCATGCTGCCGCATACCCGGCCCTTCCTGATTACTGATAATTCTATCATAGCGCATCACTCCCTGAAAATGGGACTGTAAGCTCCAGTTTTTATAAGAAACATTAAAGCCAAAGCCATAGTTGATCCTTGGTGATGCATCTGCAGACAAGAGCTGTACATCATTCTCATCAATCTTTCCATCACCGCCCGGTTCATAACCATCACTGCGCACATCCTCAAAAATCAAGGCTCCTAAATAGGGATCCCTACCAAATTGTTTAAAACCTTTATCCAGCAATTCATCTAATTGCTCTTGTGTTCTGACGATATCAAGTACTTTCAGACCGATAACACGGTTGTGTGGCCGGCCCACACGGGATTCAAAATTTCTATTTCCGCCTTCTCCAAAAGCAGGATCTTCATCCAGAACATCCCACCGATCTTTCGCATACCCTAAATTCGTATGTATAGAATAATCCCAATCCGAATTAGAAAAAGCATCGTGCCAGTTTATATTTATCTCTCCTCCCTTCCACGAGCGGGCCGCATAATTTTCCGGAGCTAAATCTTGCCCGTAATTTTCCGGTATAGTGATAAGCCGTGAACCCAGAATATTTGTTTCTTTACGTAGGAAAACATCTACGTTAGCTTCTAAGCGATTATTGAAAGTAGCGAAGTCGATACCGGCATTATACGATCTCGAAGTAGCCCATGTCAAGTCAGGGTTAGGGGTAGCACTCGGTTTAATACTTGTATAATAGCGATCACCAAACATATACCCCGATGAGTTTTCATATTTATATAAATAGGAAAAAGGAGTAATCTTTTCGTTGTCCACGTCCAGATCATTCCCGGTAGATCCATAAGACGCCCTTATCTTAAATTCATTTAAAGCTTCCGTCCAGTCCGTAAAGAAGTCTTCTTCTGAAATCCGCCAGGCACCTGAAAAAGACGGAAAAAAGCCCCAACGTTTATGCGCTGGAAACAACGTATTCCCGTCGTACCGGAAAGAAAACTCAAAAATATATTTCATATTATAATCATAGTTGAGTCGCCCAATGATGGATTGTCTGGCTCCGATCTCTTCCCAGCCATTGGCTTCCCGCATTTGCCTGTCTTCGGGATAGGCATAAAATTGATCAACAGAAGTAATAGGGTTTTCCGCTCTTGCCAATGTCCCATATAAGCCACTTTTTGACTGTTCATATACCGCTAATGCGTCAATATTATGTGCACCAAAACTATTGTTATACTGTAAAAACCAGTTAAATTGATAACTCCAATCCGTAATCATGTCATAACTCATAAAAGGCTGATTCTGACTAAAATTAAAAACATTCGTTTTATTAGGATCCGGGGGTGCCGGAATAAACCTGTTTTTATCTGGATCTGCCTGGTTAAAAACATAATTTTCCTGAAAAGTCAGGTATTTTTTCCGCATGTAATCCTGTGCTAAGTAACTCCCTGTCAGTTTAGTGGATAGGCCTGGGATATATTCATCTAATTTTATATTAAGCGACAAAATCGGATTTACCTGTCTCCGCTTTGTTTTGATATACCGATCTCCGACCACCTGATCAATTACATTCCATGCCAGCCAACTTCCCATAGGTGTTTGTACAGGATAATCTGTGACATGATTTGCCGGATTACCGTTTTCGTCCGTATAAAAAGGATACGTTTTAGGCCAATTAAAAGTCACTCTATATAGATCCGAAACATCATAATCGTCATCCCCCGTAAAGGGCCAGTAAAATCTTTCTAAATCTTGTTGATTTGCGGAAATATTAAAGTCAATATCTATGGCATCACTGATCTGGGCCGAAACATTAGTCCGGAGATTGACCTTATCGTGGTCTACAGATTTGTAAGACCCCTGTTCCCCTCTATAACTCAACAAGCTATAAAAAGTAACTTTTTCGCCTCCCCCACTGACACTCAAAGATTGGCGATGACTTTGAGGATTCCTCCAAATCATATCATGCACATTATAGTTTCGATTCTCAAAATAAGAAAATTCATCCTCGCCGTTAGGAAGCGGTGTACCGTTAAACTCTGCGACTCTATTTTGGTAAATCAATTCATCGGTAGCGGTAGTAAGGTCAGACAGCAGTTCCATAGTAGGAGTTGATACAGTATAAGTTGACTGAAAATTAAAAGTAGGTTTTTGCATGGCCCCTTTTTTGGTAGTGACCAGTACCACACCATTACCAGCCCGGGATCCATAGATTGCCGCAGTAGAAGCATCTTTCAGAAAACTCATCTGATCTACTTCAGCTGCTTCCAAAGCATCGAAAGCCTGTTTATCTCTTACTACTCCATCGATCACATACAGCGGCTCACCAAATCCTCCTCTGATTCGGATAGACGATGTAGCTCCGGATAAACCCGATGTGTTCGTCACATTCACTCCCGGCGCTCTACCCGCCAAGGTATTTGATAAATTTGAAGAAGAAATATTCTCCAGATCTTCTGATTTAACAGAAGAAACAGCTCCAGTCAAAGAAGCCTTTTTCTGGGTACCATACCCCACTACTACTACTTCTTCCAAATCACTGCTGGCGGCTTTTAGCTCTACAGTTACCTCTGTTTCTCCTGCCAGAGCAACTTCTTGAGATTCAAATCCGATGAAACTAAAAATCAGAGTACTCCTCTCCTCTTCCACTTCGATCGAGAAAACCCCTTCCTCATCTGTGCTTGTTTCCGTGTCCGTTCCTTTCACCCGGACGCTCACACCTGACAAAGGAAAACCTTCCGTATCTGTTACTTTACCTTCTATCTCTTGTTTTTGCAGAGGTTTAACTTTAGGGAAAAATTCCGCTTTTGTCCGGCTGGGAAAGTCGGAGAGAGATTCGTTTCCCCATACGGATACACTTCCTGAAATAAAAATAATTAGAATGGAGAGCTTTACTGTCAAATCATATTTTAGAAGTAAAAAAGGTGGTTTATATCTTTTACATTTCTTTTTTCTCATTTTTTTGCTGATTAGCAATACATTCCTCAGAGGGATCTACCCTTATGAGAATGCATTTTTCGGTTTATACTTAAATGATTCTAATAACTATACTTTTTTATAAATAAAGGCTTATAGGCATAATGATTCCTTGTTAAATGCATAAGCACAAATAAATTATCATCTCATCGTTTAACCTCCTTTTTTATTGTACCATTAATTCTTTATTTGCTTTAATAAGCAATAACCCTATTTCTTCTTTAAATGTTTAGTTTTATTTGTTTTTTCGATCTTTCACTCTAATTTCATTTAAAACCCTATTTAAAATCCTTAGTATCAATAAGGTTCTAACAGTTTAACGGATTGAACCGTAAAAAAGCAACAGCTTACCATAAAATTCCTCCTCGGAAAATTATAATAACCTCTGGCACAGCATAAGCTTAACATACATTCTATTAAACCTATTCAGGAAACAGATTAACTCAGTTTCCTTAGCTATTCCCCCTTATGAGACCTATAGCACCCATACAGTATTTAGCTTCTGAAAGATTTGATTGTGTTAAAATAGCGTTCTATACTTCTGAATATAATGCTTTAGATGGTTTTGATCTTGTCTTCACCCTTTTGCAAAACAAAATTATATTCCTTAAATTCTACAGTCAGGGCTAACCAAAGAGAAAAGAGCAGATGATGCCTGATCCTATTCCTATATACCATGACAAGAATAACATTGAAAAACAAATAGAATTATTGATGAACAGAAAAGCTACCTAAAAAAATTTCCAGTATATTGTTGCAACTCCAATACGCCTTTGCTCCCTAAGTACTATTCAGATTCGCAGAAGTAAAAGGGAGCGGGATCTGTTAGTTTATTGCAGAATCTTACAAATTTATTGTCCTTTAGAATGTGGCGCAGCGCAGTAAAGAACCTTCATTCTAAAAGCTTCAGACTTTGCGAAAAGCATTGCTGTGTATTTTTTATTCTTTGATTTGAGATCCTTCACTGCGTTCAGAGCAACTACACAGGAAGTGTCGTGGCAATCAAATGTTCTTCGTCGGAAAAAATATCTCCTCCCTGTCAAGTCTGATTTTCAAGCAAATAGTTATTCTGACCCTTCAGCCGAAAATTATATATTTCCATATATCTAATATAATTTTTAGATTTGTCTAAATATTAAAAAAAGAACGATTTAACTTTATTTTACCAAGTATGAAAAAAACTATACTAATAGCGATTTTATCTTTACTCATTCTTTCTTGCGAGGAATTTTTAGTCCCGGAGGGTCCGGAAGACTACGAAGATTTGGACGAACCTATTTCTGATTTAAACGTAGAACATATGCTTCGCCATGCTGCCGGAGATGAAGCTTTTGAAAAAATATATACTATAGAAGAAGGTTTAGGACCGGTATTCAACAGTAATTCATGCAACAGTTGCCATCCCGGAGAAGGAAAAGGACATCCGAGCAATAGCTTTATACGTTTTGGGCAAAGCGAGCCCGGGCATGGGCGCGATAAAAATCCATATGCTACCTTTGGAGATGGTGGAAATCAACTGCAAGACCGGGCGATTCCAGGGTATGAACCTGAACGCCTGCCGGAAGGAGCTCCTTATTCACGTTTTATTGCCCCTATCGTTACCGGCTTAGGTTATTTAGATGCTGTAGCGGATGAGACTATTCTGGAAATGGCTGATCCTGAAGATAAAGACGGCGATGGCATCCGGGGAAGGCCAAGTTATAATTATCTTCCAGAATACCTCAAAGCCCGCCCGAACAGCATTCCCAAAGACAATATGTATATCCACCGTTTTGGTAAAAAAGCTTTGAGTTATGATTTACTGCAACAAACTATATTCGCTGCCAATCAGGATATGGGTATCGTATCTACGTATGCTCCGGTAGAACCTTATGACGGTCAAATAGGCGATCCGGAAATAAGCAACCAAACTATCAAAGACATAGAGTTTTATCTAAAAACATTAAAAGCTCCGGAACGCAGAAATGAAAATCACCCAGATGTACTGAAAGGAGAAGCTATTTTCTCCAATATCGACTGTGCCACATGCCACAGACCTACGTTGACGACCGGCTATTCGGACATTCCGCAACTGAATCAGGTCGAATTTCATCCTTACACCGATCTCCTTCTGCACGACATGGGACCAGACTTGGATGACGGATATACAGAAGGAGATGCGGAAACTTATGAATGGCGCACACCTCCACTTTGGGGAATAGGTAATCAGAAAGAAAGATCACAAGGAGGTAAGTACTATTTACTGCATGATGGTAGAGCCAACAGCATAGAAGAAGCTATTCTCTATCACGGGGGTGAAGCAGAAAATGCACGTAAACAATATGAAAACTTATCTCAAGAGGAAAAAAGTCAGCTTGTCAAATTTATTGAATCCTTATAAAAACATGATGAAAAGAAAAGATTTTATTAAAACCTGTGGTTGCGCCTTGGTCAGCGCTCCTGTATGGCTAAGTCTCTTACAGTCATGCACAAGCTATTACTACGCTTCCTATTCCCAAAATGAAAATAAATTAATTGTTCCTTTGAGTGAATTCGGCTCTAAAAATAATAAAAACCGGGATTTTGTTCTTTTAGACTCTACAATATCTTCTTATCCTATTTGTATTTTCAAAACGGGTGAAGACAACTATACAGCCTCCCTTATGCAATGTACGCACAAAGGTTGCGAACTGAATATTGAAGGCGATATGTTTAGTTGCCCTTGCCACGGCAGTGAGTTCACCAAAACCGGAGACGTTATTGAAGGACCTGCTATTGACCCTCTTAAAACTTTTAAAACCACTATTGACAATCATAATATTTATGTACACATCTCTTAAAAATATTTTATTACTTACCTGCCTTCTCATTGGGGTATGGGAAGCAAAAGCTCAAGAATCAGACTCTACTTTCAAAAGGAATCCACAGAGCCAAGCGGATTCGCTATTAAATATGGACGCGAATGCAAATCGTCCTACCTTTCAATTGGGGAATACCCCAGTAAGTATTGGAGGGTATTTTGAAGTTAACTCTATTTACGCCGTCGAAGAAGGCGATACAGACGGGTTTGCCTTTCAGCCGAGAAGGCTCTCTTTAATTGTCTCAGCTCCCATCACAAAACGTATAAGCTTTCTTTCAGAAATCGAATTTGAGGATGGTGGAGAGGAAATAGAAATTGAGTACGCTGCCGTAGATGTCAATCTTTTTACCGAACTGAACTTCAGAAGTGGAATAATTGTCAACCCTATAGGCGCTTTCAACCAAAATCACGACGGACCGAAATGGGAATTTGTAGAACGTCCGGACGTTTCCACCAAATTATTACCGAGTACTTTTTCCAATGCGGGCGCAGGATTGTATGGAAAATTTCATAAAGCCGATTGGTCTTTTGGATATGAAGCCTATATCACGAATGGTTTTAATGAAAACATCATCAACAATTCGGATTCCCGAACCTCCTTACCGGCAACCAAATCCAGCAATCCTGGACGCTTGGGCATCGGCAGTGCGGATGACGATTTTGAAAACCACAGTGGAAAGCCTTTATTTACCGGAAAGGTAGCCCTTAAAAAAAGAAGCATTGGGGAAATAGGTTTTTCTTATATGGGTGGTGTGTACAATAAAAAAGAAACAGACGAAGGCATTCCGCTTTGGGAAAAAGATATGCGTGTAGATGTGGCTGCTGTAGATATCAACACGGAAATAGCCGCTACCCAAACGAAAGTCATCGGCGAAGCGGCTTATATATGGGTGGATATACCTAAAAACTACATACCCCAATACGGTTCGGAACAATGGGGTGCATTTGTAGATATCGTACAACCTATCTATCAAAAACCAATCTTCGGCTGGGACCAAGCTGTGGTAAACTTTGCGGCACGACTGGATTATAATGATTATAACAAAGGCAAATTCAAAGAAACGGGAGACAAAATCGGGGATAAAGCTTTTGCCGTTACACCGGCTCTGAGTTTTAGACCCAGTCCGCAGACGGTTTTCCGCTTAAACTATC
>JAJYRG010000115.1 GCA_021794195.1 Bacteroidota bacterium
ATTGACTTAGATGAATTACGCAAAACGCGCCGTATCGGTTATTATTTTCGCTATCCCTTGCACAGAAAGGATTTCCATGAGCTTAAAACCGGGGATAATGTTCTAGGACATTATGCGGCGAAGCCACTTTATGGACGGCTTACCCCCGCAGGGCGCGTGGATAAATCAGCCGGATTTAACGGCGATGTGGCGGTTCTTTTTGTACCTTTGGAAGCTGTAACGGCTGATGAAGTGCAATTGTTGATTACCCAGACAGCACTACAAAACATTCAGTTGCCTACAGGCAAGCGCAATTGGAAGAAAATAAATGCCCTAGCTGCAGAATCTATAAAAAACAGTTGGAAAGACAGTAAATGAAAAATGGCAGTGTTCCATTTAAAATATTGGGCTGGGCTTTCTAATTTCTCAACAATTTTAATTTGCATTGTTTTATTTATTTATTTTTTTCTAATTTAGCGGCGGTGAAACTTATAGTGTACATCCTAACATGTTATTTTATAGGGCTCAATTTTGTTCCCTGTAGCGATGTGTTCTATGAACAGCCTAGCCATCAAATTACTCAGATAAGCACTGATCATTGCGATACCCAGCAAAATGACGAATGCTCCCCGGTATGCCAATGTTGTTGCTGCCATGTGCATGTAGTGCAAATCAAACCCACTTCTGTTGAAAAAGCTATAACCGGAAATTCTTCCGAAACTTCTTTTTACCGATCAGCACGAGGATGGGACTATCCGAAATCCCTGCTCGATCCGCCCCGGGTTTAATTCAACTTTTTCATAGCCACAGGAATACCCTGTTTCTAAATAATTGTTGAATTAAATCACATTTTTATGATTAATAGAATAATCGCTTATTCTATAAAGAATAAGTTTATCATAGGGTTATTTGTAGTAGCCCTTATTGGAGTAGGCTCTTACTCCATGTATACTATCAACCTCGGTGCTCAGCCCGATATTACGAATAATCAGGTGCAGGTCATCACCGTTTCTCCCAACCTGGCTACCGAAGATATTGAACAATTTGTTACTTACCCCGTAGAGTTAGCCATGTCTAACCTTCCGGATGTAGAAGAGGTCCGCTCCATTTCCCGCTTTGGACTTTCCGTAGTTACGATCGTTTTCAAAGACGCGGTAGGTACGTACCTGCCCCGGCAACTCATCAGTGAAAAACTGAATGAAGTGAGGGAAGATATCCCCAATCAATTTGGAAGTCCGGAGATGGGACCGATCACTACGGGCTTGGGCGAAATTTATCAATACACTCTACAACCCAAAGAAGGGTATGAAGAGGTGTTCACCCCCACAGAATTACGCAGTATTCAAGATTGGATAGTCACCCGACAAATGGCTTTAACCAAAGGCGTAGTGGAAGTAAACTCTTTTGGGGGATATGTCAAACAATATGAGATAGCGTTGGATCCCGGCAAACTCAATGCTATGGATATTTCCATGGAAACAGTATTCGAAGCGTTGGAGAAAAATAATATCAATACCGGTGGCGCTTATATTGAGAAAAATAAAACAGCTAATTTCATCCGAGGGGATGGCCTCATCCAGTCTCTGGAAGATATCCGGAACATTGTGGTCAAAACAGAAAATGATATTCCTGTTTTAATTGAAGATATCGCTCAGGTACAATATGGAAGTCAGGTACGCTATGGTGCTTTTACACAAGACGGTAAAGAAGCGGTCGGCGGCATGATTTTGATGTTAAAAGGTGAAAACCAGAATAAGGTTATCCGGACTGTCAAAGAAAAGATGGCGGAGATTGAAAAGACCTTACCGGAAGGGCTTGAGATAAAGCCTTTTTTGGAAAGCAGTGAGCTCATTAGCCATACGACGAATACGATCAAGACTAATCTTATTGAAGGCGCATTAATTGTAATCTTTGTCTTGGTTATTTTGTTAGGGAGTATTCGTGGAGGGATCGTGACGGCCTCTTTGATCCCCCTTTCTTTGTTGTTTGCATTCATCCTGATGCGCATATTCGGTGTATGGGCCAACCTGATGTCTTTGGGTGCCATCGATTTTGGGATTATTGTAGATGGGGCTGTTATCATCGTAGAAGGAACGGTGCATGCAATCGATAAACGTATCCGAACCAGCAAGAATGTAGTCAGCCAATCTTTGATGGATAAGGTGGTGTATAAAGCCACGAGTGAAGTGATGAATTCGGCTTTCTTTGGGCAGGTGATCATTTTAATTGTATTTACACCCATTTTATTTTTAACAGGAGTGGAGGGGAAAATGTTTATTCCCATGGCCTTTACTTTTGGATTTGCCGTCCTTGGCGCGATTATCCTATGCCTTACCTATGTGCCTATGGTTACTTCGCTATTGATGAAACCTTCTGGAAAAAAGAATGGCTGGTTTCAAAGGTTAGAAGACAGGATGCACCGCTTTAGCTTGGCTATCATGCGGAAAATCCAGAGAATATATCATCCCTTTCTTGAAAAATGTTTACAGTACCGTGCCTTGTGTTTGTCCGTCGCGTTCATCTTGCTTTTAAGCGGGGGGTACTCCTTTAAGAAGATGGGCGGGGAATTTATTCCCAGTATAGATGAAGGGGATATTGCTTTGCAGATGCTGCTTCGTCCGGGTACCTCTCTCGCCGAAACGATAGAAACCACTACGCGTATTGAAAAGCTTCTCAAAGCACGTTTTCCGGAAGTGAAAACCATGGTTTCCAGAATAGGGGTTGCCGATATCCCTACGGATCCCATGCCCATGGACATTTCTGATTCGTATATTATCTTGGATAAAGATAAAAAAAACTGGGTTTCTGCGCGTACTAAGGAGGAGCTTATTGATAAGATTCAAGAAGAGCTTGATGCTATTGTAGGGGTGAATTTTGCGTTCAGCCAACCTGTAGAGCTTCGGTTTAACGAATTGCTTACAGGAGTACGTGAAGACGTAGCGGTAAAATTATACGGGCCTGATCTGAAGGTCCTTTCGGAAAAAGGAGAGGAAATTAAACGCATTGCCGAAACGGTGCCGGGTGCCAGTGAAGTAAACGTAGAGGCTACGGATGGCCTGCCGCAGATTACTGTAAATTTTGATCGGAAAAAGGTAGCCCAATACGGATTAAACATTGAAAAACTGAACGATTATATCGCTATGGCTTTTGCCGGTAAAAAAGCCGGAGTCATTTTCGAAGATGAAAAACGTTTTGATTTGGTGGTGCGTCTTGAAGACAAGTACAGGAATTCGATTGAGGATTTGAAAAAACTGTTGGTGGATTTACCTAGTGGGTATCAGGTTCCTATACAAGAGTTGGCAGCTATCAGCTATCAGCCGGGACCTATGCAGATATCACGGGATAATACTTCCCGCCGGATATCGGTAGGTATCAATGTACGCGATCGGGATGTCGAATCTATGGTGTTAGAAATTCAGGATAGAATAGAGCAGGAATTAGAATTACCCCCGGGTTATCAGGTAACTTATGGTGGAGCTTTCGAAAATTTACAACGTGCCAAGGATCGCTTAGCCGTGGTAGTACCTATCGCTTTATTATTGATTTTTATCATGCTTTATTTTGCGCTGAAATCTATTTCAGAAGCCATTATGATCTATGTAGCGGTTCCATTAGCTGCAATAGGCGGGGTCTATGCTTTAATTCTACGTGACATGCCTTTTAGCATATCAGCAGGAGTAGGGTTTATAGTCCTTTTTGGTGTGGCTGTATTAAATGGTTTGGTGTTGATCGGGCGGTTAAATACGCTGGAGAAAGAAGGGATCAGCTCTATTAAAGAGCGCATTATGATGGCTACTGAAGAGCGGCTCCGCCCTATACTGTTGACGGCGTTGGCCGCTATCATGGGTTTTCTCCCTATGGCACTTTCTACCGGTGCCGGCGCATCGGTACAACGCCCACTGGCCACCGTGGTTATCGGAGGTTTGATCAGTGCGACTTTATTAACCTTGATAATATTGCCCATACTCTATTTTATCGTAGAGTCTCCTTCAAAAAAGAACCGTATCAAACCCGCAGCACCTTCTGCGACAATGATGTTGATTTTCTTTTGTTTGGGAAGCGCCTGCCTGTTTCCGACCCTTGGTAATGCCCAGGAAGTATCCCTTCAGGGAGACGAAAAAAGGCATCTCCTTAGTCGGGAAGAAGCAGTAAAAAAGGCTAAGCAGGATTATCCCACATTAAAAGCAGCTGCTTTAAGAGTAGATGAACAAAAAGCTTTGAAAAAAACGGCTTGGGACATGGGAAGTACGGAGGTTTATAGGGGTGGGGAAGAATTGCCGAATAGTTTCAGTTCAGCTTACGGGGTCTATACATCTATTGGAATCAGTCAAAACGATATAGATATACTAGGGGTGTCGGCTAAAAATAAATTTCATGAAAAAGAAATTGCATTGCGCGAAACGGCTCTTCGTTTACATACATTAGAACTGGAACGTGAGGTGCAAAAAGCTTGGAGTGAAGTGTATACCGCGAAAGGAAAGTTGAGGCTGTATAATGAACTGGATTCTGTTTTTACGGATTTAAAAAAAGCCGCAAAGCTCCAATATGAAACGGGAGCGACTTCCAAATTGGATTATTTAGCCGCTGGGAATCAAGTAGCGGAAATAGCCTTAAAGAAAAAGCAAGCCTTCCGCGATTATCAGACAAGTCTGCAGAAATTTAACCAATGGTTTATCAGCGATTCCTTGTTTACGGTATCTGATGATGGGTATGAAACCCTGTTGCCCCCTCTTATTAAGCAGATCGAAGTTCTACGTGCGCACCCTTTATTAGCGTATGCTCATGGTGAAATGGAAGTTGCCCAAGCCGATTACCAGGTGAAAAAAGCAGGTTTTTTCCCAAAAGTAAATTTAGAATATGGCCGGCAAAAAGTAAATGGCTTACCGGGATATAACAGTTTTCAAGTAGGCGTTTCTGTGCCGTTATTTTTTAACAAGAAATTGGGACAGACACAGTCTGCTAAGCTTTCCTATCAAATTGCGGAACAAGAGCGCGGGGAAATCTATCTAAAGGTACATGCGAAATACCGTGAATTGCAACAAGAATATGCTAAATGGCAGGAATCCTGGCAGTTTTATCAGCAGGAAGCACTTCCGCTGGCCAAGGAACAACGGGAGGCTGCTGTATATGCATTTCAAGAGGGCGATATGGATTACACGCAGTTTTTACAACGCATCAGAGATGCTATTGCAGTTCAGGTAAAATCATGGGACGCTCTATCCGGTTATTTAAGGACTAAATACGAATTAGATTTCTTTCTTAATTCATCTCAATAATAAAAAAATCATGAAAAAAATATTAAAAGCACTATTTATAATTTTGGCTTGCCTTCACATAGCCTGCAAACAAGAGAGCGGCAATGAGGTTAAAAGCTCCACCAATATAGAAGATCCACATGAGGAGTACAAACCTTCGGAAAACTTAGAAGATCAGGTGTTGTACTTAAACTCTGAAAAATTCAGCTCTTTGTCTATTAAAACGGGAGGTTTGCCTAAAAAAAACCTTGCCGGATACATTACAGCTAACGGGTGGTTAGATGTATCCCCACAGGATAAAGCGGCTGTTACACCGTTAATTGGTGGGAATCTTCAGAGTATCAAGGTTCAGGAAGGGGATAAAGTCCGTAAAGGCGATGTTTTGGGGTATTTAAGTCATCCTGATCTGATTAAACTGCAAACAGATTATACGCAAGCCTATCACGAGTTGACTTACCTTGAACAAGAATACCAGCGTCAAAACCGGCTCTATGAGGGGAATGTGTCTTCGGGGAAAAACTTTGAGCAAACGAAATCAGCTTTTTTAAGCAGTAAGGGGATGGCTTCAGGTTTAGCTTCACAATTGCAATTACTGGGACTTGATATACGTCAGATTCAAGATGGAAAAGTATATTCAGAAGTGCCTATTATAAGCCCTATCCATGGTTATATAGAAGAAATAAATGCAAAAATAGGCCAATTTGCCCAGCCGGAACAGGAGTTGTTTGAAATTGTAAACACGGATTATATTCATGCGGACTTACTGGTTTTCGAAAAGGATGCGCAAAAAGTTAAAGAAGGTCAAACTGTTGAGTTTGCTATAGGCGCAGCACCCGATTCTGTGATGGAAGCTACGGTATATGCAGTAGGGAAATCTTTTGAGAAAAAAACAAAAGCTGTGCATATACACGCTAAAATTAAAAACAAGAATGCACGTTTATTCCCCGGTATGTATATTTCCGGAAAGATAAATGTAGCAGATAACCGCGTGACAGCTTTGCCCGAAGATGCTGTTATATCTCATGATGGAAAGGATTATATTTTTACGACACAGAAAATGACAGCGGAAAATACGGAAGAACGGGTCTTACATCCTGTGAAAGTTGTGACCGGGATACAGGACGGGGATTGGATAGAGGTTAAGCTTTCCACGCCTTTGAAAGAAGATCAGGAAATTGTCTGGAATCAGGCTTATTACTTAATTGCTGAAATGAAAAAAGGAGAGACCTCTCATGATTAAAAGCTTTGCAACTGCAAATAGACTTGTGCAGTAAATTAAGGGGATGAGCTCGTACTTTTAACTGCAAAAGTATACGCAAAACCCGTGCTTAAAATCTTTGCCTTAGCGGATTGTGGGCATGCTTTCTTTCTGCTATCGGCAAATATTTGTTAGGCGACTTTTTTCGGTCAGGAAAGGGCTGTGCTTTTTTTTGTGACGGGTAATTTGTGACTCGTGAGAATTGTGGCACTTTGGTCTGAGATGTTTCGGCTCCGCTCAACATGACAATGTGCGTGGTTTTGTGAAGTGTGTTTTGGCTTTTAATACAGATTAAAATCGGGCTACTAAATCCCAATCTAGCGTCCCCCCGTTTTACCAAGGTCGGGTAGAAGCCCTGCACAG
>JAJYRG010000116.1 GCA_021794195.1 Bacteroidota bacterium
CCTGTAAGAGGCGATATAAAAATCACCAAATTATGTTGCAGTTTATTCGGGAGATATAAAAGAATGATCTGTGTTTATCAAGAGGATAGTAGGTTCCCTATCCATAAAACAGGTTTTAATATTATTTACGACTTCCTCAAAAGCATGGATCGATGCTTTTCTTAAAAAATTAGCCCAAAAAAAGACAATCGTTACTTCTCCCGTATCCTGGCTGATTTGATAGATATCTTTTATATCGGACAACAATAAGCGTTTATCGTTTATGAGTGTTAACTACCAGAAAGCACTCCCAATACGCCTTTTAGCTTGTAAAGTCAAAATAAACAAATAAGTCTATCCCCACAATTATTTAAGTATCTTTGGGTGAACATTTAGAATTATAGCAAAAGAGAAAGCCAGCAGTGTCCTTCAATCCCAAAATATCCATTATCACGGTCGTCTTCAACAATGCGAAAGACATAGAATATACGATCCAATCGGTATTAAACCAAAGCTATGAGCATGTAGAGTATATTATCGTAGATGGTTTATCTACAGACGGTACGCTGGATATCCTCAACAAGTACAGAGCACAAATCGATATTCTTATTTCTGAAAAAGATAAGGGCATCTATGATGCTATGAACAAAGGTCTGGAACAAGCCACAGGGGATTACGTTCTTTTTCTGAACTCAGGGGATGCCTTTTATGACAAGAATACCCTTTCTGCTATTTTCACCGATTCAGAAGGTGCCGATATTTATTATGGGGAAACCAAACTCATCGATGAAAACCGTAAAATCATCGGGGACAGAAGACACAAAACACCCGAAAAGTTTACATGGAAATCCTTTCGCTATGGGATGAATATCTGCCATCAGGCAATTTTTATCAAACGGGCTATTGCTCCTAAATATGATTTGCAATATAAAATAAGCGCCGACATTGACTGGATAATAAGAGCTGCAAAAAAAGCAAAGAGCTGCATAAACACCAAGGAATATACGACTCGCTACCTTGTAGGCGGTATGTCCAAACAGAGGCATAAAGAAGGTCTAAAAGAACGCTATCAGATACTGAAAAAGCATTATGGTTTCCTGTCTAATCTATGGAATCATGGGGTTATCACGTTAAAATTTCTTGTTTTTTCACTTAAAAATGGAAAACCGCATGACTGATCTCTTCTCTCAGGAATACTTAGTAACCTGAATTCGATTATTATTTTTTGCTCAGAACGCTTTGAAATAGTCAGATTCAACTAAAAGTGACGAAGGAATAGCGGGCTATTCTGAGGAGATTTTAGGAAGAAGATGGCTGTTTCAAAGTGAAAAACAAAAAAGCTAATTATATAAACACGCTATGCTTCGTTGCCTCTGCTTGCGGTATCCCGATACCCCTGCACAAAGGCGCCTTGCCTAGCCTTGTTTATTTAATTTCTGAGCGGGTAAAGAATAGCCGAACTCAGGTTAGTACAATTAGCAAATGCAACCATGCCTTTTGGTAAATATAAAGGAAGAAAACTGATACATCTGCCGGAGGCTTATCTCATCTGGTTTAAGAACAAAGGGTTTCCTAAAGGAAAATTAGGCTTGCAGCTTGCTGATGTATGCGAAATAAAATCAAATGGTTTGGAGTATTTGCTGAAACCTTTGATCAAAAAATGAAGGCGTCTCAAACGTCGTCGCCATCGTGGGAAGTAGGGACGACGAACCAATCTGACGATATCAAAACGCAGGTTGGTTCGCTTCGCAGCTGCCTATGGCTGTCGTCATTCTTCCTCGCAAAGACGCGGTTTATTGGTGTTTATAAACCTTATTAAGATACTCCTTTCCTTTTTTTGCTATTCTTTTCATCCTAAAAATATTTTTGATATTTTTGTATTATCTTATTTAGAAATCATTTCACGCCGTTTACACCGGTATCAATGCTTATGAAAAAATACAACACACTACTGTATTACTGCTACAGTCCTATAGAAAATGCAGAACAGTTTGCTATCGATCACTTAAATTTTTGCCGATCTTTAAATCTCGTCGGCAGAATAATTGTAGCGAATGAAGGGCTCAATGGTACAGTCTCCGGTACGGTGGAAGCCTGCCAAAAATATATGGACGCTGTACACGCTGACCCGCGTTTTGCGAAAACCGATTTCAAAATTGATGAGGTGGACGAACCTTCCTTCATCAAAATGCATTGCCGATACAAACCCGAAATCGTTCATTCCGGATTAAGGGATCCACAAATCATCGATCCAAATAAGAAAACCGGCATCCACCTTGAACCAAAAGAGTTCAAAGAAATGAAAGATCGGGAAGATGTAGTCCTATTGGATGTACGCTCTGATTATGAACACAGTATAGGCAAATTCAAAAATGCAGTTACTTTGGATATAGAGAATTTCCGGGAGTTTCCGGAAAAAGTTAAAGAACTGAAAAAGTACAAAGACAAAAAAATATTGACCTATTGCACGGGCGGCATTAAGTGTGAAAAAGCTTCGGCACTCCTACTGAAAGAAGGTTTTGAAGATGTGTACCAACTGCATGGAGGGATAATAAAATACGGTAAAGAAGCAGGTGGCGAAGATTTTGAAGGGAAATGTTATGTTTTTGACAACAGAATTACGGTAGATGTCAACTCCGTTAATCCTAAAGTTGTTTCCATTTGCCGGAACTGCGGAACGAAAACTCCGAAAATGATAAATTGTGCAAACCCGGAATGCAATGAGCATTTCACACAATGCGATGACTGCGGATGGGAGCTGAATGGGTGTTGCTCAGAAGAATGTATGAATCATCCGCGCGCGCGGGAATATGACGGCACCGGCTATTATATTAAGGTACCCCAACCCGTTAATGAAGAAAAAATCAGCAAACGGAAACATAAGAAGTTTGAAAGAGAACAGAAGTTAGCTTAATATCGCAAAAAGAAGGGCTGGAAAATTAAACATTTCCAGCCCTTCTTTTATACTTACTATTTTTGTGCACCTACTTATCCCCCCAATTAAAACCTTGATTCTTATCCTGCTTTCTTTTTTTAAAATAAGACCAATAACGATATACATTATACACCGCAAAAATACCGGCAACTGCCGTTAGCAAAATCCTTTTAGTGGGTATCCCGGATGAAAAAAGCCTAATGGCAACGCTCACAGCGAGAGCGATGGAAAGAATGAGAAAAGGATAATCAATGCGCTGCCATATTTTCTCGTTAAATCGGGAAATAAGGTACACTAAGCTCCAGTTCAACGTATTTAAAAAGATGAACAAGGCCACGAAAAAAGAAAACACTTCTGTTCCTTTTTTCGGCAACAGGCTCTGCCACATCTGCGGGTTTGCTTTTCCGGATTGTAATATCTCAAAAATAATAGCACCCGAAATAAAGGCAAACAGGATAAACAAACTTGTCTTAATGCTGTCTTTGTATCTCATATCAGTAATCCCATCAAGGTTATATCCTTTTCGGTTTGCCCTCTAAATACCATAACTTTATTTAGAAAAATAAAGAGTACCCGCCTTACGTTATCTTTATTTTTAATCCCGTTATCTCTCTTTTTGTCTGGATCTATATACTTTTAGAGTTGGAGACTCTTCCTTGTGTTACGCTCCATTCTAAGTGACAAAACTATGCAATAGGGTTATCTTTTAGGTATTTCTCCCATTTCCAAGCACTTGCCATCATCTCTTCTATCCCCAGCTCCGCTTTCCATCCCAATTCTTTTTCCGACTTGCTTACCTCACCCCATACTTTGATAACATCCCCTTCCCGTCGCGGTCCGATTTCGTAATTTAATTTTACTTGAGCGGCCTTTTCAAAAGCACGGATCGCTTCTAAAACCGAGTAACCGATCCCAGTCCCTACATTGAACACTTCGTATCTCTGATCTGCTTCCTTCGCCTCCAACCTTCTGATGGCAGCCACATGCGCTTTAGCCAGGTCCACTACATGTATGTAATCGCGTATGCAAGATCCGTCGGGTGTATTGTAGTCATCACCAAAAACAATTAATTTCTCTCTTTTGCCTATAGCTGTCTGTGTGATGAAAGGCAATAGGTTTTGAGGGACCCCTATGGGCAATTCGCCTATTAATCCACTTTCATGAGCTCCTACAGGATTAAAATAACGCAACGAAATAATATGGTAGTTTTCTTTTACAGCAGCTACTTCTTCTAATATTTCCTCAGCAATCTGCTTTGTATTTCCATAGGGAGAAGTTGCTTTTTTCACTTCGGCAGACTCCGTGACCGGCAACTCGTCCGGTTCGCCATATACCGTACAGCTCGAAGAAAAAACAAAGTTAACAGGCCTGTCTTGATAGGCATTCAAAAGGTTAATCAAGGAGAAAAAATTGTTGTGGTAATATTTCAATGGTTCTTGGACCGACTCTCCTACGGCTTTTGAAGCGGCAAAGTGAATAATACCTGTAATATCATTTTGTTTTTTTACAAAATCAAAAACCTTTTCCTCATCACACAAATCGAATTGGTGAAACTCAGGTTTTATACCTATGATTTGTTCAATCTGATCTAATATTTTAATATTTGAATTGGAAAGATTATCTATGATAACAGGCGTATAACCTGCATTATACAATTCGACTACCGTATGTGAACCGATATAGCCTGTTCCGCCAGTTACTAAGATTTTGCTCATATGTATTTTATTAATTTTTCAATGGTACTTATCTATCCCGCTTTACTATTACCTTTTTTGAGAAATTTTCTCATGAATAGGTAATGATTCAGCATTCGGTTTAATATATTTGACTAATATAAGCATAAACATAAAAAAATGCGACTTATTTACTCCTTATCCATCTATTTATACACGGGTTTGATTCGTGTTTTCGCCTTCATGGATCCCAAAGCAAAAAAGTTTACTGAAGGACGTAAAAATCTTTTTCAACAGATAAAACAAAAGGTAAACCCAAAAGAGCAACCCATTTGGTTTCATTTTGCTTCTTTAGGCGAGTTCGAGCAAGGTAGAGCTGTATTACAAGAGCTCAAAAAACACTATCCGCAAAAAAAAATATTGATTACTTTTTTTTCTCCTTCCGGCTATGAGATCCGTAAGGATACAGATTTGGCTGATTATGTTTTTTATTTGCCCATGGATACAGCGCCCAATGCCCGCTATTTTTTGGATTTGATCAATCCCGCATTTGCAATATTTACCAAATATGAATATTGGTTTCACTTTTTCAATGAATTAGAAAAAAGGAAGATCCCTCTGCTTATGATTTCGGCGATCTACAGACCGAATCAATTGTTCTTTAAACCTTGGGGATTTTTCTTCCGGAATATCTTAAAAAAAGTGCACTATTTTTTCGTACAAAATGAAGAGAGCTTAGTCTTGCTCAAAAATATAGGTTTGAAAAATGTTTCTCTGGCGGGCGATACACGTTTTGACAGAGTGAATGAGCTCAGTCTACAAAAAACAAAAGTACCTTATGTAGCTGATTTCCTCAACGGCAAATCCTGTTTGGTCGCTGGAAGCACTTGGCCGTCGGATGAGAAGCTTTTAGCCGAATTAATAAATAAAAAAGCCGAATTAAAACTTATCCTTGCTCCCCATGAGGTGTATCCCAACCATATAAAAGAGCTTCAGCAACTTTTTGAAAACAGCACGACTTATTCTGCACTAAAAGAAGGAAAAGGAAATTTAAATGCCAACGTATTGATTGTAGACGGGATCGGTTTATTGTCTTATTTATATCCTTACGGTCAATTTGCGTATATAGGCGGTGGTTTTGGTGCGGGTATTCACAATACTTTGGAAGCTGCTACCTATGGACGGCCCGTAATCTTTGGCCCGAAATATGAAAATTTTCAAGAAGCTAAAGATTTGTTAAATACAAAAGCCGGCTTCAGTGTCTCAAGTGCTGCTGAATTGCACGCTATTTTCGAATATCTGAACAATCATCCTGACGAACTCCGCAAAGCTTCGGAAAATGCACGTAATTATGTGCAGGGCAAATCGGGAGCCACTGCTGTTATCGTGCAATATATACGCGAGAAGTTCTTAGAAGCATAATTTTAAAGATATAAAAAGCACATCTTTGATAAACGGGATTAAAAGCAATAATTATGGAAAAGGGAGGCTGTGTCTATATTCTAACTAACAGCAAACATACTGTGCTCTATACTGGAGTAATTTCGGATTTACAATCAAGAATGTACTAACACATTTATAAAGTATACCCACATTCTTTTACCAGCAGATACAAAATCTATAAATTGATTTATTATTCTTTCTTTTCAAATATCGAGGAAGCAATCGCTGAAGAAAAACGAATAAAAGGAGGCAGCAGATTAAAAAAATTGCCTTGATAGAATCTTTAAACCCCAATTGGGAGGACTTATATAAGAAATATTTTGAGTTATAGTGATCTAACTTTAACAAAAAAATATTTTTTACTGTAATTATGAATGGGAAGCCAAAAAAACATAGATTGCTTCGTCGTATCTCCTCGCAATAACACGTTTTTTTCAATGTTAAAGCACGCTTTCGCCGTCATTGCGAACGGAAGCGTAGGACTTTGTGGGATAGGGTGAAGCAATCTGGCGAAAGGACTTTTCTTGCAATAGAGCGATAAACTTTTCTGTTCCTCCAAATGTCGCCTATAAATATTGGGTTATACTCATAACCTGAGTTGAACATAAAAAGCACTGCTTACAAAGCAGCGTGAACATGGGTATATAAACTTTAACCTCTCTAACTTCCCCCACGGGCTGGCGCCGCTTTGTAAG
>JAJYRG010000023.1 GCA_021794195.1 Bacteroidota bacterium
GAAGGAATTGATATTTTCATCATAAATTCAATGAAATTCGGTATTTTCGCAGTTTACCAGAAAAAATATTGATAGATAAGCATGGTTTACAATCATCAGGACATAGAAAAAAAATGGCAGAGGTTTTGGGCCGAAAATGATATTTACAGAACAGAGGCAGATCCTTCTAAACCCAAGTATTATGTTTTAGACATGTTCCCTTATCCTTCGGGAGCTGGTCTTCATGTAGGGCATCCGTTGGGTTATATTGCTTCTGACATCGTGTCTCGTTATAAACGCTTAAAAGGTTTCAATGTATTGCATCCGATGGGGTATGATTCATTTGGCTTACCGGCAGAGCAATATGCTATACAAACGGGTCAACACCCTGCTGTCACGACTGAAGAAAATATCAACAGATACAAGGAACAATTGGATCGTATAGGGTTTTCTTATGATTGGAACCGGGAAGTTCGTACTTCAAGTCCACAGTATTACAAATGGACACAATGGATATTTATGCAGCTTTTCAATTCCTGGTACAACCATGATGAAGATAAAGCAGAATCTATAGATAAGCTGATTGAAATATTTAGTCGCGAGGGTAATAAAAAGATAAATGCTGCTTGTGATGACGATATCGAGTTATTCGACGCTTTTTTTTGGAATAAATTAAGAGAAGAGCAAAAGCAGGAGATTCTTTTAAAATACCGTTTAGCATACCTCAAAGAAAGTACGGTAAACTGGTGCGCACAATTAGGAACTGTTTTAGCCAATGATGAAGTGGTTAACGGGGTTTCCGAACGGGGAGGTTATCCTGTAGAACAGAAGAAAATGATGCAGTGGTCCTTGCGTATCACGGCATATGCCGAACGTTTGCTACAGGGTCTGAATGAAGTAGATTGGCCCGAACCGTTAATCGAGATGCAAAGGAACTGGATAGGGCGCAGTGAAGGAGCAAAGGTAAGATTTCCGATTCCGGATACGGATAAAAAAATAGAAGTCTTTACGACCCGCGTGGATACGATTTATGGAGCCAGCTTTTTAGTCTTGGCACCGGAGCATGAATGGATCTCCCAACTTACCACAATCTCTCAAAAAGAGGAAATAGAAGCTTACGTAGCCGCTGCCGGAAAGAAGTCTGAATTGGACCGCATGGCAGATACCAAAACAGTTAGCGGTGCTTTTACGGGAGCTTATGCCGAACATCCCTTGACAGGTAAACGAGTGCCTATATGGATTTCTGACTATGTCTTGGCAAGTTATGGAACGGGAGCGGTGATGGCTGTTCCTTCCGGAGATCAACGGGATTATTTATTTGCCAAACACTTTGATTTGCCTATTGTCGCTATTTCAGATGCTCAGGATATTTCTGAACAAGCTGATGATACTAAAAAAGGTAAATATATTAATTCCGATATCATAAATGGAATGAGTTACCAAAAAGCGGTGGCTACTTTGGTGTCAACATTGGAGGAAAAGGGATTAGGCGAAGCAACTATTAACTACCGCATGAGGGACGCCATCTTTGGACGACAAAGATATTGGGGCGAACCTGTACCGGTTTATTTTAAAAATAACCTCCCTTATCTGATAGATGAAAAAGACCTTCCTCTTTTGTTACCGGAAGTAGATAAGTATTTGCCTACAGAAAGTGGTGAACCTCCACTTGGACGAGCGGAAAACTGGAAGTACAAAGGAGAGTTTGAATATGAAAAATCCACTATGCCAGGATGGGCAGGGTCTTCCTGGTATTGGTTTAGGTATATGGATCCGAAGAATACTGAAAGTTTTGCTTCAGAAGAGGCTATAAAGTATTGGAAAGATGTGGATTTATATATCGGAGGCTCTGAACATGCGACCGGACACTTATTGTACTCCCGGTTTTGGAATAAGTTTTTAAAAGATTTAGGTTTCCACAATGAAGAAGAGCCTTTTAAAAAACTGATTAATCAAGGGATGATCCAAGGTGTTTCAAGCTTTGTTTACAGAATTGTGGATGAAGAAGGGGTGGGTACAAATAAATTTGTGTCTTTCGGTTTAAAAGATCAATACAGGACTACCCCCATCCATGTAGATGTAAATATTGTGCATCATGATAAGCTTGACTTAGAAAAGTTTAAAAACTTCAGACCTGAGTTTAAAGAGGCAGAGTTTATTTTGGAAGGCGGAGAATATATTTGTGGACATGAGGTAGAGAAAATGTCCAAATCCAAGTACAATGTTGTAAATCCGGACGATATTATAGAACAATATGGAGCAGATACTTTGCGGGTTTACGAAATGTTTTTGGGCCCTTTGGAACAAGCTAAACCTTGGAATACAAACGGAATTGACGGTGTCAATCGTTTTTTAAGAAGGGTGTGGGCTTTATTCCATGATCAAGACGGAAAATGGGCGGTGTCGGATGCCGAACCTACTAAACAAGAGATGAAATCGTTGCATAAAATAATTCACAAAGTAGAAGAAGATATTGAGCGTTTTTCATTTAATACTTCTGTATCTGCCTTTATGATCTGTGTAAATGAATTGACTGAACAAAAATGCAATAAACGAGCCATATTAGAACCTCTGCTTGTTGTTTTACAGCCCTATGCTCCGCATATTACGGAGGAATTATGGGCAAAATTAGGACATGAGCCGGGTACGATTTCACAAGCTGTTTATCCTGTTTTTGAATCTAAGTACTTAGTAGAAGATGAGTTTAATTACCCTGTATCCATTAATGGCAAGCTGCGTACTAATATATTGATGGGCTTGGACTGGGATCAGCAAAAAGTGGAAGAAACTGTTTTAGCGAATAAGGATATTGTTAAACACATCGGGGATAAGAAAGTTAAAAAAATTATTTTTGTAAAAGGCAGAATTGTCAACCTTGTCGTTTAGTTAGACTTAATATGATTATTGAAACGAAGGCGTCTCAAAAGTTAAACATCGTCGTCATCGTGAGAAAGAGGTATGATGACGAAGCAATCTGACAATGTCAAAACGCGGATTGGTTTGCTTCGCAGCTGCCTATGGTGGTCGTTATTCTTCCTCGTAATGACGCGTTTATTGATGTTTGTTAACCATTTTGAGACACTCTTTTTTTACCCCATTCAAAACAAGTTTACAGATCTTTAATATAAAAATTTACAAGGCAATGAAACGATATCAATACGTATGTATTTTAGGGAACCTGACGAGCCCATTCTTTTATGTTGTCAAGTTATAAATAAGTATCTTTGCTATAGGGTGAAACTACTAATGATTGAAGCCATATGACACATAAAATAGGAATATTGGGCAGCGGAAGTTGGGCGACAGCTGTATTAAAGATGTTGAACGACAATAAAACCCCAAAAGAAATATGGTGGTGGGTGCGTAAACCTAAGGATGTAAAATATATTCAAAAACATAAAAAAAACCCTTCTTATTTAAAAACCACCAAATTGAAGGTTAAGAAAAGTCAGGTCGTTTCAGAAGCACAAGAAGTAGCGAAAAATAGTGATGTTATTATTTTAAATACCCCAGCTGCTTATCTAAAAGATGCTTTAAAGAGCATAGATACAAAGGACTTGCAAGGCAAAATTATTGTCTCGGCTATTAAAGGGATAATACCGGGAGAAAATTTGCTGGTGGGAGATTATCTGATGCAGGTGTACAATATTCATGAAGATAATATAGTAATCATCGGTGGACCTTGTCATGCGGAAGAAGTTGCAAAAGAACATTTGTCTTTTCTGACTATTGCCTCTCGATCGAAAGAAAATGCGGAAAGCTTTTCTGCGTTATTACAAAATAAATATATTAAAACGAATGTTTCCACAGACGTTTTTGGTATTGAATATGCTTCGGTAATGAAAAACATTTATGCGATTGCAGGAGGGATGTGCCAAGGCTTAGGTTTCCGTGATAATTTTCAGGCAATTTTGATATCTAATGCAGTAAGGGAAATGGAGTATTTTGTGAATGCAATGGATCCTCGTCCCCGAAATATTAACGATTCTGCGTATTTAGGTGATCTTTTGGTAACAGCCTATTCTCAGTTTAGCCGAAACCGAACCTTTGGCCGAATGATAGGTAAAGGATATACAGTGCAGTCTGCTGAATTAGAAATGAATATGATAGCAGAAGGATATTTTACCGTTAAGAATATCCATCAGCAGTTAGTGGAAAATAAGCTAAATATGCCAATATGTGAAGCTATGTATAAGATACTCTACGGAGAAAAAAAGGCTGAAAAAGTGATAAAAAAGCTATTAAGTAAATTAAATTAATACAGAATTAAAAGAAGGTTTTGGAGAATAGTTTTGTTCTTTAAAAATTTTACACTGACAATAAAAGGCCGGGTTTTTCAAAAATTAAAATAAACAAGGCTGGATTTCAGATTCTTTGACCCTATGCCCAACCTTATTATAGATGTTTCGTTATAGAAATGTACTTTATAACTTTATGGTTTGTTTACGGTCAGGGCCTACAGAAAGATAAGTTATAGGTTTGCCGAGTGTTTTTTCGAGATATTTGATATATGTTTTTAGTTTCTCAGGGACTTCTTCTTTTTTACGTATCAAGGTAGTATCCGCATTCCATCCTTCTTTGGTTTCAAAAATAGGCTCCGGCTTGATGCTATTGATATCGTAAGGCATATAGTCAATTACCTCTCCGTCATAATTATATTTTGTACATACTTTTATTTCTTCAAAGGTATCCAGTACGTCTGCTTTCATAATTACCAAGTCCGTAACACCATTGAGCATGATGGCATATTTTAATGCTGGGATATCGACCCATCCGGTTCGGCGTGAACGTCCGGTAGTAGCACCAAATTCATGCCCAAGTTTCCTCAGTTTTTCTCCTACTTCATCATCTAATTCGGTAGGGAAGGGACCACCTCCCACACGCGTACAATAAGCTTTAAAAATCCCAATTACTTTACCTATCCGGTTGGGGGCTATGCCTAAACCTGTACAGGCTCCGGCAGTGGTCGTATTAGAGGAAGTAACAAAAGGGTAGGATCCAAAGTCGATATCTAAAAGAGTGCCCTGAGCACCTTCGGCCAGTACTTTCTTCCCTTCGTCTAAGTATCGATTGACCAAATGTTCGGAGTCTACATGTGGGATAGTTCTGAGAAAATCAATTGCTTCAAAAAAAGCAGCTTCTTTCTCTTCAAAATCCGGGATTTCGCCGTAATGGCTTAATATATTCAAATGTTTTTCTTTCAGCTTTTCATATTTTTCTTTAAAATTTGAAAGAGTTGTATCTCCCACACGTAAGCCGTTCCTACCGGTTTTATCCATATAAGTAGGCCCGATTCCTTTTAATGTTGATCCAATTTTTGCCGAACCCATTTTAGATTCCGAAGCGGCATCAAGAAGTTGGTGTGTCGGTAATATAAGGTGAGCTTTCCTGGCGATGACTAGATTTTTTTCGGCTATAGGATCTACCTTTGCTTCTTTTAATCCATCTAATTCTTTTTTGAGAATAATGGGATCAATAACCACCCCGTTTCCAATAAGGTTGAGTGTGTTTTTGTTGAATATTCCTGAGGGAATAGTATTCAGTACAAATTTTTTATTATCAAATTCTAATGTGTGCCCGGCATTGGGACCGCCTTGAAAGCGCGCAATAAGATCATATTTTGGACATAAGACATCTACAATCTTTCCTTTGCCTTCATCGCCCCACTGCAGACCTAAAAGAACATCGACTTGCATATTTTTGTTGTATTATTTTAATAAACGGGATAAAGTTAAAAATGTAATTTAGTTATAGTATAGTAATTGTGTTTTATTTTAGCCTACGGGAATTTTTATGTGTTTTTATCTTCATTTTGGGATTCCATAGCGAGGGCTTCTTCCTGTTTCTTTTGACAGTCTTCACAAATACCGTATAGATTTAAAGAATGATGGTGGATTTTAAATTTTAGCAAATCTCCTATCATAGTTTGGATTTGATGGATTCGGGGATCACAGAATTCCACCACTTTATTGCACTCTATACAGATGACATGGTCATGTTGCTTGTATCCATACGATTTTTCAAATTGAGCTGTATTGCCTCCGAATTGATGTTTGGTTACCAAATCACAGGACTCTAATAATTCCAAAGTATTGTAGACTGTCGCACGGCTTACCCTATATTTTTTATTTTTCATGTGAATATAGAGCGACTCTACATCGAAATGATCATTTCTAGAGTAGATTTCCTCCAAAATGGCATATCGTTCAGGGGTTTTTCGAAGATTTTTCTTCTCAAGATACGCTTCAAATATTTTCTTTACCGTCTCGTAATTATGACTTTGATTCATAGACCTTTTTCAACTCTCACAAATTTACCAAAATTTAATGAAAAACCTGTACTTTTTCATTTCCATTAGTTTTTTCTGACTTCTGCATGCTCGGGCTCTACACGTGTTACGCTCGTAACTCCATTAATATTACTGATCCCCTCCATTAATCCATCCAATTGTTCGGTGTCATTAATATAAACAGTCATTATTCCTTCGAATATACCTTTTTCACCGGAGATAGATAAAGATTGAATATTTACTTTGAAAGTATGGAATATTACCGAAGTTATTTCGTTAATCAAACCTACGTCGTCTATCCCCACAATTTTAAAGCTCGCTGCAAAAGCAGATGTTTCTTTTATTTCGGAGCTCCATCGAGCTTTTAAAATTCTATACCCGTAGTTCGCCATTAATTTTGACGCATTTGGGCAGCTGGTACGGTGTATTTTTATGCCATCATTCACTGTGAGAAAACCAAATATATCATCCCCAGGAATGGGGTTACAGCATGGAGCTAAAGTAAAGTCCAATTCCTGTAAATCACTCCCGTCGCCTATTAAAATAGTATCTACCTCTTTCTTTTTATTTATTTTCTCTACAATTTTACCGAGCTGAGAGGAGATATGCGGTGTATTTGGTTCATGATTTTTTTCACTTTTCACAAACTCTCTAAGGTTTTGCATATCTACATTTCCTTTGGCAATATTATAGAATAGATCCTGTGAGCTGGGAAACTTCAAGAAACTGGTCACTTTATTTATATTGGCACTATTATAAGTGATTTTTAATGACTTAAGTTTTCGTTCTAAAATTTCTTTGCCATCTTCTGCAATTCTACGTTTTTCTTCTTTAAGAGAGGATTTTATTTTTGACTTTGCTTTGGCTGTTACCACTATGTTCAGCCAGTCTTCCTTGGGTTTTTGTTTATTGGAAGTTAATATTTCCACCTGATCGCCGTTTTGCAATTCGTGGCTTAAAGGAACGAGTTTATGGTTTACTTTTGCTCCGATACATGTAGCGCCGATATCCGTGTGAATCGCAAAAGCAAAGTCCAGGGCCGTACCGCCGTTCGGCAGCTGGATTAAAGCCCCTTGTGGTGTGAAAATGAAGATTTCGTCCGAAAAGAGATTCATTTTAAAATCATCGACAAAATCTAAGGCGTTTTGATCCGGATTACTTAAAATATCCCGGATATTCTGAATCCATTGATCCAATCCACTGTCGGATTTGGAGTCTTCTTTGTACTTCCAGTGTGCAGCAAAACCTTTTTCAGCAATTTCGTTCATCCGTTTGGTACGGATCTGGATTTCTACCCATTGTCCTTTAGGACCCATTACCGTAGTATGCAAAGATTCGTAACCATTCCCTTTAGGAGAAGATATCCAATCTCTCAAACGATCCGGATTCGGTCGATATAAATCCGTAACTATAGAATAGGCTTTCCAGCATTCAGACTTTTCTTTATCGTCTGCCGAGTCTATAATGATACGTATAGCAAATAAATCATAGACCTCTTCAAAGGGAATAGACTGTTTACGCATTTTACTCCAGATGGAGTGTATGGATTTTGGACGGCCCAGTACTTCAGCTTTTATTCCTTCTTCAGTTAAAATTTCTTTTATTGGCGCAATAAAATCAAGGATAAATTTTTCTCTTTCGGCTTTTTTCTCGTTTAATTTTTTAGCAATAAATCTATAAGTGTCCGGATCGGTATATTTCATTGAAAGGTCTTCCAATTCGGACTTAATAGCGTATAACCCCAAACGATGAGCTAAGGGAGCATAGAGATAGCTCGTTTCCGAAGCTATTTTAAGCTGTTTATGACGGGCCATAAACTCCATTGTGCGCATATTATGCAATCTGTCGGCAAACTTTATTAAGATTACCCTTACATCATCCGCTAAGGTTAAGAGCATTTTCCGGAAATTTTCGGCTTGTATAGAGCTGTTGGGATCAAATACTCCAGATATTTTTGTTAATCCGTCGATGATTTTAGCAACTTTTTTCCCAAACTGAAGCTCTATATCTTCCAGCGTGATGTCGGTATCTTCTACCACATCATGCAGCAGGGCGCAGACGATAGAGGTAGTACCCAAACCGATTTCCTCAGCCGCGATTTGTGCTACAGCCAAAGGGTGGTAAATATAGGGTTCACCGGATTTTCTCCTCACATCACGGTGTGCTTCCATCGCCAGCTCAAAAGCTTGCCTTATTTCTTGTTTGTCGCCACGTTCCAAGGTAGGTTTGCAGGCTCTCAAAAGTGCTCTGTATCTTTTTTTAATCTCTTTGTTTTCTGCTTCTATGTCTATCTCTTTTTCCTTCATTAAAAGATCCGTATATTGTTTGCTAAAATATTTTTTGCTACCTTTATTAAGGTCGACAAAAAGGAGAATCATTCCTTCATACTAAAGTTAACAAAATGTATGATAGAAATGAAAAATGACATGGAAAATTTAAGTTCAAAGTTAAGCAGTCTCGTCTTTCTCTTGTCATTTTTGTTGGGGTTACCGATTCTCGGAGCAGCTCAGGAATTAATAAAACCTCATTATGGCAAAGGGCAGCCAGAGGTAGTGAACAAGTATTTAACTACCACTTTGGATAATGGGGAGGTCGTTCCGTGGTTTCCTATAAAAGAAGTTATAATTACCCGAAAAAGAGGATGGAAGAGTGAAAAAGAACGCGTGGAATATTTACAGCTTAAAAAAAATATTATCCGCGTATTGCCCTATGCTATATATGCTCAAAAAAGATATGAACAGTTAGATAGAGATTTAATATTGGCTGAGAATAAACGGGAAGAAAAACACTTGATCCGAAATTGCGAAAAAGAAATTAAAACAAAGTTTAATACAGAAATAAAAAATCTGACTATCAGCCAAGGGAAATTGTTGGTCAAACTCATCGAAAGACAAACCGGGAATACCAGCTATGACATGCTTAAAGATGTAAAAGGAGGGCTTTCGGCAATTATTTATCAAGGAATAGCCGGGTTGTTCGGCCATAACTTAAAAGCTACCTACGATCCTCAAGAAGATTATGAAATTGAAAATATAGTGCGTGAATTTGAGAAATCAAGAGGTATTCGCACGAGTCCGTATCAATAAAATCAGGTTTTTATTATTTATTTTCGAAGAACTCCGATTTTTTATTTTATTTAGCTCTATTGTTAATTATACGTAATATTTGAAGTATGAAATTAGATTTGTTAGTAATCGCAGTACATCCGGATGATGCGGAGTTGGGAGCGGGAGGCACAATTGCTAAATATGTAAAAGAAGGTAAAAAAGTAGGTATAGTAGATTTAACGAGAGGAGAGTTAGGTTCAAGAGGAACGGCTGAAACTAGAATGATAGAAAGTGAAGAAGCAGGAAAAATATTAGGATTGTCAATCAGAGAAAATTTGAGTTTTAGAGATGGCTTTTTTAAGAATGATGAAGAACACCAAAAAAAGTTAATTCAAGTCGTTCGAAAATACCAGCCAGAAATCGTTATTACCAATGCATTTGAAGATAGGCATCCTGATCATGGCAGAGCGAGCAGGCTGGTCAATGATGCTTTGTTCCTTTCAGGACTGATACGTATAGAAACATATGGTGAGGATGGGCAGCTTCAGGAACGATTTCGTCCAAAATTACAGTTGCAGGTTATACAAGATAGATTTATCAAGCCGGATATCGTTGTAGACATTACGGATTATTGGGATATAAAAGAAAAATCTGTATTGGCTTACCGCACACAATTTAACTCAACAGCAGCGGAAGATGGCCCAAGCACCTATATTTCAAACCCCGTGTTTATGGAATCAACAAAAGCACGGGCATTAGAATTAGGTAGGAATATTCAGGTACAATATGCGGAAGGGTTTACCTGTAGAAGAGTATTGGGGGTAAAAAGCCTGTTTGATTTACTGTAGATTAATCAAGATTTGAACTCTCTATACAACTAAGGAAAATGAAGGAGAGGCGGTTAAATCGTTTCTTCTAACGCAAGTATTTCTTCTGCGACTGTCTCCCATTCGTTTTGCAAATTTTTATTGTCCGTTTTAAGTGATTCATAATGACGGGTCAATTCCTTGAGCTTTTCTTGATTTTCATAGAGATCGGTATCGTTAAGTCTTTCTTCTATTTTTTTAATTTCTATGCGTATTGTTTCTATTTTTTCTTCTATCTGTTTTAGTTTTCTGTTTTTTGATTGAAGTAAAGATTTGCTGTTTTTGTCTTTCGGTTTTTGTTGTTTTTTCTTCTCTTTTTTAGGAATACTTTTTTCTTCTTTTGTTCCTTTCGATTTTTGGCTATGTTCATACTCAGCGTAAGTTCCAGGGTATTCTTTAATGGTTTTATCTTCTATATACCATATTTTATTAGCCACTTGTTCCAAAAAATATCTATCGTGTGAAACGACGATAAATGTACCTTGGTATTGTTGCAATGCTTGTACAAGTATGTTCACCGAAGTAATATCCAGGTGATTGGTAGGCTCATCTAAAATCAGGAAATTAGCATCTGCTGTAAGTGCTTTTGCAAGAGCTACTCTCGATTTTTCCCCTCCGGAAAGTACTTTTATTTTTTTGAACACATCATCTCCGCTAAACAGAAAGCTTCCTAAGATATTCCGCAGTTCGGTTTCAGTATGTGAAGGGGCGTAGTTTACTAACTCATCTAAAATCGTGTTATCCAGATGCAAAGCTTCTAATTGGTGCTGTGCAAAGAATGTCTGTGTGACATTATGCCCGTGAATAGATTCTCCCGAAAAGTCATTGTCTTCTTGAGCAATGATTCTAAGCAGTGTAGATTTTCCTTTTCCATTAGCTCCTATAAGCGCAATCTTATCCCCTTTTTCGATAAGCCCATCAGTATGCGAAAGGATATCAATATTGGGATATGATTTCGAAATATTTTTTAGTGTTACCACATGTCTTCCCGATGCTTTGCTGAAATTGAAGTTAAAGTTAACTTCCGGATTATCATCATCTACTTCTTCCACTTTTTCCATCCTTTCCAGAGCTTTGATGCGCGATTGCACCATTTTTGCTTTGCTGGCTTTTGCTCGAAAGCGTTCTATTAATTTTTCTTCTTGCTTTATACGCGCCTGTTGATTTTTATATTCATTTTGTTGAATTTCGTTTCGAAGAGCTTTTTCACTTTCGTAAAAATTATAATTTCCGGCATACAGGGTTAACTTACCGTTTCTGACTTCCACCGTTTTATTGATGATGCGGTTTAAAAAATATCTATCGTGTGAAACAATGACTATACCTCCGTCGAAAGCTTGTAGATATTCTTCTAACCACTTGATAGAAGGAAGGTCCAAGTGGTTCGTCGGTTCATCTAATAAGAGGATATCCGGTGATTGTAATAATATTTTAGCAAGCATGACCCGCATTCTCCATCCTCCAGAAAAAGTGGACAAGGGACGTTTCTGTTCTTCATCACTAAAACCTAACCCGGCTAAAATTTCATGAGTTTTGAATTCGATGCTATATCCGTCTAAAGCTTCAAACTCTATCTGTTTATCACTAAGTTTCTGTAATAAATCTTCCGAATATTCCTTTTCAAGCTTATTCAGCAGGTCGTCAATCTCAATTTGTAATTGGTTTTGCTTTTCGAAGGCTTCCATAGCTACTTGAAGTATGGAGTTGTCGGATTGATAAGAGAGTAAATCTTGATTGAGGTACCCTATTGTAGCATCTTTGGGCATTGAAATTGAACCTCCGGTAGGCGTATATTCTCCTACTATCAATCTGAGAAGCGTAGATTTTCCCGTTCCGTTGGCGCCTATTAACCCTGTTTTATCTCCGGGTTTTAAGTGCCAGTTTGCCGTCTCATATAAAACTCTTGAACCGATTTCGAAACTAAGATCATTTATTGCAATCATTATGAAACAAAAGTACGGAAAAAAGAATCAAGTGTTGAAAAACAAAACGTATCATTGAATATAAATCGCTATCTTCTTCAGTGGCTTCCATATAAGCTAAGGAATCACCTTACGTTTCCGGTGCATATATACTTGAGTTGCGTATAATCTTCTATACCGTATTTTGAACCCTCCCGTCCGTATCCAGACTCTTTAATCCCTCCGAAAGGTACTGTTTCTGATGAAATCAAGCCTTCGTTGATTCCTATCATGCCGTATTGGAGTTGTTCGCTTGCCCGGATGGCGGTATTGATGTCATCTGTGTAGAGATAAGCAGCTAAACCATAAATCGTATCGTTTGCCATATGAATTGCTTCTTCAAAAGAATCAAACTTGAAGATGGGAGCAATGGGTCCAAAAATTTCTTCCTGAGCAAAACGCATTTTATGGTTTGCATTTCCGATTACTGTAGGAGAGAATATATTGTTCTTTTCTTTTGTACCCCCACACAGTATTTCTCCTCCTTTTTCTTGCGCATCTTTGATGAACCTTTCCATTTTTGGTAAAACCTCTTTGCTGATTAGTGGGCCTATTTGATTTTCTTTTAAAGAAGGATCCCCTGTTTTTAATTTTTGTACTTCTTCTGTCAGTTTTTTTGTAAAATGATTGTAAATGTCTCTATGTACAAGTATTCGGTTTATACAAACACAAGTCTGCCCTGCAAAACGAAACTTTGCGGTAATAGCGCTTTCTACTGCATTTTTTATGTCTGCGTCTTTAAATACAATTAAAGGCGCATTCCCTCCTAATTCTAAACTTACTTTTTTCAAAGTAGAAGCCGATTGCTTCGCTAATATTTTTCCCACTTCCGTGGAGCCTGTAAAGGATATTTTTGAGATATGGGGATGCCCGCACAGAAATTTTCCGGCCTGACTGGCTTCTGCATTTACTATTGTGTTTATTACACCCTTCGGAAACCCTGCTTTTTCAGCATAATAGGAAAGAGCAAGTGCAGTAAGGGGAGTGACTGAACTGGGACGGATGACCACTGTGCAACCAACAGCTAATGCAGGGGCAATTTTACGGGTAATCATGGCGAGAGGGAAATTCCAAGGTGTGATGGCTGCAACAACTCCTATAGGTTGACGTATGACTTTAACACGGCGATCAACTGAAAATTCCGGAATAGTTAATCCGTAAACTCTTTTCGCTTCTTCCCCAAACCACTGTATAAAAGAAGCACCATAATCCACTTCTGATAAACATTCACCAATAACTTTACCGGATTCTAAGGACATGAGTCCGGCAATTTTTTCTTTATTTTCTTGAAGCAGGTCATACCACTTTAAAAGAATAGAAGATCGCTCTTTGGCTGTCAATCTTTTCCAAGGTTCAAAAGCATTGTGAGCGGCTTGTACAGCTTCTTCCCATTGTTCTTCTGACGCATCAGCCAGAGAAACGATGCGTTCCTCCGTATAAGGATTGAAGACATCGAAAGTTTCCTCCCTTTCTACCCACTCTCCATTTATATACGATCGTGTAAATATTATATCTTTAAAACTTTCCATAGCACATATCTTTTCAACAATTTACAAGATTTTTTGCTTTTAAAAACACTTATGTGTATAAAATATCAAAGTTGATTCTACCTTAAGAAGGATACCTATATTCCTTATGAAGAAATGACATCTTTAATTTTAAAGCTAAGTGCTTTTAAATAAGTACTATACATGATGGAAAGATTAATTTGCGATAAATTATTCGGGATAATTCAATATATTAACTCCGAATATATATTTTTGCAACATGTATAAAATCGTGAAGCCGTTTTTCTTTGCTTTGGAGCCTGAAGCAGCTCACAATCGTGTGACGAAGGGCTTGTCTGCCTTTCAAAAAATATGGGGAGCAAAGTCTATCTTAAAATCTTCTTTTTGTGTGGAAAGCCCTCGTCTGGAAAGGAGAGTTTTTGGATTGACTTTTAAAAACCCTGTAGGGCTGGCTGCTGGATTTGATAAAAATGCAGAGTTTGTTGAAGATCTCTCTCATTTAGGGTTTGGCTTTATAGAAATTGGGACGGTGACACCCAAACCACAGCCCGGAAACGAGCGGCCGCGTATGTTTAGATTGGTCGATGATGAAGCTTTGATCAATCGAATGGGGTTTAACAATCAAGGAGTAGATGTAGCGGCAGGGAGATTAAAAGCTCTAAAAAACAAGAACAGAATCATAATCGGGGGAAATATTGGGAAAAATAAGGTAACGCCAAATGAACAGGCGGTAAACGATTATATCTATAGCTTCCATGCTTTATATCCTTATGTGGATTATTTTGTGGTAAATGTCTCTTCTCCCAATACCCCCGGCTTACGCGATTTACAAGAGAAGGAACCGTTGACACATCTTCTCAATGAATTACAGAGCTTAAATAAATTAAAGTCAAAACCAAAGCCTATTTTGCTTAAAATAGCTCCGGATTTGACCAATTCTCAATTGGATGATATTATTGATATTGTACAAAACACCAAAATAGCAGGTCTTATTGCTACCAATACGACGATTGGAAGAGAGAACTTGAAAAGTTCACAAGGCCTTCAGAAAGAAACAGGAGGTTTAAGCGGAAAACCATTGTCCCACCGTTCGACTGAGGTGATAAGGTATATTTCTCAGAAAACGGGGAATGCTTTCCCGATAATAGGAGTGGGAGGGATTCATTCTGCCGAAGATGCTTTAGAAAAACTTAATGCCGGGGCCAGTTTAATACAGGTGTATACAGGGTTTATTTATGAAGGACCCGGATTGGTAAAAAAAATTTGCAAGGGTATTTTAAATGCATAGATACTTTTGAGAGCTTGTTTCCTTTCCCAGGTTTTATCAATATTGCTGTCATAAAAAATGAGTTTTTCTTATCCACAATAAATTTCCAGATCCCAAGTTTGCTTTTCTGGCATAATTCTTGGACTTCCTACTGCGATGATGTGAAGGAGATGTGAGTATAGAGCATCATATCTTATTCTTTGAGATTGTATAAACTTACTGCTTTTGTGAATTTAAGAAGTTTAGATTAATTGCCCTTTATTTTAAAAGCTATAAGTTTTTTTGTAGTTTATACTTTCGGGAAAAGGTATAAATAATCACATTATAATTTATGAGTAAGCCTAATAAAAACTTACTTGAAGAATATTTCTCAAAATTTTAAATCTAAAATAAAATTAATATGAACAATACATTTGATGGTTTTACCCATAATCTTTCGTCTGGATTACCTACGATTTTAGGAGCTTTAATTATTTTACTTATAGGTTGGCTTATCGCAAAGGGTGTCAAAGCACTTGTTGTAAAGCTGATGGAGCGTACCTCTTGGGATAAAAAGCTTTTTAGAGAAACAGGTACTGCAGGCAGTGGTACAAATAGTTTTATAGGTAACCTATTCTACTACCTTATTATGGTTATTGTTTTTCTAATTGTTTTGGAAAAACTGGGTGTGAGCTCGGTTTTATCTCCATTAGAGAATATGGTTTCCAAGTTTTTGGTTTTTATCCCACATCTTATCGCAGCCGGAATAATAGCAACTATAGGCTATATGTTGGCTAAGTTCGTTTCGGGCTTGATTTCTTTCGGGGGTAATTTCTTAGAAAGAATCGTCATTAAAACAGGTTTCAAAGATACGGACAAGATAATCCGGGTGGTACGCGCCATTGTATTCTTAGTGATATTTATTCCCTTGTTGATTCAGGCCATTAACGCATTACAATTAGAGTCTATTTCCAATCCGCTTAACGCTATATTAAGTGGCTTTATAGGTATATTGGGGGATGTGATTGTGGCGGCAGTAGTACTGATTATTTTCTTATGGGGAGGTAAGTATTTAACCCGTTTCTTAGGAGACTTATTCCGCAATCTTGGTTTTGATCAAATTGCCGTACGCCTTCAATTGCAAAATATGATTGGTCCAAATCAGTCTTTTTCCAGAATTATAGCTGGCGTATTGTATTTTTTTATAGCTTTTTTTGGCGTAATTACCGCAGTAGATATATTACAATTATACGAGTTAACGTATATTTTAAATGAAATATTAGCGGTTACAGGTTCTATAGCCTTCGGAGTGGTCATTTTAATTATCGGTAATTTTATTTCCACATTAATTTATAACGCTATGATGCGTTCGGATAATAATAGATTCATAGCATCGGTTGTGCGTTATGCTTCGTTAGGACTCTTCTTAGGAATTTCCTTAAGAGCTATGGGAATCGCGAATGGGATAGTAGAGCTGGCTTTTGGCTTGACTCTTGGATCGGTAGCCGTAGTGATTGCGTTAAGTTATGGCTTAGGAGGCCGCGAAGCCGCTGGAGAGCATTTTAAAGAGATTATCCAGAAATTCAAGAAAGGAAAGAATGAAGATCAAAACCCGCCTAATCAACCTCCTTACCAGGGTATGTAAAAGAAATATGAGAAAATAAACAAAAGCCTCGTGAAAAAGTCACGAGGCTTTATTATTAAACAGGCAACAGGGATGGATATTATCTGTTTAATAATAGAAAATACCAAAAAACGCCGAGCCCTATGGCTAATACATCATGCAGATCTTGTGTGTAACCGGAATGAAAAGAGGGAAGAAGCACTTCCGAAAGTAAACTTAATAAAACAAATAATCCGATTAATAGCCAAATTGGAAGCTGGAAATCCGGAGCTTTCTTCCATAAGATTCTTTGCTCCCATTTATAGAAATAAGGGACAAGTACACCTAAAATAAAAGGATCTAAATAATGATCCAGAAAAGGTATAGGATAATGAAAGTAATGTTGGGAGAGTTGATGAGCCAATAAACCCAATGAGAAAATAAGTACTTGTATTCCTTCAAAGAGAATAATGTTTTTTTTATTATATCGCAATTAGAAATAAAATAAAAATTAATACAAAGAGAACGGGGGAAAAAGCAATAACCAATAAAACAACTGGAAGTTTTAAAATAAATTTCGGAATAGAGATCCACCAAGGCTCATCTGGATTTGGTTTCATCCAATTGTGAAATTTTCTATAATTTTTTTGAATTCCTTCGCGAAGCTCTTTTCTATAGCTCAATTGTATGGGAATTTTAAAAAGAGGTTTAAAAAATACAGCTGTGATACCTCATGTATATATATCACAGCTGTAATTATTAATATGAAAGTGTGAAGTTATGATAATTTTCCGAGTGCTTCTTTTATACGGCGCAAAGCTTCTTTCAGCGTTTCATCTGATGCAGCATATGAGACCCGGATGTAATTGTTGTTGCCGAACGCGCTTCCGGCAACGGTAGATACATAGGCTTCATTTAGTATATATAAAGCTAAATCTAAAGAATTTTCGATGGTTTTTCCATCCGGTGTTTTTTTTCTAAAAAAAGAACTGATTTCTGGAAAAAAATAAAAAGCACCCTGGGGCATATTCGTCTTTACGCCAGGGATTTCGGAAAGCAGGCTATATACTAATTGTCTTCTTCTTTCAAAAGTTTGCTTCATTTCCAAGACTTTTTCCAAGCCGTCTTTATAAGCTGTTAATCCTGCTTTTTGAGCAATTGAACATGTCCCCGATGTGGTTTGGCTTTGTAGTTTATTGTTAGCTGCAGCAATCTCTTTATTTGCGGCAATATAGCCCAATCTCCAACCCGTCATCGCAAAAGCTTTAGAAAAGCCATTTACTAAAATCACCCTGTCTTTTATAGAAGTAAATTGTGCAATAGACTCATGCTTATTGACAAAGTTAATGTGTTCATAAATTTCATCTGAAATAATAAATATATCAGGGTGCTTTTCAAAAACTTCAACCAATTTTTTTAGTTCCTCGCGGCTATATACTGAACCTGTCGGGTTACATGGCGATGAAAACATAAAAGCTTTTGTTTTGGGAGTGATTGCTTCTTCCAATTGCTCTGCAGTTATTTTAAAGTCTGAGTGAATGTCTGTCTCGATAAACACACTTTTTCCCTCCGCAAGTTTGACCATTTCTGAATAGGATACCCAATAAGGAGTCGGAATAATCACTTCATCTCCTTCATCAATCAAAGTCAACAAGGTATTGGATAAAGATTGTTTAGCACCTGTAGAAACAACAATCTGAGAAGGCCCGTAATCCAAATTATTTTCGTTTTTTAACTTTTCACTTATCACTTCCCTAAGGTCTAAATAGCCCGGTACAGGCGAATATCTTGTGAAATTATCATCTAATGCTTTCTTGGCAGCATTTTTCACGTTATCGGGAGTGTTAAAATCTGGCTCGCCTACACTCAAACTGATTACTTGGTGACCTTTCGCTGCTAAGTCACGAGCTAATTGTGTCATTTTTAAAGTCGCTGACTCCGACAGTTTTTCTATTCTTTTTGACAAAAATGAAGATTGGCTCATAGTATTTATTCTTATATATTCTGCTGTTGTTTATTCGTTTTGCTTATTTATATTTTAAATGTAACACAAGTTCTTCCGGAAGGAAAATATACACATTCTTTTCAGCGAAGTTACGATCAATTTATAAAAGAAAGTATATACGGGATAAAAAAAATGTTATATTAGCTCGTTTTGGAGATTTATGAGATTAAAGCTTGATTTATTTGTAGTAGCCTTACTTATTTCTATTGTAATCGCTTATATATATCCTGATTTGGTGTTACTGGGCGAAGGAAAACTATTGGATAGAATTACTTCTATAGGAGTTGCCGTTATTTTTTTCTTATATGGTTTGAAGCTAAGCCTTCAGGAAATAAAATCAGGATTGAAAAACTGGAAATTACATTTGATGATACAGTCTTTTACCTTCATTGTTTTTCCTTTGGTTTTATTGCTTTTTTATCCTTTAGTGAGCGATGGAATTCAGTTTGACTTCTGGTTATCTTTCTTTTTTCTTGCTGTGTTACCTTCTACTGTTTCTTCATCCGTGGTATTGGTATCTATTGCTAAAGGTAATGTTCCTGCATCTATCTTTAATGCCAGTATATCAGGTTTAATAGGGGTGGTGATTACCCCTTTATGGATGGCTGCTTTTTTATCTTTTGATGGAGAAACCTCTTTCGGTAGTATTTATTTAGGATTGGTTTTCGAGATCATTATGCCTGTTATATTAGGTTTGTTTTTACAAAAGTACTGGGGCACTTGGGCAACGCGAAACAGCAAGGTTCTCTCAAATTTTGATAAATTTATCATACTCCTTATTGTGTATGCCAGTTTCGCGGATTCATTCGTGAGTGGCGTGTTTGAAAATACTGGGAAGCTTTATTTGGTATACGTAACCGTAGGGAGTTTGGTGCTGTTTTATGTAGTTTATTGGATTTTAAGTTATCTTAGTAGAAGTGTGTTTCATTTTAAAGAAGAGGACGCCATTGCCGGTATTTTTTGTGGTTCAAAGAAATCTTTAACTCACGGCAGTGTTTTTGGGAAGCTTTTATTTGCTAATAATCCAAGTGCTGGATTGTACTATCTTCCCCTTATGATTTATCATGCTCTGCAAATATTGATCATTACCGTTATTGCTCAGCGTTATGGTAACAGAGAAATTAATTCTGAACAAAATCCATTTGGCAATAGAAGCAAAAGTGAAAAAATGAGCATAAGTCTTAAAAGAAAATAGAAATGGTAGAGAAGCAAAAACGCTTAATAATTATTGCAGTAGGGGTCAGTTTCTCTCTGATGATAATTAAGTTCATAGCGTTTTTTATGACCGGTTCGAATGCTATATTTACGGATGCGGCAGAAAGTATCGTAAATGTGATTGCGAGCGGTTTCGCCTTTTATAGCATTCATCTTTCTTCCCGGCCAAAGGATGAGAATCATCCGTACGGGCACGGGAAAGTAGAGTTTTTTTCCGTATTTGTAGAAGGAGGGCTTATCGTGATAGCTGGCTTGGTGATCCTAGCCAAATCCGTCTATAATTTGTTTTTTCCATCTTCTATTACTCATCTCGATGAAGGTTTATGGTTGGTGCTTTTTACTGCTGTCGTTAATTATGGACTGGGTTTTTACCTAGTAAAAAGTAGTAAGAACTTAAACTCTATGGTTTTGGAAGCTGATGGAAAGCACCTGAAAGTTGATGCCTATAGTACCTGTGCAGTGATAATTGGCTTGATTGTACTGAAAGCTACCGGATATTTCTGGATTGATTCAGTCATTTCTATTATTATGGGAGGTTTTATCCTCTGGAGTGGCTATAAGCTTCTCCGGACATCTATAAGTGGTTTAATGGATGAGTCGGATAGTGAAACTCTCAACAAAGTAGTTGAGATATTAAATACAAACCGAAGAAAACAATGGATCGATATCCATAACTTGAGGGTACAGAGGTATGGAAATGAACTACATATAGACTGCCACCTGACCCTTCCTAACTATTATGACTTAAATCAGGTTCATGACGAACTATTAGCCGTAGAGGCTTTGTTAAATAAAGAATTAAATACATCCGTTGAGCTTTTTGTACATGCAGATCCTTGCGTACCTAATTGTTGTTCGCATTGTGGAGTGGAGAATTGTCCTATTCGCTCTGCACCTCAAAGAGAGCGGATAGAGTGGAATACTAAGAATATAACGAAAAATATGAAGCATTTTAGAAGTAAAGAGTTGTAGTATTTTGTTGTTTCAGATGAAATTCAGGTGTCGGATGTATGTATAGAATATCGTAAATAAAAAAGGAATGAGAAAATAACTGAGAATTTTAGTTACATTAGTCTAATTTCAAGAAAAATTTAAATCTGCTCTACTTTTTCTACTTACTGACCAGAACCATCGTATGAGTATATGTGTTAGAATAAGGTTGGGCATTAAAAAAAATAATATGAATAATGTTGAAAGGCATACGTATATCTTAAACCAATTAGATAAAAATGGTAAAGTTTTAGTATTGGATCTTTGCGAGGAACTGGGGGTTTCGTCGGTAACTATCCGGAAGGACCTTCGGTTTCTGGAAGAAGAGAATTTATTGTTCAGAACTCATGGGGGGGCTACAAAACAAAACCCTTACACGACGGATAAGTCTGTTTATGAAAAGGCAAAGATTAATGTAGAAGAGAAGAGCAGGATAGGAAAGCTTGCTGCTTCCCTTATTGAAGAAAATGATTCTATAATTATTGCTTCGGGTACCACATTATTGGCTATGGCCAAAGAAATAAAACCAAAAGGTGAGCTTACGGTGGTAACCTCTTCATTACAGGTAGCTACTCAGATGGGAGCTTTCCATAATGCGGAAATTATCCAATTAGGCGGAACAGTGAGAAAGACTTCTTTTTCAGTAGCCGGTATGTTCTCTGAATTGATTCTGGACAATTTTTATTGTTCAAAATTATTTTTGGGTGTAGATGGGCTGGATATGGATTTTGGCATTACAACGACAAATGCACAAGAAGCACAGTTAAACCGTAAAATGATTGATTCAGCGCATAAAGTTATCGTATTAGCTGATTCAAGCAAGTTTGATAAAAAAAGTTTTGGGAAAATAACGGAATTAGATAAGATTGATATTGTGATCACAGATGAAATTAGTGAAACACATAAAGAGGCACTGGAAGCGCAGGGCGTTAAAGTTTTAATAGCGAATTAAAGAATGTAAATTAGGTAGTTTCTTTATAAAAAACTACCTTTAGAGCACATAATTAAAAAATAGTCGAATAAATATTATACAATGAAGAATAATCAAAACTCAAGACGTGAATTTATAAAAAAATCACTGATGGGTGCGGCAGCTTTTACCATAGTACCCCGGTATGTATTAGGCGGTAAAGGTTTTTTAGCACCTAGTGATCATTTGACAAAAGGGGTAATTGGTGTGGGAGGAATGGGGAGAAATCATTTTAAATACGCAGGTACGAAGACAGTTGCCATTTGTGATGTAGATACCCGGCATCTTGCGATAGCACAAAAAGCACTGGGAGGGGGAGTCAAAGAGTTTCATGATTTTCGGGAATTGATACAAAATCCCGAGGTGGACATTGTACATATTGCAACGCCTCCTCATTGGCATGGTTTGATGGCGGTGGAAGCAGCCCGCTCCGGAAAAGATATCTGGTGCGAAAAACCAATGACCCGCACTATCGGGGAAGGGGAAAAGGTAAAAGAAGCAGTAGCTCAACACGGTAATATTTTTAGATTAAACACATGGTTTAGGTTTGAAGATAATTTTTACGGTATGCAAGTTCCCGTTAAGAAGATAAAAAAACTTGTGGATACAGGTATGTTAGGCTGGCCTTTGAAAGTGACTATCAGCAAACATACGGGGTTTGATTGGAAGTTTTATTGGGTAGGAAATGAGAACCTTCCTGTGGAACCAGTGCCTAAAGAATTGGACTATGACATGTGGTTAGGTCCAGCCCCTCACAAACCTTACAGTACACATCGTGTACATACCACTTTTAGAGGGTATTGGGATTACGATGGTGGGGGATTAGGAGATATGGGACAGCACTATATAGATCCTATACAGTATTTTCTTGGCAAAGATGATGAAAGCCCGGTCGAAATTGAAGTCGATGCACCACAGCAACATCCAGACGCTGTAGGGACTTGGCGTAGAATTACATATCGCTATGCGGACGGCTGTGAAATTATTTTAGATGGTGAAGGAAAAGACGAAGGAATGGCTTATATAGAAGGCCCGAAAGGCAAGCTTTACAAAGGCTTTGTCTCAGATATCCCGGATTTAGAAAGAAAACTCGCTGAATTTCCCGATCCTGAACCACAGGTTACCGATTTTGTGGACGCCGTGAAGACACGGAAAAAGTTTGCCCTTAATGAGTCGAACGGCCATAGATCTTGTACAGTAGTAAATTTGGGTTTGATTGCTCTACGTTTGAACAGATCGTTAAAATTTGACTCCGAAAAGCAACGGTTTATTGACGATGAGGGGGCTAACAGATTGATAAACCAACCCATGAGAGGCCCTTGGACTATATAATATAAGACGATGAAAACTATGAGAAAGACAATATATATAATAACATTATTATTGAGCGTGAGTTTTGTTTCCCATGCACAACTCGCTTCTAATCGTACCAGTGAAACAAAAGTTGCGGATATATTGGCCAAACAACCTTCGGATGATAAGGCCAAAATGGATGCGGCTATGAAAGAGTTAGAGGGTTTTTCTAAAGAAGATTTCTCTCTTTTGTTGCAAGGTTTGAAACCCCAGGGAGGCAAAAATGAAAAAACAGAATATGCAGTTAATTCTTATTCTTTTTATGTTATGCAGCCCGGGAAAGAAAACTTAAGAGTAACTTTCGTAGAAGGCTTGCTTGATGCTCTGGAAAAAATAGAAGACAAAAATAATAAAGGTTTTATTTTTAGAATGCTCGTTCAATCTGCCAAAGAGGAAACTGTCGATGCTGTTTCTCCTTATTTGTTGGACAAAGATTTAGCGGAAAAAGCGGGTAGAGTGTTAAATCGTATCGGTACGGAAAAAGCTGTAGAAGCTCTTTCCCATGCATTGGATGAAGCAACAGAAGACTATTCAGCAATAGCTATTATTGCAGCATTGGGAGATTTGAAAGCCATTGACACTGAAGAGAAGATCATCGCGCAGTTGGATAAATATGAAAGCGCGGAATTAAATAAAACTATTTATTTTGCGCTGAGCAAGATGGGAGGTACGAAATCTCAGAAGATCTTTGAGAAAAAGCTTAAAGAAGTTGATTATCAGTATGAAAATGATAATGTGGCAGGTGCAGCTGTAGATTATGCTATTCAGTTAGAAGCTAATAAAAACAAGAAGCAAGCCGTTAAATTTGTTAACAAACTATATAAAGGAGCTGTTAAAAGCGAGCGCTATCAAGCCCAAATTGCAGCTTTGAAATTGTTGAACAAATGGGAGCCGAGAAAAACAACTAAAAAATTGTTGCAGGCTGTCGATTCTGAAAATGCTGAGCTGAGACATTTAGGACTAACGGGTCTAAAATCTAATCACAGTGCTACAGCTAAGATTTTAAAATCTTTGGAGAAATATTCTCCTGAAAAGCAGGAAAGTGTTTTATTGTTTTTCGCAGAAAATGGAATACCAGCCGATTTAACTATAATCAAGCCCTTTGCTGAATCGGAGAATTTACGCGTCCGCTTTGCCGCATTGGAAGCTGTACATAAAATAAGCAAGCAAAAAGAAACACAGTTTTTAATTGATCATTTGGGCACAGGAGAAAAAGAGCAGGACAGCTTTATTAAAAGGTTGATTTTAAGTACAAAATCAGCCGGTGCTATCCAAACGGTTAATGAGAACCTGGAAAAAACAGAGAACGAAAAGATAAAAGAGGTTTTACTGGAAGTACTTGCAGTGAGAAGAAATGACTCTTCTTTTGATGCTGTTTATCCATTGACAAAAAGTAATAATGAAATACTAAAGAAGAAAGCATACCAAGCGCTATCCAATGTGAGTTCGGATCAGCACCTGACGGAACTTTTTGCCGATATCTCTAATGTGTCCGGCGAAGAATTACAATACACACAAGAGGCGATTGTTTCTGCTTTGAATTATAGTGATAAAAAAGACCAAGAGATAAAACATCTTTCATCCTTAATTTCCCGGTCCAGCGCCCCTTCTGCAGCTAAGTTTTTCCCGATTTTCTCTGGATTAGGAGGGGAAGAAGCTTTAAAAGCTGTCAATAACTATACAGAATCACCGGGAGCTGGATTAAAAACAGAATCTTTTAAAGCGCTTGCTAATTGGAAAGATTCAGAAACCTTACCTATTCTTTTAGAGTTGTTTAAAAAAGATCACAATGATAAAGACTTTGAACTGCTCTATAAAGGAGTAATATCTCAGGTGAATAAAAGTGAGGAAACTTTGGAAAGAAAAGGGCTTTTCCTCAGAGATGCTTTTGAATATGCCCGGACTGTCGAACAAAAGCGCATGGCTTTAGCGGCTATGGAAGCAACAGAAACTTACCAATCTCTGTTGTTTGCAGGCAGATTTTTAGAGGATAAAGATTTGAAATCAACAGCCACAAATACGGCAATGAACATTGCGATCGAAAATCCCGAATATTATGGTTCTGAAGTAAGGAGGATTTTGGAAAAAGTAAGCGAAAATCTTTCTGATGGAGATAGTGAAAGTTCTTACCTTAATGAGGCCGTAATACGGCACTTGGATGAAATGCCGGAAGGAGAAGGTTTTGTTTCTGTTTTCAACGGTAAAGATTTGACCGGATGGAAAGGATTGGTGGAAAACCCCATAAAAAGAAAGAATATGTCTGCCGAAGAACTTGAAGCCAATCAAAAGAAAGCAGATGAAATAATGCGTGCAGGCTGGGTGGTTGAAAATGGAGAGCTTGTTTTTGTAGGCGAAGGAGACAACATTGCCACTACGAAAGACTATGGAGATTTTGAAATGTTGGTCGATTGGAAGTTAGACAAAGATGGAAAAGAACCGGATGCAGGAATATATTTACGAGGTACTCCTCAAGTACAGATTTGGGATACATCACGGACAGATGTGGGGGCTGAAGTAGGATCAGGAGGCTTATACAACAATCAAGAACACGAAGCTGATCCGCTAACTGTTGCTGATAATCCGCTGGGCGAATGGAATACTTTTAAAATTCGAATGGTGGGAGATAAAGTGAGTGTATGGCTGAATGGTGAACTCGTAACAGATGAAGTTGTTCTCGAAAACTACTGGGATCGCAGTCAAGAGATATTCCCTAAAGAACAAATAGAACTGCAGGCTCATGGTTCAAAGGTATATTACAGAGATGTGTATATAAAAGAGCTTCCGAAAAAAGAAAAGTATGATTTATCAGAAGAAGAGAAGGCCGAAGGTTTTGAAATGCTGTTCGATGGAACCGATTTAGAGAAATGGACAGGTTCAAAAAGCTACTCTATAAATGAAAGCGGTGAGCTATGGATAAATCCAGATGTGGATGCAGGAGACAGTGGGAGTAATTTTTTTACGAAAGAGGAATATGATGATTTTGTATTCAGATTCGAGTTTAAACTGACTGAAGGTGCTAATAACGGCGTCGGAATTCGTGCGCCTCTAAAAGGAAATGCTGCCTATGAAGGTATGGAAATACAGATTTTGGACGATGAAGCCGATATCTATAAAAATCTGAAAGAGTACCAATTCCATGGTTCTGTGTATGGTGTTATTCCAGCAGAAAGAGGAGCGTTAAAACCTTTGGGCGAATGGAATGAAGAGGAAATTCATATTAAAGGAAATAAAATTAAAGTGACTGTGAATGGGAAAGTAGTCGTAGATGGAGATATTGAAGAAGCGAGTAAAAACGGGACTATAGATAATTTGGATCACCCCGGATTGAAAAAGACTAAAGGACATGTTGGCTTTTTAGGACATGGAGATGTGGTGTATTTCCGAAATATTCGAATAAAAAAGCTTTAATTACTTAAATTTATAAAAGATTTTCGAAAAGAAAATTTTTCTAAAAAGCCGGATGATAAATTCCGGCTTTTTTTATGTTTTACCTTATGTTTATTTGGACTCATTCTTAATAATTTGTTATATTTGTGATTCATCGAACAGGCTCGGTACACAGATGTTTTGTAAAAATGTAAAATTAGAAGATGTTTTTGAGTCCGAATATGGGGCAGTGCGGCAGTGCAATAATAAGAACTGTTATTGGCTCTATTTTAACGGAACTCAGACAAAATTTACCGTTCGGGATTTATTTCTATTTAAAAATAGGGTGGACCAGATAAATATCGAAAAAATGTTAACCGATTCTTCTGTTTCGTGCGACTTTGAAATCATCATGCCTTTTCGTACTGAGCGATGTTTTGTTTTATCGGTATGTGATATTGTCCGGCTGAAAGAATTATTAAAAGGTGCAAAATTTATGATTGAGCTAAACAGCGAAATCAAAAGCTGTTTAAACCGGGGCTTATACATCGTCAATAATTAATACGGTTAAAAACTATTATAGAGAAAAAGAAGTTTTTAACTCCTTACTTGCCAAAGTAATTTAGACTGAATTTGTATTGTTTTTTTTCTATTCTAATCTTGTATGAAACTCTTATTTTTGGAACAAAAGTTGTATCTTAACAGAGAGTGTAATCAGAAAATACATTCTTAAGTATGAATACATAATTAAATTAAGGATTGAAATGAAAGATTTACTAAAATTAAAATCCTCATTGTCAGAGGAAATAGAAAATATACTGAACGAACAAATTAAGCTTGAAGCACACGCTTCTTCTTTATATTTGTCTATGTCATCCTGGTGTGATGATCAAGGCTTGGAAAATGCGGCAGAGTTTTTTGCTAAACAGTCTGACGAAGAGCGTGAACATATGTTAAAGTTTTTCCATTTTGTGAATGATAGAGGAGGTCGTGCGATTTCTCCGGAAATCACGAATATACCAGCTGACTTTGATTCCTTTAGAAGTGTTTTCGAACAAACCTTGCAGCAAGAAATGTACGTGACCGAGCAAATTAATAATATTGCCGATGTTTGTGCAAAAGCTAAAGATTATACTACTTTTTCATTTTTGCAGTGGTTTTTACAAGAGCAGATTGAAGAAGAATATGTGGCACGTCGAATATTAGAATTGTTCGATGTGATTGGTGAAGCGGGTACTGGCAGATGGGAGATCGACAAACAGTTGCTGCATGTATCTTATGAAGAAAAATGAGACTAAGTCTTAAACGTTAAAATTGAAAAGGCTATTAAAAAACACTTTAATAGCCTTTTTTATAACAAAAAAAGCTTTTGTACGTTTTATTATTGTTCAATCTATTAAGTTTAATTCTTATATTGACACTAATTGATTTTTCACCAATAATAAAGAGTGTCCCACGTATATAATTTTAAATACATATGGATTTTTTTACTGCCTTTTCTATTGAGTTCCAATCTGTTTTCACAGGTTAAGCACAAGCAAATAGAGGGGTTAGTATTAGATACCGCCGGATATTCAATCAAGGGCGTAAGTGTCCGGCTTACCTCTACAAAAGACACTTTAATAACCGTTACGAATAATGCCGGAGCTTATTTTTTTAAAGCTGTGGATGGGACCAATATCCAGCTTACCTTTAATTTATTAGGACACAGTATTAAACAGCGGTTTGTAACCCATCAAAATGAACAGACGAAAATATTTGTACCAGATGTCGTTATGATTCCGCGCAGCTCACTCCTTCGGGAAGTGAATGTAAATAAGATTATACCCGTTATCTATAAGCAAGACACGATACAATACAATCTTTCGGCATTTTCTTTTCGCAAAAATGAATTATTAGAAGAATCGCTTAAGCAACTCCCCGGCATTCAGGTATCCCGAAATGGATCAGTCTTTTCAGGGGGGCAACGCATAATGGGGGTACGCGTAGACGGGAAGAAGTTTTTTGGCGGAGATGTATTGACAGCGACACGTAACCTGCCAACAGATTTTATTTCCAAAATACAAATCATCGATCAATATACAGAAGAAGGAATTAGCAAGGGAGTGGAAGATAACTCTTCCGAAAAGATTATCAATATCCTACTTAAAGAAGATAAAAAGAAGATTTTCTTCGGTCAATTGACCGCTGGAGGAGGAACGGCTGAACGCTATATGGGAAGTATTGGTGCGAATAGATTCAATGACGGTGAAGAACTGTCTATCGTCGCTTCGACCAATAATACGAATACTAGTTTATTTTCATTTGGTTCGCCTAATGGATTAGGAGGCAGGACGAGCAATCTTGAAGATATTAGTGATTTTTCAGATCCAATTGATGGACTAAATAAGATTTCATCATTGGGAGTAAACTTTTCAGATAAAGTGGGGAAACGCTCTTCCATAAGTGGAGGATATTCTTATACATTAAAGGAAAGTTATATTGAAGGGTTCTCAAAGCAGACATCTGAATATATTGGTAATAGAATCAGCAGTTCAGATGACTTTGAAACCAAATCGAAAGACAAAGTACACAAAGTTAAATTTGAATTGAATGCAATTTTAAAAAACAAAGATGTTTTAAAGATATCGCCTGCGTTTACCTATAAAAAATCCCACGTATATGATAGTAAAAACAGGTTTTTACGTAATAAACAATTGACAAACGAGGGAAACTATCAAGACACCGTTTTCAGTCAGACACCTGATTTGGATACCCGGGTTTTATATTCTAAAAATTTTTCAAAACCTCAAAGAAGGCTCGTCGCCGTAGCAGATTTTAAAATATCTAATTTTGATAAAAATGAAAAAGTTTCTGATTTTTATCTTGAAATTGATTCCAGCAAAGCAACCCCCGAAGTATCTGAGTTTAATCAACGGCAGCTCGTAGAGGCAGTCAACAACTCAAAATCAATACAAGTAAAAACAACTTATACAGAGCCTTTTTTTGAACACAGCCTTTTGGAAATAACCCATGAATATGAGTACACGATAACATCCGCACAAAGGCGGGTAGCAGACCGAACCCTGGGGGCAGCAGTTGGGGAACCTGTTTTTATCGATAGTTTGGGGATGGATTACCAATACCTATTTCAAAGCAACCGTACTGGGTTAAACTATCAATATGCACCAAACAATAGATTTAAGACAAATATAGGTTTTGCCGTCAAACCTTTAGTCATGACGGGTGAACAGCTCCTAGATAGTGTAGATAATAAATATGAAAGTGTGAGTTTAATTCCTACAGCGGGGATACACTATAAATTTGATGGAGATATCGATTGGCGGATATATTATCAGGGAAATAATAACCAGCCAGATTTTATGCATATCATGCCTATGATTGATAACTCGAACTCCCGATATATTATTGTAGGAAATCCAGAATTAAAAGCAGAATTTACACATAAAATAAACACTACTTTTCAAAAAATTATACCTAAAAGAAGCCAGTATATAGAAGCGAATTTTGCGTATAATTTTGCAAACAACAAAATTGTTAATGCCAAACGGCTTGTAGAAAACTCGACGGTACAAGAAACTACTTTTAAGAATGCAAAAGGGTATTATGAACTGAGAGGTTATTATGTATTTAATACACCTTTATTTAAAAATGATGATCTACAGTTGGATATACATGGTAATGTTGATTATATCAATGGTATATCATATATAAATGAGGAGAAAAATCGAACTAAACAAATTCAGATTTCTCAAAATACCGAAGTTAGGTATAATTGGAGTACCTATTTTGAATCTGTATTCAATGCAAATTATATAATGCATAATGCGGAATACAACTTGCCGTTTACATATAAAATCAGATCGAATTCTTTTTCTTTAAGCGCAGGGGCGAAGAGCTATCTTAGCGATCACCTGAGTGTAGGGTTGGAGATGTCTCAAAGAATTCAAAATGGTTTCAACAAAGAAATTATGCAAGTAAACCCCAGCATAATCAATGCTTATTTGGAGTTTTCATTTTTAAAAAATAAACTTGCCCTGTTTCGTTTGCAAGGTTTTGATTTATTGGATGAAAATAAAAATATGGGGATATACAATGAATATATTGGAAATGATATTTATGAGTCCCGAAATAATAGATTAGGCAGATATTTTATGCTAACTTTAAACATACGCATGCAACGTGCTCCAAAATAGAGATTATGATGAAAGCCATTGTATTTGATCGTCCGGGAAATCCGGAGGTATTGTATATTTCAGAAAGAGAAGTACCCGAAATTTCAGATAATGATGTTTTGATTAAAGTAGTTGCTGCGGGGATTAATAGACCTGATATTGCGCAGCGCAAAGGAAATTATCCAGCGCCTAAAGGGGTGGTACAGGATATTCTAGGACTTGAAGTATCAGGAGAAATTGTCAAAATAGGGGATAAAGTAACCCATTTCAAAATCGGTGACAAAGTCTGCGCCCTGGTTGCCGGAGGAGGATATGCGGAATATGCCGCAGCAGATGAAGGAAGCTGTCTGCCTATACCTTCCGGAATACCTTTAGAAGATGCTGCCGCTCTTCCCGAAGTATTATTTACTGTTTGGCACAATTTATTCCAACGGGGTGTGTTGCACAAAGGCCAACATGCATTGATTTATGGAGGATCGGGAGGAATTGGTTCTATAGCGATACAGCTGGCTCATCTATCGGGGGCACAAGTGAGCACGTTGGTAAGTTCGCAAGAAAAAGAAGAGTACTGCCGCAAGTTGGGTGCAGATACTGTTGCAAATTATAGAGAACAAAATTTATTAGAGGTATGGAATAATAATACTTTTGATGTTATCTTAGATAGTGTAGGAGGGAAATATCTGGATACCAATTTAGCCCTTTTAAAAGAAGAAGGAAAGCTCGTATATATTAACGCAATGGAAGGAGGACAGCCCAGATTGGATATCTTTAAAGTGATGCAAAAACGGGTTCATATTACAGGCAGCACATTAAGGCCCAGAAGTAAGATGTTTAAGAAGGAGTTGGCGAAAGATATTTTGAAATATGCTTATCCTTTATTGGAGAATAAGGAGTTTTCGCCTTGTGTCAGATACCGTTTCAGTTTTAAAGAAGTCGTAGAAGCTCATCAGCTCATGGATTCAAGGGACTTTTTTGGGAAAATTATTATTTTCTTTTAGTTGTTTATTTGGATTTTAATGTGTTTATTCAGCCTCTTAATTTCTGTTAATTTTAAATTATTATACCATGAGAAGATTAAAGGTCTTTTTATATCTTTTTTTATTTCTTTTTTCGGCTTTCCGCGTTTCAGGACAATATGTTGAAAAAGTTGACAATCCAGTGGACTTTGTCAATCCGTTGATCGGTACACAATCGACTTATTTTTTATCCAGTGGGAATACTTACCCTGTTATTGCCATGCCTTGGGGGATGAACTTTTGGAGCCCCCAGACCGGTAAAATGGGCGATGGCTGGATGTACACCTATAGTGAGGAGAAAATTAGAGGTTTTAAACAAACACATCAACCGTCTCCCTGGATGAATGACTATGGACAGTTCAGTATTATGCCCATGGTAGGGAATAAAACGTTTGATGAAAATGAACGTGCCAGTTATTTTTCACATAAAGCCGAAGTCGCTAAGCCCCATTATTATTCTGTGTATTTAGCAGATTATGATATGACTACGGAAATTACACCTACAGAAAGATCAGCCTATTTTAGGTTTACATTTCCTAAGACGGATGAAGCTTATGTGTTAATTGACGCTTTTGATAAAGGATCAAGTATAGAAATTATCCCGGAGGAAAATAGAATTATTGGTTATACAACAAAAAATAGCGGAGGAGTACCCGATAATTTTAAAAATTATTTCGTTATAGAGTTTGATCGTTCTTTTGACTTTGTTTCCTCTTTTGCTGATTCTTCTCTCGTAGATGACCGATTGAAAATTGAAGCAGATCATGTAGGCTCTTTAATAGGCTTTGCGATTGATGAAGAGGGAACCGAAGTCCACGCAAAGGTCTCGTCTTCCTTTATCAGCCCTGAGCAAGCGTTGATCAATTTGAAAGAGCTGGATGGAGAGAGCTTTGACAGCCAGAAGCAAAAAGGTGAAGATCTTTGGAATGAAATATTAGCGAAGGTAGAGATAGAAAATGGACATATAGATGATGTGCGGAAGTTTTATTCTAGCTTATACAGAACTTTGTTATTTCCAAGGAAATTTTATGAAAAAGATGCCCAAGGACAAATTGTGCATTACAGTCCGTATAATGGAGAGGTCTTACCGGGGTATATGTTTACAGACACTGGGTTTTGGGATACTTTTCGGAGTTTATTCCCTTTCTTAAATCTCATGTTCCCAGATATCAATGAAAAAATGCAAGATGGCTTAGCCAATGCTTACCGGGAGGGCGGATGGCTACCGGAGTGGGCCAGCCCGGGATATCGGGATATTATGGTGGGTAATAACTCAGCATCAGTTGTAGCAGATGCTTGGATCAAAGGGGTGAAAAGTAAAGACATAGAGGTATTATATGAAGCCCTTATAAAAGGAGCGAACAATAAGGGGCCATTGACAGCAGTAGGTAGAGCAGGAGCTGAGTATTATACAGAAATGGGCTATGTTCCTTATGATGTAGATATTAACGAAAATGCTGCCCGTACGTTGGAATATGCATATGATGATTTTGCTATATATCAATTGGCAAAAGCTTTAAACAAGCCCAAAGAAGAAATAGAGAAATATAGAAAGCGGGCGATGAATTATAAAAAACTATTCGATCCTTCTACAGGGTTAATGCGGGGTAAGAATAAAAATGGAGAGTTTCAAAGCCCTTTTAATCCTTTTAAATGGGGAGACGCCTTTACTGAGGGAAACAGCTGGCACTATACCTGGTCAGTATTTCAGGATGTAGAGGGATTTGCTAATCTTTTAGGTGGACATAAGGCCTTAGAAGTTAAGATGGACTCTGTATTTACTATGCCTCCTGTGTTTGATGATTCCTATTATGGTTTCCCTATACATGAGATTAGAGAAATGCAAATTGCTAATATGGGGCAATATGCACACGGCAATCAGCCCATTCAACATATGATTTACTTGTATAATTATGCAAAAGCACCATGGAAAGCACAGTATTGGGTCCGCGAAACAATGAACCGTATGTATACGCCGGATCCAGATGGGTATTGTGGAGATGAAGATAACGGACAAACTTCGGCCTGGTATGTTTTTTCTGCGTTGGGTTTTTATCCGGTAACTCCGGCAACGGATGAATATATTTTAGGAGCACCTTTGTTTGAAAAGGCTACTTTACATTTGCAAAATGGAAATAAAATAGTCATCAATGCTCCGGATAATTCAGATGAAAACCGTTATATTCAGGCTTTGAAATGGGATGGGAAAGAATACTCTAAAAACTATTTAAACCATTCTGAAATGGTGAAAGGAGTTACTTTAGATTTTGAAATGGGTGCAGAACCCAATAAAAAAAGAGGAACAGAAGATAGCGACCTGCCGTTTTCGCTAAGCCGGGAATAAAGGTGAAAAATATAGCATTAAATAAAAAAAGCTCTTCTTAGATAAGAAGAGCTTTTTTTATTTAAAATCTTGCTCAGGTCGGTGCCATGAAAGAAGGAGTTTTGATTGTAGAAAGGAAGAAATATAAACACGTCTAATTATAGAACCTTCATTATAAGTTTACGCATACTAATTCTTAAAGTTTCAAGATGCATAGGAAGAAGTACGTTCTTTATAAAGTTCAGTTGGAATATGTCCAATTAAGTATAGTTTTCACCGCATTTCGAATCCGCTCCATACCTTCTTTATTTGAAAGATCAATTTCACAAAAGGTACTGTCTGTGTTTTTTGCATGGAGTACTAAGTAATATATTCCAGCTACTAATAAGCTGGATATGGCCCGGAGATCAACATCTTTGCCTTCTAATTCTCTGTCAGCAAATGCAAAAAATAATGCGCTTAATTTTTCCCGTTCGTTAGCCACATGAGACATTATTTTAGATTTTTCGCTTATCTGCCAAATCACTGCCTTTTGCATTTCTACATTTTCTAAAAAATCATCCATTTGATTGAAAAGCAAAGACTCTAAAAAACCTTTGGATCCATCTGAAGGGGCAGATCCGAAATTTTCAAGAGCCTCCATGGTGGCCGACACCCAATAATCCTTCCTTTTTATATAAGTCTCTATTAAATTATTGACAGATCCAAA
>JAJYRG010000117.1 GCA_021794195.1 Bacteroidota bacterium
CTATGTACCGATGTAATTAGGTTCCTCAGCCCTCACCCTCACCTATTGCTTCCAGAATTTTTTTTCCCAGTAAATTTACTTCTTCATCCATCCCAAAAAGAGGCAGACCTGTCTCAGGGTTCGCTTTCAACCAATGATCTCCTTCATCTCTAATAATTTGTATATACTCTTTTCCTTCTTTAAAAACAGTATAGGTATCCTTCTCTTCCGGGAAAATAGAATATACGGTATCAAACAATTCTATATCAAAAGGTTCTTGCATACTTTTATTTTCTTTTTTTGAATATACAATTTACAAAATTAAAGTTACCAAAAAATTCTTATCTTTAGGTGCGATCCAATTATGAACAGGATATATAAAATAGCACTTACCAAAATAAAAGGCCTGGGGCCCAAATTGACCCGGGGTCTCCTAAATCATTTTGAAACGGCCGAAAATGTTTTCAAAAGCTCGGATACCGAGTTACAAAAGGTCTTTGGCATAGGATCAACTATCGCTCATGAAATCAAAAACGGAAAATATCTAAAAGCCGCGGAAGAAGAATTAACTTTTATTGATAAAAATGAAATCCAATTGTTGTGGATAAAGGACAAGAATATTTATCCCCGTCGTTTATCCCATTGTGAAGATGCTCCTTTACTCTTGTATTATAAAGGGAATGCTGATTTAAATACTAAAAAAATAATAAGCATAGTAGGATCGAGAAATGCAACAACCTATGGTTTGGAGCTTTGTAAAGATTTCGTCAAAAACTTAAAAGATCCAGATACACTGGTCATTAGCGGCCTCGCATATGGTATTGATGTACAAGCCCACCGCAGCAGTTTGGATAATAAAATCCCGACCGTAGGTGTATTAGGACATGGCTTAGACAGAATATACCCTTACGCTCACAGAGAAACAGCCAAGCAAATGTTGATGAAAGGGGGAGGACTTCTTACAGAATTCGCTTCTGGCACAAATCCTGAAAGAACAAATTTCCCCATGCGCAACCGTATTATTGCCGGTTTATCGGATGTGACCATAGTAGTAGAAGCCGCTATAAAAGGAGGCGCTTTGATAACGGCTGAAATCGCGAATAGCTATAATAGAGATGTGTGCGCATTTCCGGGCTCTGTGCATCAAACTTATTCTGCCGGCTGTAATTATCTTATCAAAACACACAGAGCACACTTAATACGAAATGCAAATGATCTATACTATTTAATGAATTGGGAGAAAGAAGAGAAAAAATCTAAGGATACCCAACTTCCTTTGTTTACTGAAAAGTTGTCTAAAGATGAAAAAAAAGTTGCCGATTATATAGCCTCCCGCAAAGAAGATGTACATGTAGATGAAATCGCAAACCATTGCAATTGGCCTCAAAGTAAATTAGCCATTGTTTTGTTGGAAATGGAACTTGCAGGCCATGTTGTATCTTTACCCGGCAAAATGTACAAAAATAGCGTAAGATAGAACTGCCTTTCCCATAAAAAATACATTTATTTTGAATGATAAATATTAACTTTTATATTGGGATATAAAATTATAAATCAAAAACAACATTTAGTTTAAAAAGATTGAAGCTCAAAGAAAGCCAAACAATCGTTAAAATAAACGCCAGTCGTATCCTTTAAAGTATCATCATGAAAACAATATTTTTTATAGTCATCATTGCTTTAATTTTATTTATTTATGCCCGTACGATTTATATAATTTATCATATGGGTAGGCGTGTCAGTACTTTAGAATTATTTATTATTGCATTTTTTCCTATTATCGGGCCGTTATTTTGGTTTTTATACTATAAAGAAAGAAACCACCGTATATAATAGTTTATACACCTATTTATGTATTATCATTAATGTAAAACCAGACTAGTAGTCAAAATACAGCTCTGACAGTAATACAAGATATCAACTAAAGGTCCATTTGCGTCCCAAATATATTGGTTACAAGCTTAAATATACTTTTATAACTATAAGTACGAAAGGGGTATGCATCAGGTTGCTTCTACAAGAAAATGATTGAATTTCACAACCAAATTCCAGTTTTTTATTGAAAATGGGTAGGTAGTTTCTTATGGTATCCTAACACAGAAAATGTTTTGGTTACGCCATTAGAAGATCGTCATTCTTAAATTTTGCATAAACAGATTATATTTCTATCTTTGCCCTTGGGTAAGTCTTTTACGACCAGCTCCCAATGAATCCCCCAGGTTGGGAACAAAGCAAGGGTATTTGGTTGAGCGGTGCGATAAAAGTAGCTTACCCTTTTTTATTTCCAAGAATTTTCTCTTACATTTCGTATATTAATGGGTACATTCAGAATATTTTTTGTTTATTTGTGCACAGAATTTTAATAACATGAGTTGGTTTAAGCGTAATAAGGCGGGCATTCGCACCGCAACAGAACATAAGAAAGAGGCTCCTGATGGTATGTGGGAGAAATGTCCGAATTGCAAAAAGCCCTTGCTGAATATAGAGCAAATAGAAAACGATTATGTTTGTCAATACTGTGACTATCATATACGCATCGGCTCAGCGGCTTATTTTTCAATTCTTTTTGATGACAATAAATTCACTGAGCTTTTTCCCAACATGTCTTCTGTTGATCCTCTCCATTTTGTGGACACAAAACCTTATGCAGAGCGCTTAAAAGCCAGTCAAGCCAAAACGGGTTTAAGAGATGCTATCCGTTGTGCATACGGAAAGACAAACGGACAAAACATAGTCATTGCCTGCATGGACTTTACATTTATTGGCGGTTCTATGGGCTCGGTGGTTGGGGAAAAAATTGCGCGTTCCATCGATTATTGCATAGAGCATAAGGTACCTTTCATGCTCATATCCAAGTCAGGAGGAGCCCGGATGATGGAAGCTGCATACTCATTAATGCAAATGGCAAAAACATCGGCAAAACTTGCTTTGCTTCGTGAGGAAAGGCTTCCGTATATATGCTTATTAACAGATCCAACTACAGGGGGTGTAACAGCTTCTTACGCGATGTTAGGGGATATAAACATTGCAGAACCTGGAGCTTTAATTGGTTTTGCCGGACCCAGAGTGATAAAAGAAACTATAAAAAAAGATCTACCTAAAGGATTTCAAACCTCTGAATTTTTATTAGAACATGGTTTTTTAGATTTCATTGTTGACAGAAGAAAGTTAAAAGAGAAGGTCAGTTTATTTTTAAAACTCGTCAAGTAGGCATTCCCTTAGATTTAAAAGCTGTAAACAATAAGCTATCTAGTTTCCTCCTGCTAAAACTCCACTTAACAACAAGGATAATACAAAAATCACAAGGACGGAAACTATATTCATAAAAATACCAGCTCGCATCATTTCTTTTAGTTTTATCTGGCCCGAACCAAAAATTATGGCATTTGGAGGTGTAGCGACTGGAAGCATAAAAGCACATGTACAAGCCAAAGTAGCTCCCGCTAAAAGCCCAACTACGTCCATATCTAAAGATAGACCCAAAGAAATTAAAACAGGTAATAACATACTCGCTGTCGCTGTATTGGAGGTTATCTCTGTTAAAAAGTTAATACCTGCAATTACCAACAAAGAAAATAAAAATGCCGGCAGTACTTTAGCTTCCCCTATCTGATTCCCCAACCAAACCGTCAAATCCGTGTTGGAAAACCCGGAGGCTATTGCTAAGCCCGCCCCAAAAATAAGCAGCACACCCCAAGGCAAGCTTTTAGCAGCTTTCCAATTCATTAGAGCCTCACGCGATCCACTTCCTGCCGGAATAATAAATAAGCTGAGAGCCCCTATTATAGCAATAATTGTATCATCTAATTTTGGAAATAATTTCACCCACAAAAAATCTTTTGAAATCCAAAGAAAGGCTACCATAGCAAAAACCATAAGAACTCTTTTTTCGGGAGTTGTTATATTTCCTAAATCGTCCAATATCACAGATGATTTTTTTTCTTCCGGATCTACTTTAAACCGGGTTAAATATATCCAAGCGAAAAGTAAAAGGAATAAGCTGATAGGTAAAGCAAAGAGCATCCAGTTCAAAAAAGTAATTTCAATTTGCAAAGACTGCTTTAAAATTCCAGCGAAAATAATATTGGGTGGGGAACCGATTAAAGTTGCCATACCCCCAATAGATGCACCATAAGCAATAGCAAGCATGAGGTTTTTTGAAAAAACTTTATCTTGATTAAAATGAGCGCTTACAGATATACCGATAGGTAAAATCATAATCGCGGTTGCTGTATTCGACAACCACATGGAAAGAAAAGCAGTAGCCAATAAGAAGCCTAAAACAACACGTTTCTTACCTGTCCCCAGAACTTCTATTATCTTAAAAGCAATACGTTTATGTAAGTTCCATTTTTGTATGGCAATTCCTAAAACAAAACCTCCCATAAAAAGAAAAATAAATGGATGTCCATATGAAGAGGTGATTTTCTCTAAAGGCACGGCTCCCGATAAAGGAAAAATAACAATTGGCAATAAAGAGGTAACTGAAAGTTCAAGTGCTTCCGTAATCCACCAATAAGCGACCCAGAGTGTGCATGCTAATACAGCTTGGCCTTCTGATGAAAGGTTTTCCAGGGGTAACTTCAGGCTTACAAGAAATAATATGGGGCCGATGATAAGATGAATAAATTTAGACTTCATATTTACGATTTATATAATTTTTCAAAAATACAAATAAATCTGTAAGGCATATACTTATCTTCGGGCTTTGTTTGTCCGGAAAATTATATGTTTATTATTTATTGTATATTTGTTTATACAGCATTAATTTTAATCAAATGAAAGACAAAGATTTAGAAATTAATAAGCTCTACTATAGTATGGGAGAAGTTACAAAAATGTTCGATGCTAACCCTTCCCAAATCCGGTTTTATGAGAAAGAATTTGACATCTTGAAACCTAAAAAGAATAAAAAAGGTAATCGTTTATTCTCTCAAAAAGATATAGGAAATCTAAAAATAATCTTCTCCCTGATTAAAGAAAAGGGGTATACTATCCAAGGCGCAAGAGACTATCTGCGTAATAATAAAAAAGAAATACAGGAAAGCCAAAAAATAATCGACTCACTCGAAAACTTAAAAACATTTTTATTAGAAGTGAAAGAAAGTTTGTAATGGGGAGCTACAATTACTGTCATATTTCAACTGCTTTCATGCTTTATTCTTACGGATTTGTTCATAATAGACCTAATCCTCACAAAAAACGCAAAAGCTTCTTTTACTAAATGTTAACTCAATTTAATACAGAGTTCAGAGATATTTAATTTCCTAAAGTGTGATATGCTAAACTTATCTTGCTACAGCTCATTCTTCATTTCTTCCAATGACTTCCCTTTTGTTTCTGGTAAAAAAAGAATGAAAACAAAAGATAAAACGACCATTATAGCATAGAATAAAAATATATAATACCCTCCATCTTTTATCTCTTCTACAATTACAGGGAAAACCCAAGAAATAATAGCAGCAAATATCCAATGCGTAGCACTTCCTAAAGAGGAGCCTTTTGCCCGCACTTCATTCGGAAATATTTCAGCCAAAAACACCCAAATTACAGCACCTTGTGATAGAGCGAAAGTACCTATAAAGCCAATGATGTAAAACAAAAGAAAAGATGAGTTTGCTTCTCCTTTCAGACCGAAGGCTGTCAGCATTAAAAATACAAACATGCCCACAGCACCAAGCAATAATAGTTTTTTTCGCCCAAACCTATCGATAATACTCATCCCCAAAAAAGTAAATAACACATTGGTACCTCCGATAAATATAGGTTGTAGATAAGATAGTTGTGCATCAAAACCCGCCATCTCAAAGATACGTGGAGCGTAATATAAAATTGCGTTGATGCCGGTCATCTGATTGAAAAAAGCTAAGAGTACAGCAAACGTAATCGGTTTGGCGTATTTAAACTGAAATAAAGATATCTTTTTATCGGTTTTGCTCTTTTCAATATGTATAGGAGTTTGTAAACCAAGCTTATCAAACACTTGCTGAGCTTGTTCTTTACTTTTATGTAGACTCAACCAACGCGGACTTTCTGGGATTGATTTAAGCAACAGGTAAAATAAAAATGCCGGAACAGCCATAATTCCTAGCATATACCGCCACGAATTCTCACCAATTCCTGCAAAAAGAAAATTGGTTAAATAAGCCACAAAAATGCCGCTTACGATCATAATCTGAAAAAGACCAGTCAATTTACCCCGATCTTTGGCCGGAGCTATTTCCGATATATATACCGGACCAACTACAGAACTGACTCCCACAGCTAAACCACCTAAGAATCTGAAAAACAAAAACACACTCCAAAAAGGGGCTATTGCACAACCAATCGCTGAAAAAAGATAAAACAAAGCTATAATAATGAGTATCTGCTTGCGCCCATATTTTTCAGAAAAGCGACCAGCCAGCACAGCGCCTATTATAGTGCCTATTAGCGATATCGAGACAGTAAGGCCATGCCAAAAAGCATCTAATTGCCAAAGGTGCTGAATAATCCGTTCAGCACCTGATATGACTGCAGTTTCAAATCCAAAAAGAAATCCACCTAAAGAAGCTATCAGCGAATATTTCCAAACGTTTTTCATATATTTTTCGTTAAAAACTTTTAT
>JAJYRG010000024.1 GCA_021794195.1 Bacteroidota bacterium
GTATTGGATATGTTTAATACAAAATATGTCATTAGCCGGAGTTCGGAGAACAACTCCGAAAATGTAAGCAACCGGAGTTCGGCCGCAGGCAATGCTTGGTTTGTAGATAGAGTTACTTTTGTGAAAGACAATAAGGAAGAAATAAGATCGTTGGACAGTTTTAATGCTAAAAAAGAAGCGTTTGTTCATGAAGCTTTTAAAGACAAAATAAATGAAGATAAGTTGGTAAAACCTAGCCATGCAAACATTGAACTTACTTCTTATCATCCGGACACGTTAAGATACGAATCTTCTGCAGATGATATGGGATTTGCTGTTTTCTCGGAAATGTATTATGAAAAAGGCTGGGAAGCTTATATAGACGGTGAGAAAGTACCTATTATCCGGGCTGACTATGCTTTGAGAGCTTTACAAATACCGGAAGGGAATCACAAAATAGAGTTTATATTTGCGCCTAAATCAATGAAAATCAGCAGCATTGTTTCTTTGCTGTCTTCTATTCTTTTAGTGGGATTGTTATTTCTCTATTTCGGATTTGGTTTTATACAGAAAAGAAAGAATTTAGACACCGTTGAAAGCCATAAAAAAGGATATAAATCAAAGTAGTTTTAGTTGGGGATCTGTCACTTTGAAGGTACTTCTGTGGTAAGGTGAAGAACCGTATTGAAAAATAGCGCTTCTATGTGATTTTGTAGGGTACCCTTTGTTCCGGCTCCAGTCGTAGTGTGGATATTCTTCATGAATTTCGCGCATATAAGCATCTCTGCTCGTTTTTGCCAATATAGAAGCGGCAGCGATGGACAGGTATTTCATATCTCCTTTTATGATGCACACATGCGGAATCTTTCCATAAGGGATAAAACGGTTTCCATCCACTAAGATAAATTCAGCTTTGGGCTGTAATTGTTCGAGTGCTCTATGCATAGCGAGGTATGATGCATTATGAATATTTATTTTATCTATTTCTTCTGGTTCCACCCGGGCAATGTGATAACATACGGCATCTTTAAGGATTTGCTCTCTTAAGCTTTCTCTTTTTTTCTCATTTAAAGCTTTGGAGTCGTTTAACTCTTTGTTTTTGTAATCGTGTGGGAATATGACTGCTGCAGCAAATACAGGTCCGGCTAAACAACCTCGTCCTGCTTCATCACAGCCTGCTTCTGTCAATTTTGTTTGGAAACTTGTTTTAAGCATAGTATGTTAAGCTATTTAATGTAACTTTCCTGTTGTCAATGGTTTGTTTACACTAATTTACACTACTTATCTCTTTCTTTGACAATATAGTGAGAGAAATAAACTTTTTACACCTCTGTATGTCAAAGAAATAAAAACTTTACGAATGAGAAAAATAATATTGTATTTGTTTTTGTTCTTTACACTTACGGCTCATGCTCAGGAAAGTGTACAAAAGTCCGGTGATTTGTACAAGGGGCTATCTGTAGAGGTTGATGCTGAGTTAGACGAATGGGCAGAATTATTGACGCCTGTTGGGAATGGAGAAGATACTGCTTGGTCTCATGCAGTGGCTTTTGATGCTGAGAACTTGTATATCGCCATGCGGATAAAGGATAAAATTCTTCAACAAGAAGCTATAAGAGGAGGTCTTTTAGTCAATGTCAATATGAAGAATAAAAAGCAAGACGGATCTCTTTTGCTTTTCCCGGTTCCGGATAGAGAGCTTGTTAAAGAGTTTACGAATGAAAATAAAAACCAGAATAAAGATGCACGTGCAGCATTAATCGACTTTGCACGTGGGTATCAGGTAAAAGGTTTTGATCGCCTTTTAGACGGTTTGCTTTCCCTTGAAAACACATACGGATTAAAAGCAAAAGTGAAAATAGGCGATGATGATGAATTGAATTACGAAGCTAAAATACCTTTATCCACCTTAGCTTTAAACAATTCGAAACAGACTATAGCTGTACGGGTAGGTGTGAATACGCAATGGATGCAGATACAACGTATTCGGAATAACAACAGAAGAGGACAAGGCAGAAGTATACAAAACTTAAAAAACCCATATGATTTTGATATCGACGTGTGGTTAGAAGGAGAAATAGATGAATAATACGAAAAGAGAGTCAACCGCTTTATGAAACATATATATCAAACATTTATTTTATTATTTGCAATTCTTTTAAGTGATTTTGGTTATAGCCAAACCACTCGCAGGGTTCAGGGGATGCTCCGGGACTCTTTATCGAGAGTGGTCGCGGGTGCTTCCGTACAGTTGATAACAAAAGATGACTCAATAGGCACCAGTTCAAACAAAGCCGGTATTTTTGTCTTTGATAATGTGAAAGGTAAGGAATTTACCCTCCGTGTGAGCAGCATAGGGTATGAGTTGTATGAAAAAGATTTTGTTTTTCCGGAAGGAGAAGACCGAATGTCCATTCCCAGCTTTGTGCTTAAAAGTATCCCTAATATCTTGGATGAAGTAATTGTGGATGGGGTACTCACCGTACAAGCGCGGGGGGATACTATAGAATATGCAACGAAACATTTAAAATTGCGGGATGATGCTCTTGTTGAAGATGCGGTGAAAAAACTAGAAGGAGTAGAGGTGGATAAAGATGGAAATATTACAGCTCAAGGGGAAGAAGTGACACGCGTAAAAGTAAATGGAAAAGAGTTTTTTGGGGGAGATGTAAAAACGGCCACTAAAAATCTCCCCGCAGATATTATTGAAAAAATGCAGATCGTGGATGACTATGGGGATAAAGCGGATCTCACAGGAGATAAAAGTGGCGACTCTGAAAAAATCCTAAATATAATCATCGATGAAGATCGAAATAAGGGCTACACATCTACTCTTCGCACGGGATATGGTACTGATGATCGCTATCAAGTGACAGGGAGCTATATGGGTATGAAAGAAGGAGTTCAATTTTCAGTACTCGGTAATTTGAATAATATTAATGCTCCTTTATTTGATTTTAATACTACAGGAGGTGGGGCCCGCCGAGGTCGTGGCGGGCGTGGGGGAGGAATGTTCGGTGCTCGCGATGGTTTGGTAAATGCCGCCTCGGTTGGTGTAAATTATAGACAAGACTTTTCGGAAGATCTAATGGTATATGGCAGCTATAGTTTTGGCAGAGACGATAATGATATTTTAAAGTCCAGCCAGGATTTGTATGATAATAATAATCCCGACTCTGTCTTATTCAAAACAAGTGGCGAAACGACAAATTCGATTGGAAATAGCCACAGACTAGAAGCAAATGTAGAGTGGAGCCTGTCGGAAAAGGACTATATAAAATTCTCCCCTCAGTTTTCTTTCGGAAAAACACGCACCAATGTTTTTTCTGACTTTACAAATACTTTAGGTGATGTAGAGTACAACTCCGAAGATAACCAATCTTATAGCGTTTCATCAGCGCCGCGGGTAGGGCTGAGTGGGCTATATAACCGTAAGTTAAGTGAGGAAGGAAGGAATTTGTTTTTTAATATGAACTGGAATTCATCGGCTAATAAACAAGATCAAGATAGGGTTTTAGAATCCATGATTTCGGATCCCAATAACGCAGATCAGGACGTGAATACCATATATAGAAAAACGATCAGCGAAATGGATAATAAGAGCTGGAATGGAGGCGCTTCGCTTTCCTATTTAGAACCTGTGTCTGAATTTGGCAAAGTAGAAGTATCGTATAATTACAATGTAAATACTTACGATAATAACCGAGCACAATCTGCTTTTGATGAAGATGGTGCTCCTATTTTAGAAGATCAGTATAATTATGAAAGAATGTATGATTATTCTTTTCAAACTCACCGGTTGGGCGTGAATTATAATTATAACAGCGAGAAAATAAAATATTCTTTAGGAGCGTCTGTGCAGCCAAATTTATTGCAAGGTGACGCATTAGTGGACGGTAACCCTATTGATATTCACAGAAAAGGGCTGAACTTCGTTCCTATTGCACGTTTTGAATACCAATTCAGCCGTCAAAAAAATATCCGGATTAATTATTCGGGTTCTTCAAACGAACCTTCTATTACACAAATTCAGCCTTTTACTGATAATTCAAACCCTACATCTATCGTTACAGGTAATCCGGATCTGAATGCTGAATTCAACCATAATTTGCGGTTGCGTTTCAGCAATTCGGACTTTCAAAAAGGCCGTACTTTCTTCTTAATGTTTAGAGGTTCGTTGGCACAGGATAAAATCGTATCTAATATGGTGCAAAATCGTGATCCTGAGCTTGGAGTCGTTCAGGAAACAAACTATCTAAATGCATCCGGTACGTATAATTTACGTTCATTCTATCATTACGGAAAATCTTTTAAGGATAAAACATATAATATAATGGTAATGGGTGGTGCCAGCTATAATAATAATGTGGCTTTCTCGGACTCTTACAAGAATGTTGCTCAAAACTGGGTGCTGAACCAAGGCCTTTCATTCCGTTATAACCCCTCGGAAAACTTAGAGATTAGTCCGGGAGTACGGTATATGTGGAACCATACCGTAAATACTCTTACAGAGCGGAAGCTCATTACGTCGAGTTTATCTCCAACATTATATGGATCGGTCAACCTTTCACCGACATGGATTTTTGGGTATGATTTGTCCAAAGCATTTTACACAGGGAGCGGATTTGATGATAACCCTTTTATTATCAATGCTTACATAGAGAAAAAAATGTTGAAATCAAATCAGGGAACTATCCGTGTTGCTGCTTTTGACGTACTTGACGAGCAAATAAATATTGCAAGGACGAATGTGGAAGCACTTAACTTAGTGTCAGATACACGTACTAACCGACTTGGGCAGTATTTTATGGTTACGCTGACGTATAAGCTTTCTAAGTTTGCAGGGGGAGTAAATCCCGCAGATGGAGACAGAAGCGGCCCTCGAGGGAGAAGACGTTAATTCGCTTTACAAGAGTGTATTTTGATAGGGTGTTTAAGTTTTTGGTAAAATTACTTCTTTAGATTGATGGCCCTCTTCTTTTTTGTGACTTCACTTAACCGAAGTTTTGTTTTTCTTACTTTGATATAATTATTAATACCTTTGTGTTTTTGCCAATGTGATTTATTATATGGATCATTCCATTTTTCAACTGCCAAATGGCATTCGTGTAGTTTTTTACCCGCAAAAGGCTGTGGTCACTCATACTTGTTTGCTTATCAATGCAGGATCTCGAGATGAAGAGACAGGTTTGTTCGGCATAGCCCATCTTATTGAGCATATGCTTTTCAAACGAACCGAAAAACGCAATACTTCCCGTATCATAAACCGGATAGAATCTGTAGGAGGTGATTTAAATGCGTACACCACAAAAGAGTATACTTGTATTCATGCTTCTGTTCTGTCTAATTATTTAGAGCGGGTGCTTGATCTGTTTGAGGATATTGTTTTCCATTCTACATTTCCCGAATGGGAACTCCAAAAGGAAAAGCAAGTTATTTTTGATGAAATATCCTCTTACTTAGACAGTCCTGAAGAATCCATAATGGATGATTTTGAAGATTTGCTTTTTTCAGGTTCTGGTTTAGGACACAATATCCTCGGAGCGAAAAGAGACTTGTCTACCCTTTCCTCCCGGGATATTTTGCAGTTTATTCAGCGAAATTATCGTACAGATGAAATGGTCATTGGCATTACCGGAGATTATAAACCCGCAAAAGTTAAAAAACTTGTAGAGCGTTTTTTCGGAAATGTCGTGGAAAACTTACCTGATCGGAAAAGAGACACTGTCATTCTCACCAAAAGAAAACATCTTGAAGTAGAAAAGCCTATACATCAGGTTCATTATATGCTGGGGGTGCAGGGCTATGGTATGCACCATCCTAAAAAAATGGAATTGCTTTTGCTGAATAATATTTTAGGAGGTGCGGGAATGAGTTCTGTTTTGAATCTTGCGGTAAGAGAAAAATATGGTATTGCCTACACTATAGAATCTCACTACGGAGTATATTCTGATACCGGAATATTTTCCATATATATGGGTACGGACAAGAAAAAATATGAGAAAGCGGTGCGTTTAATATATAAGGAGTTGAGGAAAATCAAAAATCAACCTTTATCTTCATATAAACTGCAGAAAGCCAAACAAAAGATTAAGGGACAAATAGCTTTGGCAGAAGAAAATCGCTTAGGAATGATTATTTCAGATGCCAAAAACGTGTTGGATTACGGAAGAGTCATCGGTATTGAAGAAGTGTTTCAACGGATTGAAAATATCAGCAACGAGAGCTTAACGGAAGTTGCTCAAGAAGTATTTCAGGAAGATCATTTCTTTTCGTTACAGTATTTACCAATAGAGGGATAATTTTACAGTTTTATTTCAACATAAAAATATGAAAGCATATATATTTCCAGGGCAGGGAGCCCAGTATGTCGGTATGGGGAAAGATTTGTACGACGAATATCAAAATGCAAAAGAGCTTTTTGAAAAAGCAAATGAAATTTTGGGTTTCCGCATTACGGATGTGATGTTTACGGGTATGGAAGAAGATTTGAAGCAAACGAAAGTAACGCAGCCGGCTATATTTTTACATTCTGTTATTCTAGCAAAATGCTTAGGAGATGATTTCAAACCTGATATGGTGGCTGGGCACTCTTTGGGTGAGTTTTCGGCGTTGGTAGCCACAGAAGCTTTGTCTTTTGAAGATGGGTTGGCTTTGGTGAGTAAACGGGCGAACGCTATGCAAAACGCCTGTGAATTGCAAGAGTCTACAATGGCGGCAATATTGGGATTGGAAGATAAGGTAGTGGAAGATATTTGCGCATCTATAGAAGGAACAGTGATAGCAGCAAATTATAATTGTCCTGGGCAAGTTGTGATATCCGGAACTGTCGATGCGGTGGACCAAGCCTGTAAAAAACTGGAAGAAGGAGGAGCAAGGAGAACATTAAAATTAAACGTAAGTGGAGCTTTTCACTCACCTTTGATGGAGCCTGCAAAACTGGAATTGCAGCATGCCATTGAGCAGACGGAATTTTCCATTCCTGTTTGCCCGGTTTATCAAAACGTAGATGCTAAAGCTTATTCTAACCCTATCCAAATTAAAACAAATTTAATTACTCAGCTGACCAGTCCGGTAAGGTGGACGCAAACTATGCAAAACATGCTGGCTGAGGGAGTAGACAGCTTTGTGGAAGTAGGTCCTGGAAAAGTTTTGCAGGGATTGGTTAAAAAAGTAAACCGAAAAATTCCTACTTCTTCTGCAAGTCTGTAATTACGGTTTAAGCAGCCTGATTCAAGTTATGTGAATAGATATAGGTTAAAAGAATAGGGCTATCCGTTGCAACGGATAGCCCTATTCTTTTAAATTAGATGTTCAGATCTTAAATACCGAAAGCTTCTTTTATCTTGTCCACATAGTCCAGTTTTTCCCAAGTGAAAAGCTCCACCTCCACTTCTTTGGTTTGTCCTGCACTGTTTTCAAACGTCTTTTTTAAGGTTTTTGGGGTACGTCCCATGTGTCCGTAAGCTGCCGTTTCAAAGTAAATCGGATTTCTGAGCTTTAATCTTTTTTCTATTCCGTAAGGAGTCAAGTCAAAGAGTTCTTTGATTTTCTCAGCAATTTCAGAATCGGTAACATTGATTTTACTGGTATTGAAAGTATCCACATATATGCCCATGGGATTTTTCAAGCCAATAGCATAACCCACTTGCACTAAAACCTCACTGGCTACGCCGGCCGCAACCAAATTTTTAGCAATATGCCGAGTAGCATATGCGGCTGATCGGTCTACTTTAGAAGGGTCTTTTCCAGAAAAGGCTCCGCCACCGTGTGCTCCTTTCCCTCCGTAAGTGTCCACGATGATTTTTCTGCCCGTAAGACCCGTATCTGCATGCGGTCCACCTTCGACAAATCTACCTGTAGGATTGACATGGTATTTGATGCCCTCATGAAAAAGCTTTTGAATACTTTCCGGAAACTGAGATTTTACCCGGGGGATGAGGATAGTTTTTATATCTTCTTTTATTTTTGACAGCATCCTCTCGTCATCTTCATCAAAAACATCGTGTTGGGTAGAAAGGACAATACTGTCAATTTTTAAGGGTTGATGATTATTGTCATATTCTAAGGTAACTTGAGCTTTTGCGTCCGGCCGCAGATATGTTATTTCTTTCTTTTCACGGCGTAATTCTGCTAACTCATAGAGTAGCTTATGAGAAAGATCTAAAGCTAAAGGGAGATAGTTTTTGGTTTCATCGCTTGCATAACCAAATATAATCCCTTGGTCTCCTGCTCCTTGGTCTTCTTTTTTATCTCTATCTACACCTTGATTGATGTCTGTAGACTGTTCATGGATAGCAGATAATATACCGCAGGACTTTGCTTCGAACTTATAGGCCGGATCAGTATAGCCGATTTTTTCGATAACGGAGCGTGTAATCTTTTGTACGTCCAAGTATTCTTTAGATTTTACTTCCCCAGCTAAAACCACCTGTCCTGTTGTTACTAAAGTTTCTACAGCTACTTTAGCGTCTTCATCCCAGGCTAAAAAGTTGTCAGCCAGAGCATCTGATATTTGATCTGCGATTTTATCGGGATGCCCTTCTGAAACGGATTCGGAAGAAAAAAAATAAGTCATAGAATTTATTTTTAAACTTTTAATATCAAAAGAGAAAAGAGAGTGATGTCCGAAGTAAAGTGGAAAAAACAAAAAGAAATTTGGTTTTAGCACTTTTTTACTGTGGTTGCAATCTCCTTCTCATGCATTTATTTAGACAAGATGCATAATGCAAATCATTCCACATTTTTATTTTGTATTGCAAATCTACAATTCTTTGTCAGAAACTAAAATTAATCTTCACAATATTTATTGATTAGACCTGATAATCCTTATAAAAAATATTTTTTAATGAAGTTTTACTTATCTTTATTTTTGTCTTGGTAAGAAGTATGTATAGAAAAAAAATACTTTTCATTATTAACCCTGTTTCCGGAGGGAAACGAAAATCTGCTTTTAATAAGCAAGTTTTGGAAGTGCTGGACTTGGACGCGTTTGATCCTACGTTCCAGCGTACTTCGCGAGAAAATCATGCTTATGAACTAGCAAAAAAAGCTATTGAAAAAGATTACGATGCGGTTGTGGCGGTAGGTGGCGATGGTACTATCAATGAAATAGGAGCCGCACTGTCCGGCACGAACATGCCTTTGGGTATTATCCCTGAAGGATCCGGCAATGGATTGGCGTTGTGTTTGGGTATACCCCTTAATGAATCTGCAGCTATTCGAAGAATAAATCGATTTGAGATTATGGAAATTGATAGCGGTATGATAAACGGACATGAATTTTTTAACGTGTCGGGAATGGGCTTTGACGCAAATGTGAGTTTTAGTTTTGCGGAGGAAAATATAAGAGGACCTATAGGCTATTTGCGTTCGATTATCAATGTTTTGAGCAAATATAAACCCAGTAAATATAAGATAACCATAGACGGTAAGGCATTTGAAAGAGAAGCTTTCATGATAAGCATCGCTAATTCGCCCCAATTTGGTAACAATGCATACGTTGCTCCGAATGCTTCGGTAACCGATGGCTTGTTAGATGTATGTATAGTTCATAAATTTCCTTTTTATATATTACCACGTCTCATTTTTCATATGTTTAACCGTTCAGCCGATCAATCGGAATATGTGGAAATTATCCCTGGAAAGGAAATTAAAATTGAAAGACAGGAAAAAGGACTTGTACATATTGATGGGGAGCCCATCGAACTTGAAGAAGATATTAATGTCCAAGTGATGCCCCGGTCATTAAAAATAATTTGTTAGCGTAGAAGAAATAAAGTATGTCAAAACGGAAAAAACAAAAATACGAAGGGATTGTGTATTCTACAGATGAGTCTTTCTCTTATGATGAAGAAGAACATGATACGCAAGGAACTTTACCGAATTCCCAGCAAAACCTTAAAGTCTTTTTAGACCGCCGTTTTCGAAAAGGAAAAGTGGTCACTATAGTCGATAATTTCGTCGGAGCTGAAAATGATTTGAATGATTTGGCGAAATTGTTAAAGCAAAAATGTGGGGTCGGCGGAAGTGTAAAAGAGGGACAGATTATTATTCAGGGGGAAATGCGCGAAAAAGTTTACGATATTCTTGTATCCCGAGAATACAAAGTGAAGATTTCGGGGAAATAGGAAAATCTGTAAATTATCTAAAAAAAATGTCATTTTTATCTCATGCAATAAAATATAATTTAAAACGTTTATTACTTGTGAGTTAGCGATAACCTCGTGAGTGATCGCTTACTTAATTTTATGACTAATTGTTTTTATTATTTGCATTTAAGAGAAAAAATGATTTTCATTGTAAAAGAAACGTTTAAACAAACAGGAAAGTTTGAAGTGAAAGTGACGATAAGAGATGTTTGGAACGGGAAGGACAACAGAACTTTTTTGTTTTGAGTGTTTTGTTAATAAAGCGAAAATTCGTTTTGTTTTTATTACAAAATATTATATTTGTTTAAACTTGTTTCATCAAACATGTTCGAGTAAAGTGTAATAAGTAGAATTAAATAATTTATTTGAAATTTAATAACAACAGTAAAAATTTAAAAATTAAAAAAATGGCAAACGCACCAAAAACTACTGGCCCGATTAAGAAAGAAAAAAAGGCGAACGATGGAAAATCAGGGAACCTATTTGCTAGTTTATCCATTATTCTTTGTTTTATACTTGGGTTCTTGATTTGGAACTATTATATGGGAAATCCGGATAACTTTATTGATGGAGATAGGGAAAACCAACCTCTGCCAGGAAACTACCCGGGCATGGTTTACAAAGCCGGGGTCGTAGTTCCGATTCTAATTGGTTTGTTTTTAATGGTTTGGGTATTCTCTATTGAGCGCTTTATTGTGATTAATAGAGCTTCTGGTACTTCTAACGTGGGGAATTTCGTGAGAAAAATCCAGCAACTGCTTAACGGAGGTAATATTGATAAAGCAATCTCTGAGTGTGATAAACAAAAAGGATCAGTAGCTAACGTAGTGAGATCGGGTTTGATAAAATATAAAGAAGTATCAGCAGACCCGACCGTAGATACTGAGAAAGCATCTTTAGCTATTCAAAAAGAGATTGAGGAGACAACAGCATTAGAAATGCCGATGTTGGAAAAAAACCTGAATGTGTTAGCTACTTTGGTATCTATCGGTACATTGACTGGTTTATTAGGTACGGTAACGGGTATGATTCGCGCGTTTGCTGCATTAGCGACAGGTGGAGCTCCGGATTCAGCGGCTTTAGCAAACGGTATTTCGGAAGCTTTGGTAAACACGGCGACCGGTATTGCGACTTCGACATTCGCTATTATCCTATATAACATGTTGACTGCTAAAATTGATAAGCTTACTTATTCTATTGATGAAGCGGGCTTTTCAATTGTACAAACATATGCTTCACAGCACAAAGAAGTAGTTTAATCGCGATAAAGCTTTTAACAGGCAGCGTCCTTGTGCAAAAAGTAAATGCATAGGAAAATGTAATAAAAGAGAGTGAAGGATTTAGTTTTTAATGACATTGCTCTTCGCGTATTCAACATTAATTAATATTTATAAAGGAGTAAAAGATGGCAAAAAAAGCAAAGGTAAAAAGACAAGATACCACGATTGACATGACCGCAATGTGTGATGTATCCTTTTTGCTTCTTACATTCTTTGTTTTAACTGCGCAAGCTCGTCAAGAAGAGACTTTAATGGTGGACACTCCTGCTTCTACTACTCAAGATAAATTGCCTGATGATAATTTGGGGATAATCACAGTAGGAGATGGGGGAAAAGTGTTTTTTTCTATCAAAGATTTTGAAGTAAGAAAAAAAACACTTGAAAATATGTCTGCTCAATATGGAATATCGTTTTCAGAAGAAGATTACGAGAAGTTTCGTCTTACAGAGGATTTCGGTGTGCCTATTGAAAACTTAAGGCAGCTTTTGTCTTTGGATAAGGCAGATATAGATGATACGATGCAAAGTGGGATTCCTGTGGATTCTACAGAAGACAAGTCAAATGAGTTGTATCACTGGGTGCAACAATCGAGACTGGCAACAGTATCCGTAGAACGAGAGCGGGAAAGTGAAGATTCAAGGTATAAAGCAAAAGGTCCGATGAAGATTGCGATAAAAGCGGATGCTGAAGAAAAGTATCCGATTATCAATCTGATTATCGAAACATTGAGAAACCAAAAGCAAAATAAATTTAGTTTTGTCACAGGTTTGCGTTCGGACGTGGAATAGTAAAAGATATATAAATGGCAGAGTTAAAAAAAGATTCCGGAGACGGTAAAAAAGATAAGGGCGGTAGAGTGGATCTCACTGCGATGGTGGATTTAGCATTCTTATTGATTACTTTTTTCATGTTAACAACCTCCCTCAACAAGCCTCAAGCCATGGATGTGGCTATGCCGGACAAAAATAAAATAGAAGAAGAGAAGGATGATAAGGTTGAAATTGCAGACAATCGTTCGGTGACCCTTCTATTGGGATCCGATAATAAAATACTTTGGTATTATGGGCAATTGGCTAATCCTATTTATCCCCCGGAAGTGGTAGATTACAGCAAATCCGGTCTCAGAGAGGTTTTACAGAAAATGAAGAAAGAGGTACCGGCAAGATCAAATGGAAAGGATTTGATAGTGGTCATCAGACCAAGTGAAAAATCAATCCATAGAAACCTTGTCGACGTACTTGACGAAATGAAAATAGTCGATGTCAAAAGATACATGATTGCTAAGATCGGTGAAGCAGATATAGAACAATTAAAAGAAGAGAACTTATTTAACGACTAAGCCGTGTTTTAGCGGTACGTCGTTATAAGAGAACAAACGATAAAAAACAAATATGTTTGGTCCAAAATTAGATTTATTTAAAAAAGAGTGGCTTGATGTAGTTTTTGAAGGAAGAAACAAGGACTACGGTGCTTACGCTTTGCGAAAGCTCTCGGCGAGAGCGACGAATATCGGTATGGTAATCGTCTTCAGTGCAGTAGTTGTATTGACAGCCCCTCGAGTATTTAACATTCAAATATTTCCTAAGCAAGAACAACCTGAGGTAGAGGAAGTGACTGAAGTGACGCTCGAAGACTTGGATATTCCCGATGTAGAGGAAGAAGAGGAGGAAGAAGAGGAAATTTTCCAAGAAGAAGAGGAGGAACCACAGCAAATTGCACAAGACTTACCTTCTGAAGACTTAGTTCGCTTCCCGGAGCCGGAAGTAGTTCCGGAAGAAAATGTAACGGAAGAGGTGGCAAGCCAGGAAGAGCTGCAGGACGAAAAGAAAACCCCTGCCCGTATTACCTTAAAAGGTACAGGGCAAGGTACTTCAGTACCTAAAGGTGAGTTCGGCTCTAAAAAACAAGAAGGGCAGGTGACAGGTAGTACAAAAGGAGATCCGGAAGGCTCGGATTCAAATAAGATATTTAAATCTGTGGAGGTTGAACCAGAACCCCCAGGCGGTTTGGCTGCTTTTAGACAGTGGGTAGGTAAAAACTATGTGTATCCCCAAGGGGCTATTGATGCGGGTGTGAAAGGTACAATTCAGGTTTCCTTTGTTGTAGAGAAAGACGGGAGCCTAACAGACATTAAAGTCGTACGGGATTTGTCTTACGGAACCGGAGAGGCGGCGGTACGCGTATTGGAGAAAGCAGCAAAATGGAGCCCGGGTATCCAAAACGGAAGACCTGTGCGTGTAGCGTACACTTTGCCGATTACGCTTAATTTACAGTAGTAATGGAAGAAGAAAGGTTTAAAAAAACAAATTACAGACAAAAATCGCCTACTAAGCGATTTTTGTCGATTTTGGGCCTTTTTATGTTCGCGTTTTATTTTATTTTAGGGTTAACGATTATTTTTTGGAAAAACTTCCCTATCGAGATCGATCCTACATATAAAACGTTATTTGGAATATTGATTATTGTATATTCCTTTATGAGATTTGCGCGGTTATGGCAAAATAATTTTAGGCATTAATCCGGGTATTGTTTTATTTATAGAAATAAATATGAAAACAGCGGTCCGTTTTTCTTTCTTCCTGTTTTTATCAGGTTTCTTTCTTACATCTTGTAATTTTTTGAAAAAAGACAGTAAAGAAAGTAAAGTTGAAACTAAAAAAACAGCATCCGGTATTTTATCCGGAGAATTGGATGTGCTTGTGGATGAAACAATTTTGTCCATTATCACGGAACACAAAGAGCTTTTCGAAGGTTCATATCCCAATGCGCAGATAAATCTTATCGCAGAAAATGAGAAAGTAGCCATACATAAGCTGATTAATCGGGAGGCTGATTTTGCAATATTGACACGGACACTGGACGAAGAGGAAAGTTTAAGCTTTGAAAAGCGTTCGATCAAACCGCGTGTTTTCCCTGCAGCCAAAGAAGGGATTGTATTCTTCACGAACCACGATGGGCCCGATTCGAAAATTCAACTTGAACAAGTAAAAAGTCTTCTCCGGGGAGAAGAAATAGAGGGCTTTAATACATTGCTATTTGAGAGCATAAATTCCAGCCTTTTTAGGCAGTTAAAAAATATTTTTAATATTGACAAAGTTTCCGGAGCTAAAGTCAGCGAAACTGAAAGTCTGGACTCCCTTGTGTCAAAGGTAGTTAGAGAGCCCGGTGTTATAGCTGTGGTCAGTTACGATGAATTTAGAACAATTAAAAAAACGTTTAAGGATATAAATAAAATTCGTATCTTGGACGTTCAAAACTCGATGGGAGAGCAGGCAGATGGAGACTATTATGCACCTACTCAATCGAATTTTGGCTTGGGCAAATATCCGCTCATGCGTGATATATACGTTCTTAATTACCAGCCTAAGACTGCATTGGGAATTGGCTGGTCTTCGTTTATAACCGGTGATAGAGGCCAGCGTGTATTTTTGAAAGCCGGAATGCTTCCCGACACCATGCCGGGAAGAGAAATAATAATTAGGGACAAGGTAGAATAATAACAGAAAACACAGAATATTAGAGAAAATAGTTATGAGAAAGAATAATTTATTTTTAAGCCTTCTTCTGGTAGGGGCAGTGGGCACTGCCGGAGCGCAAAGTATCAAAGACGCAAAAATTGCATTAGAAGCTGAACAATATGACAAGGCGAAAGATATGTTGACTACGATAGTGACTAAAAAGCCTAAAACTGGAGAAGCATATTTCTATTTAGGAAATATTCACATAGTTAATGATAAGCTTGATTCAGCAGCTATCGTCTTTGAAGAAGGCGTTGAAAACTCGAAGAAAAAAGAGCAAAACCTTAATTTAGTAGGATTGGGATTAGTGGATCTTCAGAGAGGTGATGTTGATGCTGCAGAAGGAAAATTTAAAGAGGCAACGGAGAAATTGGGTAGAAGAGAGTACTTGCCTTTATATTATGTGGGGAAAGGTTATGTAGAGGCTCCAAAGCCGGATTATGAAAAAGGACTGGAGTACTTGAAACAAGCAGAAGAAAAAAATGCTAAAGATCCGGATATAAAAGTGTCTGTAGGAGATGCATATTTAGGTTTGGGAGAGAATAGCCCTGCCTATGTTGCATATAGAGACGCATTAAACATTGATCCTGATCTGGTAAGAGCGAAACTGGCGCAAGCCGTTATTACCCGGAGTGCACAAGCTTATGATGTAGCTTTCGAGCAGTTGGAAGCTTTGGCCGAAGAATACCCTAATTACGCACCGACATACCGGGAGTTAGCAGAAACTTATTATCTATCGTCGCTTCAGATGGAGCAAGAGGAGTATAGAGAGACGAATAAGAAAGCAGTAGAAGCCTATCAAAAATATCTAAGTTTGGCAGGAGACGAATCTATTGAAGCCAAAACCCGTTATGCTGACTTCTTAGTATATTCTGGTAACTATGAGGAACTTAAAGAAGTATCTGAAGAACTGGCAGATGCAGAAGGTGTAGATGCGAAGGTCTATCGTTATTTAGGGTATATCGCTTATAACGATAAAGATTATGCACAGTCTGTCGAATACCTTGAAACGTTGTTTGATAGAGTAGAAGAAGAGAGATTGATCGCGCGGGATTATCTGTTTGCTGGTCTGGCCAATGTAAGTGCTACTGACGGAGATCATGAAAAAGGGATAGAGTTGTTGAATGAGGCCGTTAAAAAACAAGAAGAGGATCCGGAAGAAGAAGAAGATTTACTGGCAGATATTGCAGAGACAGCTTTTGCAAAATACCAGGAAGATGATCAAGACGAAAAAGATGCGGCTTTAAGAATGTTTGCTGTACCGGCTTCTATGCCCGAATCAGACTATTACTTCGATTCTAACTACTACTTAGGACAAGGAGAGTATTCTATCGGTAGTAGGTTGTTGAATGAGCAAGAAGCAGAAGCAGAAGAAGGTGAAGAAGAAGAGCCGGCATCTGGTGAAGCTAAGGAGCACCTTCAAAAAGCCATTGATTATTTTGCAGTGGTTATCGAAGAAAAAAATGACCATACAAAGCGGTATTTTATTCCGGCGCTGTATTACACTGGACTATCTCAATTAGGTTTAGACAACCTCCAAGATCCAGAAGCAATGGAAGGTTTGTTTGTTGATTCGTTTACTCAGCTTTTAGAAGAGTTAGAAGGTGAATCAGAGGAGGATAACCAAGGATATATTACTGATGCTAATAATTACTTGGGATATTATAGCTATGCAAAAGGGGATGACGAAAAAGCAAAAGAGCATTTTGAAAAAACATTGGAGTTGGATCCTGAAAATGAATTTGCTCAGTCATTTATCGAAATTTTATAGAATATATTGTATCAAAAAAGATATAAAGGGACACTATGACGGGTGTCCCTTTTTTTTATCATTTTATTGCTTACATTTGCATAAATAGAAGTATAATTACCCCGTTATGGATTCGGAAATGACACAAAATATCCCTGTTGATTATGTGCCTATTTTAATTCAATTAGGCGTAGCAGTTGGTTTTGGAGTAGTTACAATAATAGCTACCCATCTTTTGGGGCCTAAGGTGCGCACAGAAAATAAATTGACTTCTTTTGAGTCAGGTGTAGAGGTGGTTGGGAATGCCCGACAGCCCTTTTCTGTAAAGTATTTTTTAGTAGCGATATTATTTGTCATTTTTGATATAGAAGTGATCTTTATGTATCCCTGGGCAGTTAATTTTCGCGAATTTGGGATGCAAGGTCTCATCGAAATGTTTATTTTTATGGGGCTCCTTCTGTTAGGGTTTTTCTATGTGATTAAAAAGAAAGCCCTTGATTGGGATGAGTAGAATTTAGACTTAATTCATTTAGAATTAAAGTGGAAAGATATTGAGGAACGATATGAGTAAAGTAAGTTTTTCAGAAGCGCCACCGGGTATTGAAGGAAGTGGTTTTTTTGCAACAAGGTTTGACAAAGTCATTGGGTTGGCTCGTGCAAACTCGCTGTGGCCTTTGCCTTTTGCGACTTCCTGTTGCGGTATTGCTTATATGGCAACGATGGGTTCGCATTATGATTTGGCTAGATTTGGGGCGGAGCGGCCAAGCTTTTCTCCTCGGCAGGCGGATATGCTTTTGGTAATGGGAACAATAGCTAAGAAAATGGGTCCCGTATTGCGCCAAGTGTATATGCAAATGGCAGAACCTCGCTGGGTAATAGCGGTAGGAGCTTGTGCATCTAGCGGAGGTATTTTTGACAGCTATTCCGTGTTACAAGGTATAGATGAGGTTATTCCGGTAGATGTATATGTGCCAGGATGCCCACCTCGTCCGGAAGCAATTTTGGACGGAATAATGCGATTACAGGATATTGTTAAAACAGAGTCTTTAAATAGGCGAAATACTCCAGAGTATCAGGCATTATTGGAAAAATACGATATAAAAAATGGATAAAGCTACTGTAATCGCAAAACTGTCAGAAAAGTTTGCGGATGCGCTGTCTTTGCAGGAAGATGAACACGGCGAGATAACAGGCAGTGTAAATAGAGAACAAATCATGGACGTGCTGCGCTTTGCAAAAGAGGATAAAGAGCTACAGTTTATATTTTTGACAGATATTACTGCGGTACATTATCCTGATCAGCAAAAGGACTTTGCAGTCGTATACCATGTACATAGCTGGGTGCATAAGATTAGAATGCGGTTAAAAGTCTTTTTAGAAAAGTCGGATTTGAATATTCCTTCTGCTACGGCTCTATGGAATGGAGCCAATTGGATGGAAAGAGAAACCTATGACTTTTTCGGAGTGAATTTTAAAGGGCATCCCGATTTACGCCGGATATTGAATATGGATTCTATGGAGGTTTTCCCAATGCGTAAAGAGTACCCATTGGAAGATCCGAACAGAGTAGATAAAGAAGATAAATATTTTGGTCGTTAGACCGTAAATAATTAAAAGGGTGTTTTAATGAGTAAAACAATTACGCGTATTACATCAAACCAGCCGGTTTTTAAGGATAGCGATCCACAGGACAGCTTGGTTACATTAAACCTCGGGCCTACCCATCCGGCTACCCATGGTGTGTTTCAAAATGTGCTTCAAATCGATGGAGAGCGTATCGTTAGCTGCGTATCCACTATAGGGTATATCCACCGTGCTTTTGAAAAAATCGCGGAACACAGACCTTTCTATCAAATTACCCCTTTGACAGATCGGATGAACTATTGTTCATCTCCGATTAATAATATGGGGTGGCATATGACGGTAGAAAAACTTTTGGGGATAGAAATTCCCAAGCGGGTACAGTATATGCGTGTCATTATTATGGAACTGGCCCGTATTACTGATCATATTATCTGTAATGGAATTTTGGGCGTAGATACAGGCGCTTTTTCAGGCTTTTTATATTTAATGCAGGAGCGGGAAGCTATTTACGAAATTTATGAAGAGATCTGTGGAGCCCGCCTTACTACCAATATCGGTAGAATTGGTGGTTTTGAACGTGATTTTAACGATGTAGCCTGGGCCAAGATTCGCGCGTTTCTTGATCGTTTTCCGAGGGTGTTAAAAGAATTTGAAGATCTTTTTGTTAGAAATAGGATTTTCATTGAACGTACATCCGGAGTAGCGGCAGTGACGCCTGAGCAAGCTATAGATTATAGTTGGTCAGGCCCTTTGCTTCGTGCTACAGGTATCGACTATGATATTCGGGTCCAAGACCCTTATTGTAGCTACGAAGAGTTTGATTTTGAAGTGCCTGTAGGTACGAATGGGGACGTTTACGATCGTTTCATGGTACGTAATGAAGAGATGTGGCAATCTATGCGTATCATAGAGCAAGCCTTGCAAAAAATTGAGAAGGAACCAAAAGGTGTTTTTTATGCTGATGTACCTGGGTTTTATTTGCCACCAAAAGAGCAGGTTTACAACAATATGGAAGCCTTGATCTATCACTTTAAACTGGTGATGGGAGAAGTAGAAACTCCAAAAACTGAAGTATATCATGCAGTAGAAGGAGCGAATGGAGAATTAGGTTTTTACTTGATTAACGATGGAGGCAGAACGCCTTACAGACTGCATTTTAGAAGGCCTTCTCTTATAAATTATCAAATGTTTGCTCATATGAGTGAAGGAATGGTGCTTGCTGATGCCATTATTAATATGAGTAGCTTGAACGTCATAGCAGGAGAGTTAGATGCTTAAAGTAACAGAAAATCAAGAGGTCAACTTCTCGGAAGAGATGTTAGCACAATTTGGCGAAATAGTTTCTCATTACCCGGAAGGACGTGAGAAATCTGCGCTATTGCCTATTATGCACTTAGTACAGAAGGAGTATGGGTGGATGAGTGTAAACGCTATGGATAAAATAGCGGAATATCTAAATTTGCAATCTATAGAAGTGTATGAAGTAGCGACTTTTTACACTATGTTTCACTTGTCGCCTAAAGGTAAATATGTGTTGGATATATGCCGCACAGGGCCCTGTTGCTTAGTCGGTGCAGAGAAAATCATGGAACACATAGAAAAAACTTTGGGTGTAAAAGAGGGGGAAGTCACCGAAGATGGTCTGTTCTCTTGGCGCGGAGTCGAATGCATTGCTGCTTGTGGTTTCGGTCCTGTTTTGCAAATAGGCCCGGAATATACTTTTTATGAAAATTTGACCGTTGAAAAAGTAGATCAGCTGATTGCTGAATTAAGAAAAAAAGAACAAGAAAAATAACTGTTGCATACATGAGCCGTAAGTTATTATACGAACATATAAATGTCCCGGGAATAGAAACCTTTGAGGTGTACCGACAAAAAGGTGGATATAGAGCTGTTGAAAAAGCATTGAGTTCTATGTCTCCTGAAGATGTATTGGAAGAGGTAAAAGCATCAGGTTTGAGAGGACGGGGTGGAGCAGGATTTCCGACGGGGATGAAGTGGAGTTTTTTGGCTAAACCAGAAGGCGTACCGCGCCATTTGGTTTGTAATGCAGATGAGTCAGAGCCTGGAACTTTTAAAGACAGACATTTGATGACTTTTATTCCACATCTCCTTATTGAAGGGATGATTATTTCGAGCTTTGCACTGGGAGCGAAAGACTCTTACATTTATGTGCGCGGAGAAATGATGCCACAAATCCGGATATTGGAAAAAGCTATTGCAGAAGCAAAAGAAGCTGGATTTTTAGGTGAAAATATTCTCGGCAAAGGATACGATTTGGAAATCCATGTTTCCCCAGGTGCCGGAGCCTATATTTGCGGGGAAGAAACTGCTTTGTTGGAATCTTTGGAAGGAAAAAGAGGAAATCCGAGAATTAAACCACCATTTCCAGCTGTTTCTGGATTGTATAACCGACCTACTGTTGTGAATAACGTGGAAACTATTTCGGCAACAGTGCCTATTATCAATGATGGCGGAGAAGAATATGCTAAAGTAGGTGAAGGGCGCAGTACAGGAACGAAATTAATTTCCGCTTGCGGAAACTTAAAAAAACCTGGTGTTTATGAGATTGAAATGGGGTTATCGGTAGAGGAGTTTATCTATTCTGATGAATACTGTGGCGGGATAGCTCGTGGAAAACAACTGAAAGCAGTTGTTGCAGGAGGTTCTTCAGTACCTATTCTCCCCGCAAATCTTATTACCACTACAGCTAATGGAGAGAAACGCTTGATGACGTATGAATCTCTGGCAGAGGGAGGTTTCGAGACGGGTACTATGTTAGGTTCAGGCGGCTTTATAGCTTTTGATGAAGACCAATGTATTGTGCGGAATACACTGAATTTTGCGAGATTTTATGCACATGAAAGTTGTGGACAGTGTTCGCCCTGTCGAGAAGGTACATTTTGGTTAGATAAAGTACTCTATGACATAGAATATGGGAAAGGTTCTCAAAGTGATATTGATCTTTTGGTAAATATTGCTCATAATATAGAAGGGAATACAATCTGTCCGCTGGGGGACGCAGCTGCTTGGCCTGTAGCGAGCGCTGTTCGTCATTTTAGAGAGGAATTCGAATGGCATATCAGTCATCCTGAAGAAGCTCAAACGAGGAATTTTGGTGTCGGTCCTTATGCCGATCCTTTAGTTTCAACAGTGACAGAATAATTTTACAACTTAATTAGGTATAGGAAAATGGCTGAGAACGAAAAAAAAATTAAGATAAAAATTGATGGCATTCCTACTGAAGTTCCTGAAGGGACCACTATCTTGAATGCTGCCCGGCAGATCGGAGGTGAAATTGTTCCACCGGCGATGTGTTATTATACTTCTTTAGAAGAAACAGGAGGGAAATGCCGGACTTGCTTGGTAAAAGTGTCCAAAGGGTCGGATCAAAATCCGAAACCTATGCCTAAACTTGTTCCTTCTTGCCGTACCACAGTCATGGAAGGAATGGAAGTAGAGAACATTACAAACCCGGATGTACTGGAAGCCCGTAAAGGAGTAGTAGAGTTTTTATTGATAAATCACCCCTTAGACTGTCCAGTCTGTGATCAGGCCGGAGAATGTGACCTGCAAGACTTAAGCTATGAACACGGCTTGCAAGAAACGAGATTTAACTATGTGAAGCGTACTTTTGAACGTATTGATATCGGAGATAAAATACAACTGCACATGAATCGTTGTATAATGTGCTATAGATGTTTGTATGTGGCAGATCAGTTGACAGAAAAAAGAGAACATGGAGTTTTGTTCAGAGGTGTGAAGTCTGAAATATCTACTTACATTGAAAAAGCTTTAGATTCAGATTTTATAGGTAATGTGATAGATGTATGTCCGGTAGGGGCTCTTACAGATAGAACTTTTAGGTTTAAGAATAGAGTGTGGTTTACCAAGCCTGTAAATGCACATAGAGAGTGCGATAAATGCAGTGGAAATGTCACCTTGTGGTATAAAGGTGAAGAGGTTTTACGCGTGACAGGCAGAAAGGATGAATATGCAGAAGTGCATGAGTTTATTTGTGATACTTGCCGCTTTGACAAGAAAAAAACTTCTGATTGGGTGATTGAATCTCCAAAGAAGGTTCAACATACTTCAGTCATCGCTTCCAATCATTATGAAGAACTAAAACCACCGTCGGTGATCAAGGAGAATAAAAAGTTACAAGAGTCAAATAAAGAACAGCTCTCAAGATCGGAGCGATATAAATAAAGAAATCTGAGGAAATAAAATGGAAACCGTTTTTATTATTGAAAAGCTTATTCTTGTCGTTATTATTTTTACGATTACTTTGGTTATAGCGATGTATTCTACCTTAGCGGAGCGTAAAATTGCAGGGTTTATGCAAGATCGGCCAGGGCCGAACCGGGCGGGACCAGGCGGTATATTACAACCTCTATGTGATGGAGGGAAGTTTTTCTTTAAAGAAGAGATAATTCCGGCCGGAGCACATAAAGGGCTTTTTATCTTAGGGCCTACTCTTACGATTATCACAGCTTTGATAGGTTCAGCGGTGATTCCTTGGGGACAGACTTTAAGTATAGGAGGTAACGAAGTTGTTCTCCAAGTTGCCGATATCAACATAGGCGTACTTTATGTTTTTGGAGTAGTGGCGCTGAGTGTGTATGGTGTGATGATTGGGGGCTGGGCATCGAATAATAAATATTCCCTTTTAGGAGCTATTCGTGCCGCATCACAAAGTATCAGCTATGAACTCGGTATGGGCTTATCTTTGATTGCTCTCCTGATGGTCACAGGTACACTTTCATTTTCTGAAATTGTAGCTCAACAAAGTGGCTTTGTAAATTGGAATGTATTTGTTCAGCCTTTGGGCTTTTTACTTTTTATGATTTGCTCTTTTGCTGAATGTAGTCGTGTTCCTTTTGATTTGCCAGAATGTGAAACGGAATTGGTAGGAGGATATCACACTGAATACTCATCTATGAAGCTGGGATTGTATATGTTTTCAGAATATATTCACATGTTTGTGGCTTCAGCAGTGATGTCTTCGTTGTACTTCGGGGGATATAACTTCCCTTTTATGTATGATTTGGGACTTTCCCAAAATTGGATTACCATTATTGGTGTTATTGTATTCTTTGCCAAAATATTTGGATTTATCTTTTTCTTTATGTGGGTGAGATGGACTCTTCCAAGATTTAGATTTGACCAACTTATGCATTTAGGATGGAAGGTTTTAATACCTTTGTCTATCCTAAATATTGTTTTGACAGCAGTATTTACTTTGGTAAAGGATTATTATTTTTAAGAATTAAAAACTATAGACAAGATGCAAGCCTTATCAAATAGGAAGAAAGTATTGGAGCAGAAGCCCATGAATATATGGGAGAGGATGTATCTACCTGCCATAGCGAAAGGGTTGAGTATTACAATTCGGCATTTTTTTAAGAAAAAGCCGACTTTTAATTACCCGGAAGTAAAGCGTCCTTATTCGAAGAATTACAGAGGATTACATTCTTTGAAACGAGATGAGCAGGGTAGAGAACGTTGTACAGCCTGTGGTTTATGTGCATTATCCTGTCCTGCGGAAGCTATTACGATGGTATCTGGAGAGCGCACAAAAGATGAAGAACATTTATACCGCGAAGAAAAATATGCTAAAGTATATGAAATTAATATGTTGCGCTGTATATTTTGTGGTTTATGTGAAGAAGCATGTCCGAAGGAAGCTATCTATTTGGACGGTCCTCATGTGACAGCAGATTATTTAAGAAAAGATTTTATTTATGGTAAAGACAAACTGTTGGAGCCAAAGTTTGATATTACAAAACTTAACCAGGAATAAATTATAGAAAATGTCCTTATTTTATTTTGTAGCTTTTTTATCTATTATTTTTGCGCTGATGACGATTTTCACAAAAAATCCTGTGCACAGTGTACTTTATCTGGTTGTTACTTTCTTTACATTTACCATTCATTACATTATGCTGAACGCACAGTTTTTGGCAATAGTCAATTTCATTGTGTATATGGGAGCTATTATGGTCCTCTTTTTATTTGTTCTCATGCTATTGAATCTGAATGAGGATACAGAACCGATGAAATCAGTGCTGGTAAAGGTGATGGGGGTAGTAGCCGGGATGTGTTTATTAGTTGTTTTATTTGGGGCATTTAGAGTGTTAGATGTGAGTGACGCTCTTGTCGGACCGCAGCCCGATATAGGTTTAGTAAAAAACTTGGGCAAGGTCTTATTTAATGAGTTTTTGCTACCTTTTGAGATAACTTCCATTTTATTACTAACGGCTATGGTGGGAGCTGTAGTTTTAGCGAAGAATGATACTAAAAAAGCATAAAAGAAATGGATAGTATGTTAGGACAAATTCAAGGGATTCCATTAAATCATTATTTGATTTTTTGTGCAATTATTTTCTCGATTGGGGTTGTTGGCGTATTGGTTCGGAGAAATGTAATCGTTTTAATGATGTCTGTCGAGTTGATGTTAAATTCGGTAAATTTATTATTAGTGGCATTTTCGGCTCACCACGGTGATCCGAGCGGACAAGTGTTTGTGTTTTTTATTATGGCTTTAGCCGCAGCGGAAGTAGCTGTTGGTTTGGCTATTATAGTCATGGTTTATCGAAATACTAAGTCGATTGATATCGACGCTCTAAGTAAACTACGTTGGTAAAATATTTTTATAATAATAATTCACGATGAACGATTTGATCTGGTTGGTTCCACTCATTCCCTTGGTAGGCTTTATTTTAAATGGATTTGGGAGGAATATATTTTCAAAATCTTTAATTAATCTGATAGCATGCGGCTCTGTATTCATTTCCTTTGTGTTGAGTTGTATAGCATTTGGTGAAGTATGGGCCGCTAGGTCAGCAGGTGCTGAGGGTATTTTCCATTTTCATTTTTTTGATTGGATTCATGTGGGCGATTTGAAAATTTCGTTTTCATTTTTATTGGATCCCCTGAGTTCCATCATGTTACTCATCGTGACCGGAATTGGATTTCTCATTCATGTGTACTCTATAGGTTATATGAGTAAAGATCCTGGGTACGGCAAATTCTTTTCATATTTGAACTTGTTTATATTCTTTATGCTCCTGCTCGTTTTAGGGTCTAATTATTTGATCATGTTTATCGGCTGGGAAGGGGTAGGACTTTGTTCTTATTTGCTTATCGGATTTTGGTATAAGAACAATTCATTCTCTTCTGCAGGAAAAAAAGCTTTTGTGATGAACAGGATTGGGGATTTGGGATTTTTGTTGGCGGCATTTTTTATCATTGGCACTTTCGGAAGTTTAGAATATAATGAGGTGTTTAACCAAGCGGCAGGGTTATCGCTTGGTGGAGATACATTATTAATCATTACGGTATTGTTGTTTGTAGCGGCAACAGGTAAATCTGCTCAGATTCCTTTATTCACATGGCTGCCAGATGCGATGGCAGGACCCACACCGGTATCTGCACTGATTCACGCAGCGACTATGGTAACGGCGGGAATTTATATGATAGCCCGCTCAAATATACTTTTTGTACTTTCCCCTGTAACGATGAATATCATAGCCACAATAGGTGTATGTACAGCTTTTATCGCTGCTTTCATCGCCCTTACACAAAATGATATTAAAAAGGTGTTGGCTTATTCTACAGTTTCCCAATTAGGCTACATGTTTTTAGGGTTAGGCGTGGGAGCATTTACTGGAGCATTTTTTCATGTATTGACCCATGCGTTTTTCAAAGCTCTTTTGTTTTTAGGAGCAGGCTCGGTGATATATGCTTTATCAGATGAGCAAGATATGAGAGCAATGGGAGGATTGAAAAAGAAACTGCCGATTACATTTGTGACTATGTTGATTGCAACGATAGCGATATCAGGCCTTCCTCCGTTATCAGGCTTTTTCTCTAAGGATGAGATTTTGCTACATACCTTTACAGATTCCCCCATACTTTGGGGGGTAGGGATGTTAACGGCATTATTTACCGCTTTTTATATGTTTAGGCTATTGTTTATGACTTTTTACGGTAAGTATAGAGGTACGGAAGAACAAGAAGCTAATATAAAAGAATCACCCAAAGTAATGACAGTACCCTTAATTATATTGGCTATACTATCGGCAGCAGGCGGTTTTCTAAATCTTCCGGAGATGTGGGGCGGAGGGTTTTTAGCGAATTTTTTAGCACCTGTTTTTGCGGATGCAAATCAAATTCGGCCTGTCGCGGAGTTTACGCACAGTACCGAAATAATTCTGATGGTAGTTTCTACTGTAGCCGCTTTGGTCATGGCACTTTATGCTTATAGAAGATATGCAGCGCAAGAAGGAAACATTGCTCTTTCTGAAAATAAAGAACAAAATTTCTTGCAGAAGCTTTCGTACAGAAAACTTTATGTGGATGAACTGTATGGTGCAGTGATTGTAAATCCGTTAAAGTCTTCTTCTCGCTTTCTTTATAAGGTAGTGGATAAACTGGGGATAGACGGGATAGTGCAGGGTGCAGGCCGGATGATAATCGGAAGTGGAAGAGGTTTGAGGCAGTTGCAAAGTGGCTATCTTACTTTCTATGTGTTTATGATGGTGTTAGGGGCTGTCTTTGTGTTGATATATGGTTTTTTTGGCAATTAAAATAAAAATATAATTAGTCGATGGATAAGCTCTTTATATTGCTGTTACTCCCCGTTGTTAGCTCGGTGGTTTTATTATTTGTGAAAAATATAAAAGGCGCAAAATGGTTTGCTCTGGTAGCCTCTTTCATAGTGCTTGCACTTACTTTGCCCTTTTTATTTAGTTTTAATCCTACGGCTGAAGTCCAGTTTGAACAATCATGGCAGTGGATCAGCAGTTTGAATATTAATTTTCATATTGGTGTTGACGGTATCAGCTTGCCATTAGTGTTACTGACAAATGCTTTGACACCGTTGATTATTTTGTCTACATTCGGTAAAAACTATTCAAGACATTTATACAGTTTGATCTTGCTGATGCAAATGGGCTTGCTTCTGGTATTTGTAGCCTTAGATGCCTTTACCTTTTATGTAGGGTGGGAATTAGCGCTAATACCTATTTATTTTATTTGTGCTTTATGGGGTGATGGAGATAGAATACGTATTAATCTAAAGTTTTTTATATATACTTTTTTTGGAAGTATTTTTATGTTGGTGGCGATTATCTTTTTGGCACAACAGACTCCAGAAAACAGTTTTGAATGGGCTTCATTTACAGCGTTGAACTTATCATCACCTGTGCAAGGTTGGTTGTTTTGGGCATTTTTTCTTGCTTTTGCTATTAAGATACCCATTTTTCCTTTTCATACTTGGCAGCCGGCTACTTATACCCATGCTCCTACGCCGGGTACGATGTTACTTGCCGGAATTATGCTGAAGATGGGAACTTTCGCATTGATTCGTTGGCTTATTCCGATAGTCCCTGCTGGAGTGACGGCATATGGACATTTGGCATTGCTTCTCAGCGTGATAGGATTAGTATATGCTTCTATCATTGCATTTAAACAACATAATGCTAAAAAAGTTATTGCTTATTCTTCTATCGCTCACGTAGGGTTAATAAGTGCCGGGATTTTTTCTTGGAATCAGGCAGGTATACAAGGGGCTATATTTCAGATGATTAGCCATGGTTTATCTGTCGTGGGTTTGTTTTTTATTATTGATATTATACAAAGGAGGACGGGAAGCATAGAATTGGCAGATTTAGGAGGCTTGGCTTCAGCGATGCCTAAACTTGCCATTGCTTTTTTAGTACTTGTCATGGCGGCAGTAGGACTGCCTTTGACTTCCAGTTTTGTGGGTGAATTTTTATTGTTGAAAGGCGTTTATACAGAAAATGTATGGTTTGCTGTATTTGCAGGATTGACTATTATTTTTAGTGCGGTTTATATGTTGAGATTGTTCCAAAAGTGTATGTTAGGTTCTGTGAATCCTAAATGGGCACATGTGGAAGATATAAAAGGGTTTGAAACAGTCGTTTTAATAGTTGTCGTTTTCTTTGTTGTTTATTTGGGCATTTTACCCGGAGGCATCCTTAATATATCGGAAGCTTCTGTGGCAAACTTGTTAGAGCAAGTAAGTTTTTAAAAAAATATTGATATAACATAAGTATGGGTGCGATTATCACGTTGTCATTATTAGCGATATTGATTCTTTATCTGGGATTGTACAAAGCCGAAAAAGCCCTTTTACCTGTTACTTTAATAGGTTTGGCTTTGGCACTCATTTTCGAACTTCGACTTTGGGGAGAGAATCCGGAACCGCTTTTTCATGGAATGGTTTTGTTTGACCGTTTTTCAGTTGTGTTTTCTATTGCCTGTATTGTATTGTCTGGGTTGATCGTGTCTTTATCCAAGGAGTTTTTTCACTCTTTAAAGGCACATGTTGCCGAATATTATGCTTTAGTAATTTTTTCATTAATTGGTGCTATAGCCATTACTTCTTATCATAATTTTGCGATGTTGTTTGTTGGGATCGAAATTATGTCGGTAGCGGTTTATATATTGTCTGGTATTCGAAAAGTAGACACATATTCGAACGAAGCTGCATTAAAGTACTTTATTATGGGAGCTTTTTCTACCGGTTTTTTACTTTTCGGTATAGCTTTGATGTATGGGGCTACGGGTAGTTTTGACCTGTCTATATTGAGGGATTATGTAACGGATAATACTTCTTCGATTTCGCCTTTGTTTTATGCAGGGATTTCTTTGTTGTTGATCGGGCTTTGTTTTAAAGTAGGGGCGGCGCCTTTCCATTTTTGGACACCGGACGTGTACGACGGTGCGCCCACAATGATTACCACCTATATGAGTACTGTGGTAAAGGTGGCTTCTTTTGCTGCATTTTTTCGGTTATTTGATTTTGTATTGACTCCTTTAGATGCCTACTGGACACCGGTATTATTGACAATAGTAGTCATTACGTTGTTCGTCGGAAATATTACAGCTGTTATGCAGAACAGTTTTAAACGTATGCTTGCTTATTCGAGTGTATCTCATGCAGGTTATATGCTTTTTGCTATATTAGCAATAGGCCCTCTTGCAAGCAATGGGCTATTGGTGTATTCTATTGCATATTCGCTAGCTTCTATAATTGGTTTCGGCGCGCTATATATAGTGAAAAGGGATGTAGGCTCAGAGTTGTTTGAATCTTTTAATGGATTAGGAAGAAAAAATCCGCTGTTTGCCGGACTTCTTACAGTAGCTATGTTGTCTCTTGCAGGTATTCCATTTACTGCCGGTTTTATAGGGAAATTTATGATGTTTAGTGCGGCGATGTCGCAGTATCACATACTTTTGTTAATTTTAGCAGCGTTTAATGCAGTAATCGGTGTTTTTTATTATCTGAGGGTAGTGGTGCATATGTATTTCAAAAATGCTGAGGACGAGTTCGTCTTACAAATTTCACCTATGCATATGACCATATTTGTTATTGCATTTATCGGTACATTAGTATTGGGAGTGTATCCGGACGTACTTACAAGCTTGATGTAGTTTGCTATTGTAGATAAGCTATAATATAAAAGCTTGCAAAATTAGGTCAGCTTTTGAGTAGGCTATTTCAGGCTTTTATCATGGATAAGATTTGTTTTGTTGAAATAAAAGTAGATAGGTTTTCAAAAAACAAAAAGATTTGGTAGTCAAACCTGAAAACTCATTTTTATGCTTTATTTTTGCATTAATTGACAAGTTTTGGTAATAGGTATCGCATGCGGTTTTTCAAAAGCTTTTTATTTTTTATTGTATTCTCCCTTTCTTATGTCTCGGGCGCTTTCGCTCAGCAAGAAGGAGAGTTTAGCAGCCAATTAGATTCTGCAAGAGCTTTAGAAGATAGCAAAGAAGACACCGTGATACTTTCGGCAGAGTACGTACGATATGCAACATTGGAAATGCTCAAAAAAGCTACTTATACCAAACAAATCGATACAACACACGTCAATTTTCATTATTATAATCCACAAAATAATCCTTGGAACCCCAGTATTAATTTAGGATCGTACGGATTAGCTACGCGTGATCTCTTGTTTCAGCCTACTAAAACTATTGGTTTTCAAACAGGGTTCCATGCTTTAGAAAGGTATTTATTGCACGCAGATTCGACTAAATATTACAGAGCTAGAGCGAGGTATTCTGAATTATCAGCAGTGGGCTTTTTCTTTGACGATCAGGTATTTCGAGCTATTCTCTCACAAAATATAAATCCACGTTGGAATGTGGGAGCAGAATATCATGCGACAAATACAGAAGGTTATTATAACAATCAGGAATATAATGACCGGAAAGGGAATGTATATACCTGGTATGAATCTGAAAGCTTAAGATACAATCTTTTAGTAAATGCCACATTTAACTCTTTAGATGCGGGTGAAAATGGCTCTATTCTAAACGATACTGTTTTTAGAGACCCAGAAAATCCACAACCCTATTCTCTACAGACCCGCTTACGGCAGACTAGAGAAAATAGGCCATACAACAAATGGACAGATAAAAGTTTGTTTCTACGACAATCCTATTATTTAGGCAGGTTGGACACCTTGCATAAAGGGGAGCCCAATATGGAGATTCATCCTACGAATACTATTGCTCACAACTCATCTATTCGACATCAGAGATTTCTTTTCTTTAAAAATGAAGAAGACTTATATGGTGCGTTTCCTTTCGGAGACGATGTATTGGTACAAGATACGACGAGCGTAGTTACCGTATCCAATGAATTGACATACTCCTTTTATTTACGAAATAAATCACTTAAAAAAAATGAAGCCCGATTAGATTTAGGATTTGAAAATGATCTCATATGGTTTCAGGACAGTGCTGTTCACAGATTTTATCAGAATAATATAATAAAAGGTGAATTAGGTTATAAATTTAGTGACAGAATAGATTTTAGTGCGACTGGAGAACAAATAATTTTAGGGCATAATTTCGGGGATTTTTTATACGAAGGAAGAGCCGATATTGCATTGGGAGAAAATATTGGAAAAATAAGTCTCGGTGTTTACTCACAAAATAAATCCCCCGAACGGGTTTTCGAAAAGATGAATTATACCTACCATCAATGGGCAAAAGACTTCTCAAATACTAAAACGCAAAATCTTTCTTTTCAGTATAAGAATCCAAAGATTGGTTTCAAAGGTAAAGCAGAGTATTATCTGGTAAGTGATTATTTGTATTTCAAAGAAGTAGAAAACCCAAATAATAATCCTCAGCTCGATCGGGCGATAGAGCCTGCGCAGCACGGTACTCTTAATGTGTTAAAGCTTACAGTGGGGCAAAATTTTAAATTAGGCAACTTTCACTTAGATAATCTTGCTGTTTATCAAAAGTCAGAAGCAATGGATATTTTGGCAATACCAGAATTATACACTTGGCATAGCCTATATTATGGCAATATTTTATATAATGTGATGGATTTTCGTATTGGATTGGATGTTAAATTTAATACGCCATTTCGTACGCCTTCTTATGCCATTAATGCCGGACAGTTTTATAATGATAATGTTGGGATAGAGTTTTCAACTTACCCTATTGCTGACGTTTGGTTGACTTCAAATATAGAGCGTGTGAACCTATTTTTAAGTTATAATTTTGTGAATCAACACGTTTATCCCAAAGGGTATTATACTGTTCGGAGGTATCCGATGAATCCCGCATTTCTGCGTTTTGGGGTGTCGTGGAAGTTTTATGATTAACGAAACTAGATTGTTTATCAATGTTTTAAGAAGTAGGAAATAAAAAAGGCAAAAATATATTTTGAAGATCAAATTTAATCTCTATATTTGCATCGTTGGATTTCAAAAAAGAGTCCAGAAAATGGAGGCTTAGCTCAGTTGGTTCAGAGCACCTGCCTTACAAGCAGGGGGTCACTGGTTCGAATCCAGTAGCCTCCACTCTTCAAAAGCACCTTATTCAGGTGCTTTTTTTGTATCCTGATTTTTCTACTGAGGAGTACTTTTGGAATTTGTATATTTGTTTTATGGAAATAGCACGACTCGAACCACAAGAAGTATGGGAGAATTTTTCGGCTTTGAATGCCATACCCCGTGCTTCAAAAAAAGAAGAAAAAGCCATTCTATTTCTCGAAGATTTTGGAAAGAAGTTGAATCTGGAAACTGCTGTTGATAACGTAGGTAATATCCGGATTCGGAAGTCTGCAAGTCTCGGTAGGGAACACCATAAGAAAGTAGTATTGCAAGCGCATGTAGATATGGTTCATCAAAAAAATACGGATACGAGCTTTAATTTTGAGACACAAGGGATCCAAATGTACATAGAAGATGGATGGGTGAAGGCGAGAGGTACGACTTTAGGCGCGGATAATGGAATAGGTGTAGCGGCGATGATGGCGGTTTTGGCCAATGATAGTATTTCACACCCTCCTTTGGAAGCTTTATTTACGGTTGATGAAGAGACAGGCATGACCGGTGCTTTTGAGCTACAAGACGACTTCTTAGAAGGAGAAATTTTACTTAATTTGGATACAGAAGAGGATGACGAGATTACGATGGGCTGTGCCGGTGGAGTAGATGTTACCGCAAGCAAAAATTATTTGACTACAGAGGTAGCCTCAGAAGGAGTCCAGATCTATATCCGGGGATTGCAAGGCGGACATTCGGGAATGGACATAGATAAAGGTCGTGCCAATGCAAATGTTTTGTTATCTCGTCTACTCTGGGAAGGTTTAGCTCATGAAATCCAACTCGTAGAGATCAATGCGGGAGGGCTGCGTAATGCTATCCCTAGGGAAGCGGTAGCGACAGTCATCGTTGACAATTGTACATCATTTGTCAATGATGCACAAAAGGTAATTAAAGATATAGAGCGTGAGTACAACTATTTGGAAAGAAAGATGCAGGTAGAACTTCATGCCACAAAATTGAAAGGTTCAGCCATGAATAAGAAAGACAGCCGAGAACTTATTTATGCGTTAAAAGCTGCGCCAAACGGTATCTTCCGTATGAGCCCGGATATAGAAGAACTGGTTGAAACATCTAATAACATCGCAAGGGTTTCACTGAAAGAAGGTGTATTAAGTATTTTATGCCTAACGCGTTCTTCTGTAGAATCTACTAAAAAAGAACTAGCGGATAAATTGCAAGCGGTATTTGAATTAGCAGATATGAAAGTAGAGCTTTCCGGGGATTACCCGGGTTGGCAGCCCAACCCCCGATCAGAGATCATCGCTTTGCTCGAGAGGATATATACCAAAAAGTTTTTCAATAAGCCTAAGATTAGCGCAGGTCATGCGGGTTTGGAATGTGGCATCATAGGAGCGAAATATCCTCAAATGGAGATGGTTTCTTTCGGGCCTACAATTAGGGGAGCCCATTCTCCAGATGAAAAGGTCAGTATTTCTTCCGTTCAGAAATTTTGGGTTTTTTTGAAAGAGATTTTAAAAGAAATGGCTGAGTAACATAAGCTTTCCAGAATAGCTTGTGATCTTGACCAAAGTAATTATAACTCAGAAGAACCCACATCTCTAAGTGCAGGTAAGGACATATTTATCAGCCACTTTTTCTTTTGGCAAAAATTTGATTGAAAATTCTCTTCAGTTTTGACTTCTAGTGGATAAAAAGCTATACCAGTGTTCAGGAATAAAACCTATCTAAATGCTAAAGACGTCTTTCGGTTAATAGCTGGAGAAATAACTGCTTGACTTCTGAGTTATTGCAGTACGGATTGTTCGATTAATGCCTCTTATTTTTAATAAACAATGTGTTTTTCTAATAACTCTAACACCCTTTTTTATCAGGA
>JAJYRG010000118.1 GCA_021794195.1 Bacteroidota bacterium
GCTCGATGTACAGGACGCTTCGCCAACGCCTCACCATCAATGGAACTCACTGCACCCGTCAGGTTTACTTTCTTCTGAGTACCATAGCCTACTACTACAACCTCATCCAATGCAGACAAATCTTCCTCCAAGGTGATATTGATATTCTGACGTGTTCCTACTTCAATCTGCTGACTTACATAGCCAATAGAGGAGAACACAAGAACGGCTTCTTGCGAAGGCACGCTAATAGTGTAATTTCCCTTATCGTCTGTTACTGTCGATACATTGGAACCATCAACTCTTATGCTGATTCCAGCCAAAGGCTCCTGATTGCTAGAAACAACTCCCCTTACTTCTTGCTGCGCCCAAACGGAAATAGAAGGCATAATCGCTAGCAAAAAAAGAAAAACTCTGTATTTTAACATAAAAAAAAGTTTATTTGATTAATTCATTTTAGTATATAATCGCAATTTCAATTAATCGAATCTGACAGGGTTAAAATCAATAAATCTACCTAAGCACATTATATACTATAAGATTTATATTAATTCTCAACCAACTACATCAAATAGCCAAGCAAAACACAAAACCAAAATCTAGTCTGGTCTGGTCTGGTGTGGTTTACAAACATAAGCCAACAAAAATGAAATACCAAATTTTTTTTTAAATAGTTTCTTTTTATAGATTTAAACGTTGTGAAAGAATGTTTATCAATTATTACCTTGAATAGGGAGGCACTCAAATGCAATCAAATAAATAGCCAAAAAACAGCCCGCTTATTCGAAAACCATTTAGTTTATGTTATATTTGGTATACTGTGGAATTGGCCAACAACAAAATACTTGTGTTTGCCTGAGCTGTACTTCTCTTTGTTTTAATCGACCAAACCTTTTAGCTTTGTGTTTGTTTTATTTTAATTTACAATCAAAATGGCATCTTTATCAAATAGCGTTAACACCCAACAAAGATTAAAATACATGCAGTTGGTGGACTACGTCATGACCCAGATAGAACAAGACAAACTTGCCATTAATGATCGACTACCCTCTCTCAATCAACTGATGTCAAAACTCCAAATTAGCAAAGGCACTGCTTTAAAAGGGTTGCAATACCTTACTGAAAAAGGCATCATTGAGTCTGAATACCGTAAAGGATATTATGTCAAGAAATTAAAGCAAGTGCTACCCTACCGGGTATGTTTAATATTAGATAAAATGAATATCCTCCGGGATCGTGTGTATCAGGCTTTTTTAGAAACCATACATGATAAAGCGGAAGTAGATGTGTTTTTTCATCATCACAATTTTAAAGTGTTTACAAAACTTATAGAAGAGAACCTTAACAACTATACACATTTCGTAATTGTCACTTTCTTTAAAGAGGACCCATCAACTGTACTCAATAAGATCCCAGCACATAAACGTATTGTAATTGATCATGATGAACCTGGCCTCGAAGGAACCTATAGTTGTATCTATCAGGATCATAAGTCTGACTTAGTAGATTCGTTAACGACTTTATCGCCGCAGTTGGAAAAGTATAAACGTTTGGTACTTGTCGCACCTATAGAAGCGTTCCATGCGAAAGATTTGATAGAAGGTTTTGAAACATTTGCCGACCAACACAAGAAGAACCACAAAATTATTCATAATATTCAACCTGCTTCTTTTAAGAAGGGAGATGTCTACATCACTTTTAGTCGATATGATGAAGATGATGTCGAAATCATCAAACTCTGCCAAAGAAAAAATTGGAAACTTGGAGTGGATATCGGTTTGATTTCCTACAACGATACAGCCGTAAAAGAAGTGCTAGCCGGTGGTATCACTGTCATTAGCACAGATTTTTACAAAATGGGAGAAAAAGCGGCAAACGTTATTTTAAATGAAAGACCTCTTAATCAACGGGATCCTGCCAGAGTCATCATTCGAAAATCTCTCTGAATATATTTAATATTGAGGAACTTAGAACTTAAGTGTAAACGGAAAACAAAAACGTCAAAGCTATCGTCAAAAAACCACCTTTTAAATAAAAATAGTGCTAGCCTCCTTATCTATCTCCTAAACACTGTCTTCCCAGCTAACACAGTCCGTAAAACTTGAGCCTGGGAAATTTGTTCTTTCGAAGCTTCCATCAAATCTTGGTCAAGCATAATAAAATCCGCATCTTTGCCCACTTCAATACTTCCTCTGTCATTTTCTTGAAAGCAAGCATAAGCCGACCAAATGGTCATCCCTTTCAGTGCTTCCTCCCTTGACAGAGCGTTTTCCATCTGAAAACCCATTTCTGAACTTTCTGAAATCTCAGCCCTAAATACAGCAGCATAAAAAGTCCGTATAGGATCGTAATTCTCAACCGGAAAATCTGTCCCCAACGCCACCAAACCATATTGATCCAACAAATCTTTGTAGGCATAAGCATATCGGATACGCCTTTCGCCTAATCGGCGTTTTGCCCACTCATTATCAGACGTGGCATGTGTCGGCTGTATGGATGGGATAATTTGAAAAGCTTTAAACTTATCTAAATCCATTGGATTTACGATTTGTGCATGTTCGATTCGCCATCTGCGATCCTCTTCCGGCTCTATATACTTCCCATATAGATCTAAAATAATACGGTTAGCAGAGTCTCCTATAGCGTGGGTATTTATCTGTAAGCCAGTTTTGGCCAGCTTTTTTATCATAGTTTCTAACCCCTCCGGACTGTGTAGCAAAAACCCTTTTGTACCCTCTTCATCACTATATCTATCGAGCAATGCTGCTCCTCTCGACCCCAAAGCTCCATCTGCTAAAATTTTCACAGATCGTACGCTCATATTCCCCGAATTAAAAGGCTTTATTTTCACAACATCACTTACGTTCGACGGATTTACAGACATCATTCCGTATAACCGTATTTGCAAAGAGTCTTCTGCATAAAGCTTTTTAAATAGCTTTCTTTCAGTCTCTCCTATTCCAGCATCCACTATACTTGTCAGCCCTGAAGAAAACAAAGAGTCTTGTGCCCTTTGTAGCATTTCTAACGCTGCTGCTTCCTTTGGAAGAGGTATTTGTCTGGCGATCAGATCCATTGCGTTATCGATAAATATCCCGCTTGGCTGCTTCTCCTCATCGATTATTATTTTCCCTCCTTCAATTTTTGGAATAGGATCCAAGTCAACCGCTTCCATAGCTTTAGAGTTAACCCAAGCGGCATGGTAATCCGTTCGGGATAAATAAACCGGTTTATCCGGAAAATAATGATCCAAACTGTCTTTCACAGGAAACTCTTTTACTTCCCAAAGGTTTTGATCCCATCCTCCTCCGATAATCCATTCCCGCTCTGGATACGCCTTTTCATACTCCTGCAACCGGACAATCACTTCCGAAACAGATTTTGTACCGTTCAAATCTACTTGATCTAACAAATTGGCTAAGCCAAATAAATGGCCGTGCGAATCATAAAATCCAGGATAAATCGACATATTACGACCGTCAATCTCTTCCTTTCCAGCATAAGTGCTTAATATCTCCTCATTATCCCCAACAGCTACGAAAACCCCATTTTTAACAGCAAAGGATTCTTGCACGCTAAAAACTGAGTCCACCGTATAGACCTTTGCATTATGTACAACCAGATCCACCCTCTGTTTGCCTGTACAACCGGCAATTAAAAAAACATTCAGTAATAGAGTAAAAACTTTTTGCATGAGTGTATGTTACTTTCGGTTAGGTTGATAAAATATCTATCCTTTAAACCTAAAACAAATTATTTTAATTTTTCATTGTTTTTATGGCGATGTGCATCTCTTATCGTCTTTTTTTCTAAGTTTTTTTTCAAAGCGCTTGTTAAATCAATGCCCGTTTGGTTAGCAATACACATCAATACAAAAAGTACATCGGCCAATTCATCGGCTAAATCTACGTTTTCATCCGATTTTTTGAATGATTGCTCCCCATATTTTCTCGCCATAATACGCGCTACTTCTCCCACCTCTTCCATCAGTACTGCTGTATTTGTCAGTTCATTAAAATAACGCACTCCTGTGCTTTTAATCCAGCTATCAATTACTTCTTGTGCTTTTTCAATAGTCATTTTGTAATTTCTTAAAAGTTATCCCGATCTTTCGTATCCATTATCAAAGATACGGGGCCGTCATTATTTGCATTAATCTTCATATCGGCTCCAAACGTACCTCTTTTCACTTTTTTACCTAACAATTTTTCCAAAGCTTTAGACATTTTCAGGTACATGTCTTTTGCAAAATCAGGTGCTCCTGCGCGTATAAACGAAGGGCGATTTCCTTTTTTTGTGAGTGCAAATAGTGTAAACTGCGAAATCAATAAGATATCTCCTTCTATATCCAGAAGAGATTTATTCATTTTCCCCTGTTCATCAGAAAAAATACGAAGATTTACTATTTTTTTCGCCAGCCAGTCTAAATCCTCTTGTGTGTCCCTATTTTCCACGCCTAAAAATAAAAGCAATCCCTTATTGATCTTGCCTGTAGTCTCTCCATTTACCTTACAGTCTGCCGAAGAAACCCGCTGAATAATTATACGCATTCAAAACAATGTTTTATCGATTTTAAAATCGGTTTATCGTTCTTTGTTATCCGAGTTTCGCAATAGGTGTTTTCTAAGTTCACTTTCAGCTTGCTGAAGTTCTACTTCTGCTTGGCTGCGTTTTTTCCGTCCTTCTTCTTGTATTTTCAACACTTCATCTATAGTTTCAATGATATTGGCGTTAGCTGTTTTTATCGTTTCCATATCCACTATCCCCCGTTCTGCTTCTTTAGCTATTCCTATAGTGGCTTGCTTTAACATTTCACTGTTTTTGGTCAACAATTCATTCGTTGCTTCACTAACGGCCCTCTGCGCTTCCAATCCACGCTGAGCATGTGCAATTCCTAAGTTTAGCACCATTTGGTTTTTCCACAAAGGAATAGTATTAACCAAGCTTGATTGAATTTTTTCCATCAATGTACTGCTGTTGTTTTGTATCATACGTATTTGCGGCGCTGTTTGCAAAACAACCATACGTGTCAATTTTAAATCGTGTACTTTTCTTTCAAAGCGCACTACCCTTTGCTCCATATCTTTATACTCTTGCAGTTTTGTAGGGTTATTTGTACTTTCCGCCTCTTCCTTCATCTGAGGCAAAGTCTCTTCCCGTACTTCCTTGATTTTTTGCTCACCCGCAGCAATATAAATTGACAGCTCATTAAAATATTTTTGATTTTCCGAAAAAAGCCTTTCGAAAGTATGGATATCCGTATTCAGATTTTTATAATGACTTTCTAACCTCAGCTCTATCTTTTCAATATTTTTTTCTACGGAGGTATATTCATTTTTAAGCCTTCGGGCTTTTTTCTTCAAACTGTCAAAAAACGGAATAAGCGGTTTCTTTTTCGTTGATTTGTCAAAACTTTTAATATTTGAACGTAAATCCAAGAGAATATTTTCCGCTCCGGATAATTCCCGGGTTTTTACTTTTTTCAAAATCTCATTTGAAAAACTACTTACCTCAGATTGGCTGCCTACAGCGTATTGTACAATATCAGAAGTAGAGTCCAAATTTATTTTTCCTTTATACTCTTCTATTTTCTTTTTCTCTTCAGCAGTAAATTCTACTGAAAGTTCTTTATTAGAGTCATTTTCATCCGAAGGAACAAGGTTTATCTTTGACATAACTTTTTGATTAAATGTGTATGCTAATCTTTCAACAGTTTTCTATTCTTTAAAGAAGCTAAGTAAGCATCGCTTTCTGCGGACAGCTCTAATATCCCTGCTTCAAATAAATTAGTGGCTTCTTGCTCTATAGCCAAAGCAGACTGAGCCACTACTTTGCTCAATCTTCTTTTAGATTGTGCTGTCATATCATTATTTAATTCCGATTTATCTAACTCATCATACTTTTTCAATACCTGTATCAAAGTAGAATGGCGGATAAGAAACTTTTCTGTTTCTAAGGAGTCGTTCTTTTCGATTAATTGAAAAAGACGGATTATCCTATCTAAATTATTTTGAATTTTTTTATTTTGAATCTCTTTCTTCCAAAAAAGCAAAGAGTTTGCAAATAATTGAGGCGTAATTTTAGACGACTCTAATAAGGCTAACTTTCGTTGTGAACGAATAGAAGGAATCCAATCCAAAGGCCGCAGCTCTCTAATTTCTAATCTCTGAAGATAAGACTGAGCACGATTAAACAATAGACCATTCCCAATTACATATGAAACAGTAGAAGCTCCTAAAGTAAACAGCATACCTGTATTCATACTACCGAAAAAATAAACAAAAGAACCGAACAATGAAAGCTCAAACAATAATAATACCCAACCGATCAAATACCAAGAGCGGACTTTACTTCGCTTGGCTTGATCCAACATCACTATAGGATAAACATGTATAGGAACAGGAATAAACATAAGCAAAGAGATACCTGTCCATAGCAAATGCTTGAGCTCCCATCTTTTAGATTTTTTTGTAAACCAGCCCATTTGTACTGCAAGGTAATTATTTTTTT
>JAJYRG010000025.1 GCA_021794195.1 Bacteroidota bacterium
TTCCTGACCGAAAAAGGTCGCCTGACAAATATTTGCCGATAGCAGAAAAAGAGCATACCCACAATCCGTAAAGGCAAAGATTTTAAGCGACGAGTTTTGCGCATACTTTTGCGGTCAAAAGTATGAACCGCAGTCCCTGAGGGGCAAAATAACAATAGAGTCTGTCTCAAAAGAATAAAAAAACACAAAAAACGCGTCATTAGATCGGTTGCATCAGCCCCGCAAGGCCCGTGCTTAGCCATGATGCCTGCTTCGCGGTCGCAGGCTCGCGATGACGATGATGCTTGGCTTTTGAGACGGCTACAATAAGAGAAAAAGAAAATTATGATAATAGAATACAGGGAAACGTTGGTTGGATTAGAGGGTTAACCTTCCGAAAGTCATCCCTGCGGTTCGGTGTTGTCACCAACCGCTGTAAAAGAGGCGTATTCTTGGTCAATACCATCCTGTCAGTGACAACCCCAACAAGAGGATTAATTTTGCTTGTAAATCCACGCAGACTCTCATTTATTAATTGAGCTTAGAAGATGTTATTAACGCATTATCCCTTTTTTTAGGTAAACTTAGCCCTATGACGAAGCCGATGATCGAAGGAATTAACCATCCTATTTCGTACGAATAAAAAGGAAGTTTCCGGATAGATAAAAATATATCCGGGCTATAGTTAAAGAAGTTAATGCTGACTTCTATTAAAGAAAATAGCGTTGTTGCGATCAAAGCACCGGTATAAGGGCTTCTACTCTTGATTCGTTTTCCAAAACCTACCACATAAATCACGAGTGTGATGGCGATGGGGTACACAAATGCCAAAAATGGATAGGCATATGTAATGATATCATCGACGCCCAATACAGAGATCATGCTCGAAAAAATACAACAGAGGATGACAAAAGCTTTATAGTTTACTTTCCCTTTTGTCAATCGCTCGAAAAAAGAACCAAAAGCGGAAGTTAAAGCAATCGCTGTTGTCAAACAGGCAAAACCAATACAGATAGCGATTGCAAAAGTACTGTATCCTCCTAAAATATTCTGGGCTAATTGAATCAATAGATCAGAACGCCGTATAGAGGGGTCTGTCACTCCGGATGTAGCGCCTAAGTAGACCAGTCCCCCATAAATAAAGACTAAACAAGCGGCAGACAAGATGCCTGAAAGAATGACGACTTTTGTTTTTTCTTTTAAAAGGACGTGTCCTTTTGCTTTTGCTGCTGCGATGATAATCCCCGCGAAAATTAAAGAAGCCAAAGCATCTAAAGTTTGATACCCTTCTACAAAACCCAATGAAAAAGCTTCATTGGAAGTCTTTGACAGATCAACCGGGCTACTGATGGGGAAAAAGATTCCTAACACTACCAAAACGGTCAGTACGATTAACAATACGGGGGTCAAAAACTTACCGATAATATCCACTACTTTGGATGAGGAAATCGATAAAAACAAAGTAATAATGAAAAAAACCACCGATGTCACCATAGGTTTAGCTTCAGGAAAGATAGGCTGTACGCCCACTTCAAAAGTAGTAGCTGCTGTGCGCGGAATAGCTATTAAAGGACCTATTGACAGCATGATTAAAGTTCCGAGTACTGTTATCACGCCTCTATTCGTCCATTTCCCCATATCCTCAATAGAATCTCCAGACATAGTGATCGCTACTATCCCCAACAAAGGCAAAATAATACCGGATAATGCAAAAGCAAGGACCGTAATAGAATATTGGTCGCCTACAAGTAGACCAATGTAAGGAGGCAGCAATAAATTTCCTGCACCAAAAAACATGGCAAATAAAGCAAAGCCAATAGTGATGAAGTCTTTTTTACTCTTCAAAATAGTTGGTTTTTTGACAAATGAGAATTAAAAAGTTTAAGATAGCAAATTAATTATTTGTTTTGCTTCTTTTACATCATGAACCCGGATTATTTGAACTCCTTTATAAAGTAATAAGGTGTTGAGTGCGATAGTACCTGTCAAAGCGTCCTCGGGCTGGACGTGTATTTTTTTATAAATCATTGATTTCCTACTTATTCCCGCTAATATTGGAAGGTTAAAGTATTGAAATTCGTTTATACGATCCAGCAGTTCATAGTTTTGTGCCAGTGTTTTTGAAAAGCCAAAACCTGGATCTAAGATGATATCCTTGATGCCCATTGACCTTAATTTATCTATCCGCTTTCCAAAAGAAAGGGCTATTTCCCCTATCAGATCTTTGTAATCTGTTAGGTTTTGCATCGTTTTTGGCGTGCCCCGCATATGCATCATTATGTACGGCACTTGGTGTTTTGCGATTACTTCGTACATCCTATTGTCCAATTCTCCACCGGAGATATCATTTATCATATCAGCCCCGGCCTGGATCGCTTTGTCGGCTACTTCTGCCCGGAAGGTATCTATGGAAATAGGAAGAGTTGGGAATTTTTCTTTTGTTTTTTCAATTATAGGCAATAAGCGGCCGATCTCTTCTTTTATTGAAACATCATGAGCACCGGGGCGGGATGAAAACGCTCCTAAATCTATGATATCTGCTCCTTCTTCTATTATTTTTGCAATGCGCTGAAGGCTTGCCGCACACGAAAAATAGTGCCCGCCATCGTAGAAAGAGTCTGGGGTAAGGTTGACAATACCCATTACCCAGGGTTTATCAAAAGATATGATTTTACCACCTATATTAATAGTTTGGGTTTTATATATATTCTTCATCGGTGTAGTATGTTGCCATGCCCTTCGAATACTTTTCAAAAATAGAAGGAGGTTTATTCCCGGATGATTTGCACTTTGCTGTCTTCTTCTAATTTAATGATTGTGGAAGCCTTATTCCCTGTATTTGTATTTTGTCCATATTGCACTACATAATCTATCTTTTCCCTTAGTTTTGGATTGATTTCCTGAAAAGAAGCCGGAGAAATATCGCCCCCAAAGTTTGCAGAGGTAGAAATTATGGGCTTTCGGAAACGTTGCAGCAGCCGTTCACAAAAATCATGTTTCACGACTCTGATTCCTATAGAGCCATCAGAAGCAAGAGCAGAAGGAGCCAGATTTTTGGCTCCTGAAAGGATTAGAGTTAAAGGTTTTTCAGCGTACTCTATCAATTGATAGGCTACTTCCGGAATGTGTTTCACATAGCTTTCTATTTGATAATCACTAAAAAGCAATACGATAAAACTTTTATTTTTCCTGTCGCCTTTAAGGTCAATTACTTTTTGTACAGCTTCTTCGTTTGTAGCATCACAGCCTATGCCCCAAATAGTGTCTGTAGGGTATAAGATGGTTTTGCCTTGGTGTAATGCTTCCAAACACTCATGTATATCCTGTTTGTCTATGTTGTTTTGCATCTTTTAGAGCGAACGGTGATAAATAGCAAATGCCTCTTCCAAAGATGCCTTTTTATCTACTGATTCGGGTCTGTATCCTACAATAAATGCGCAGGGAACTTGATATTCCCCTGCCGGGAAGCGCTTTTGGTATGCGCCCGGGATAACAATTGCCCGTTTTGGCACTTGTTTCTTATACTCTACAGGCTCGCTTTGTGTGATGTCAATGATTTTAGTAGATGCATTTAAAGAGACATTTTCCCCTAAAACGGCCTCTTCTCCAATCAAAACACCATCGACAATGGTACAGCCGGCTCCTAAATAAGCATGATCCTCGATGATCACAGGCATATCTGTTAAGGGCTCTAAGTACCCTCCTATTTTGACTCCGCGGGAAATATAAACTTGTTTGCCTAATTGTGTACAGTAGCCTACACTTGCCCAGGTACCTATTAGGGATCCCGTATCTATATAGGCGCCAATATTCACATGGGAGGGCATCAAAAATGTACCACTGGCCAAAAATGTACCGTATCGGACTGATGCTCCGGGAACTACCCTGACATTTTTCTCTTTATAATCCGTTTTTAATCGCACTTTATCATGGTACACAAAAGGAGCATGATGGATTAATTCGGGATTTTTAATAGGGAAATATAAAATTATGGCTTTTTTTATCCACTCGTTGACGTGCCAGCGGGAACCGATAGGCTCCGCTACGCGTACTTCACCTCTGTCGAGCTTTTGGATTATCATTTCTATGGCTTCATGATATTCCTTGAATTCGATTAAATGCCGATCTTCCCAAGCATTTTCAATGAGTTTTTTTAAATTTCTTTCATCCATGAGAAGTTTTTTAAATATGTTTGTCAGACCTACAAATATGAATATTTTTGTTAACAAATGAGAAGCATTTTTTATAAATGCTATAAGATTGGTACATTTAGTTTATGGCGAAGGAAATTGAAAAGTTGAGAATCGATAAATACTTATGGGCAATCCGGATATTCAAGACCCGAAGTATGGCTTCTCAGGCCTGCAAAGCTGGAAAAGTCAAGTTAGAAGGTACAAATGTTAAGCCCTCGTATTTGGTAAAGATAGGAGATACGTACACCGTTCAGAAAGGTATAGAACGAAAAAAACTGAAGGTATTGTCGTTAATTGAGAAACGGGTGGCGGCGAAAGAAGCGGTACGGCATTATCAAGATCTGACACCTGAAGAAGATACCGCACAATTTAAACGGAGGTTCCATGCTCCTGTATTAAAACGCGATAGAGGAACAGGAAGGCCTACCAAGAAAGAAAGACGGGAAATTGACGCTTTGCAAAACCAAAATTGGGAAGATCAGGAATAATTTTTTGCATCCATAAAACATTTTTACAGATGTTTTTATTTCTTTTCGGCTTTCTCTACCTTTGCTTTTTCGGATGGAAATTTTAGCATATTTTTTAGCGGTGTTAATAGGGGTCTCGATAGGCTTGATTGGTAGCGGAGGCTCTATATTGACAGTACCTATTTTAGTGTATCTGCTTGATTTAGATCCGGTGATCGCTACAGGCTATTCTTTGTTTATAGTAGGGTTCTCTTCTTTGGTAGGCGGTGGGGTTAAAGCTTGGTACCATTTAGTCAATTTCAGAATGGTTTGGATATTGGGCATCCCATCTTTATTGATGGTCCTGATTACCCGAACATTTATTATGCCTGAGATACCGCTCATTATTGGAGAGATAGGAGGGATCACCATCAGCAAATCTATCTTTTTAATGCTTTTGTTTGCGGTGATTATGATAGCAGCATCTTACTCCATGATTAAGACGCCCAATCCCTCTCCCCGGTTAAAAAAAACAAAAATAAATCCCTGGTTTGTATTGATGATAGGTGTTTTACTGGGAGTGGTAACAGGAATGGTGGGTGCCGGCGGTGGCTTTTTAATCGTCCCCGCTTTGGTATTGGTCATGCGAATCCCTATGCATAAGGCAGTAGGTACATCTATGTGGATCGTAGCCGTTAATTCTTTATTGGGATTCACAGGGTATTGGTGGACAAAGGAAGGAGCCATTGATTGGAATGTGCTATCTGTGTTTACTTCCACGTCCCTGTTAGGCATTGCTATAGGAATACTTTTAGGCAAACGGGTATCCGGAGAAAGATTGAAGAAAGGTTTTGGATATTTTGTGCTGGTTATGGGAATTTATATCTTAGCTAATGAAGTAATGGGAGTCCTTGAATTTTAATAAACGTTAGAGTTAACCCTAATTCAATGGAAGAACTGTCTCCCTGTTATGTATAGGCAATAAGCTGATCTCAAGACAAATAAACTTTAAAATAAACGGATTTTTTTGTATTATCGATACAGACAAAGAATTATAGATATGGATACAAAACGTATATCAAAAACAATCGAGGACATTTTAAACCGTCAGGTTAGGAAAGAAGCCGAAGCTGCACAAATATTTTTATCCTACGCTATCTGGGCAGATGATCAGGGATATGAAGGTGTTGCCAATCTTCTATTCCGTCATTCGGGAGAAGAACGTGACCATATGATGAAAGTAATTGAATATATTCAAAATAGAGGCGGTAAAGCAAAAATCACCGCATTAAATGCACCTCCTGCAGATCCTAAAAACCTTAAGGAATGTTTTGAAAGATTATTTAAACATGAAGTGGAGAATACTACCTCCATCTATGGCATTGTAAATTTAGCGCAAGAAGAAAAGGACTGGGCAACTTGGAACTTTGCCCAATGGTTTGTAAAAGAGCAAATAGAGGAAGAAACCTTAGTCATGGATCTGTTGGATAAATTAAAAATAGCCGGAGGCCCGGATGCTACTGACGAATCTTTGTTGCTGTTGGATAGTCAATTGGAACAGCATAACGACGAAGCGGACATGGCAAGAGACGCAGATGTGGAAAATCCGTAAGTGACTTGGCCATTGAAAAAGAAAAGGAGTTTTTTTAGGGCTTTAGCTTAATTTAAGCTTCTCCGGAAAAAAACCTTTTTTATTTGGATACTTTGGTAAGCGCACTCCCTTTGTGGGCGGCAATATGGTCTGTTTTGCTGCTTTTTATTTCATATTGCGGATCGTCTTTAGATGCGCGGTGTGTGTACCCTTTGTAGTTGAAATCCTGGGTATGCACTTTTATAATCGTGCCCGAGACCCTTCCTGCTTCTGAATTCCAAGATACTTTATCTCCTTTTTTAAATTTTGATGCCATAATTAATTGTTTTAATCTGTATAAGATAAATTTCCATTTGTGACGGATGCCGGAGAAGTATACGGGTGCTCTTGTACATTGTTTTTTCCTAAAATGTGCATGACTTTCCAGCCTTTTGCTTTTAAGTAATCAGCTACCATAGATCGGTGGCACCGCCACCATACAGCTTCAGAGCACATGATAGCCGTAGTGTCTTCTATCGCTATTTCTTTGAGCTTCTCTATACCTTTTTCAAAAGCTTCCGATTCCATGTAGTGAGCATATGCTTTGAAAGATGCATTCCGCCAACGGCTGTTTTCAATTGTGTGCTGGTTTTTTCTCCGGCCGCCTAATGCTTCTAAGTGTATATATTCAAATCCGCGTTTCTCTAATGATGCGGCTAAAAATTCTTTGTTGAAATGCGGATATTTCCGTGAACCGGGGAAGCGCCGGATGTCTACAAGTGTACGTACGTTATATTTTTTAAGCATGTCGATAAACGCAGACAAAGGGTGTGTAGAGTGTCCTATTGTATATATACTGTATTTTTCCTGTGCGCTCATTTCTACCCTAATTCCGTTCAATAAATATGCCGAAAAAGAACTTCGTGCCCATAGGTAACCCTGTTATTTCTTAGGCTCACTTTCATCCTTAAACAATATCTGGTAAACTAAATACAGCCCGATACACGTGGCAGATAAGAACAATAGGATGGCTAATGTAGGATAACCCCATAAAGTAGAACGGGTAGGAATGCGCATGATAAGTGCTGCCCCTAAAATAAGGGCAGCGATAATGAGACTGATTGAAATACGATTTGCGACTTTTTGAAAAGCATAGAGGAATCTATTTTCATCGATTGCATCCAGCTTTACCCTGAACTTATTTGCCGCAAGATTTTCAGTGATTTTATTCAAACGGTGAGGTAAATTTTTAGCCAGATCCCTACTTTCCAATAAAGACTCTAAAAAGGAACCGGACTTTAAATCGTTGAACGTCCGCCGCTTCATTAATTGTTCGATATATTTTTTAACTGTTTTTTGGATTTCGTGCTGCGGAGATAGACAAGCAATAATCTGGTCAATGTTCAATAAAATCTTACCCAGTATAGTCAGTTCTACAGGAAGTTGAATGCCGTGCTGAACGGCGAGCTGGTTGATTTCCAAAATATCCCGGCCTGTTTGTAAATCTTTCGCTTTGCTGTGTTTACTTTCTTGTGTTCTGCGGATGACCATTCGTCTAAACTCATGCACTTCAACTTGTTGATCATCGAAGTCACTCATTTCTAACAACACATTCGTAATATGATCGCCGTCGCTATGGCTTAACCCAATCATCAATTTTAAAATATTTTCTTGAAGTCGATTGTCAAACTGGGCAATCATCCCTAAATCGAGTAAGGCCAATTTATGATCCGCCGTGATATGAACATTCCCGGGATGGGGATCCGCATGCGCAAAACCATCGACTATAATTTGCTTGAGATATCCTTTTATCAAATCATCGACCAATGCTTTTTTGGGTAATTCTATCAACTGGGAAGGAGATAATTGAGTCACTTTTTGCCCTTCGATTAACTCCATGGTCAATACTTTTTCGGAACTGTAAGAGCGGTATACAGATGGGACTTTTAAATATTGAAAGCTCTTCATGTTTTCTTTCAATATACCCAGGTTTTGCGCTTCTTTTGTATAGTCCAACTCTTGTAAGAGGATGTGTTTCAGTTCTTCTATGATATTGTGCACAGAAAATTTCCGTGCGGTTTTAGTGTATTCTTCTGCTTTTTCAGCCAGAGTTGTCAAGGTTTCTAAATCCTCTATAAACTGTCGCTGGGTATCCGGGCGTTGTATTTTTACAGCTACTTTTTCCCCTGAGAAGAGTCTGGCTTCATGAACTTGGCCGATGGAAGCACTGGCCAGAGGTTTTTCATGGAAAACCGAAAAAGCATGGGCAATCGGCGTGCCTATTTCTTTTTGAAAAATACTTTCTACTTTTTCAAAAGATACGGGTTCGATATTATCCTGCAATTGGGTTAGCGCATGTAGATAAGGCGCTGGCAAAATATCCGGCCGGGTGGATAGTAACTGGCCTAATTTAATATAGGTGGGGCCCATTTCTTTCAGGTCGTCTGCCAACTCTTGAGGACTGGGATTCAGAGAGTTTTCTGAATGGCTCTTATCAGTTTTGAATTTTTTCAACTCATCTTCATTTTTGGAAAAGATGTCGCTGTTCCAGTATTTGATTATAAACTTAAGAAAGCGCAGGTATTTGTCGTATTTATCGGGCAGTAGATTCATATGCAGACTCTTTTCATTAAAAATATCAATTTTTTTGCAGTTATCGCTTTTATATCCCGGGATATTGGATGATAGTCCGGTTATAAAATTGAAATTACCCAACAATTGTTATATTTTTACCTCATACATATTAAATTCGATAAAAATTGGCAAAGACGAAGGTAAAAGGAAAGAAGGAAACCCCTTTAATGAAGCAATACAACTCGATAAAAGCAAAATATCCGGGGGCGTTGCTATTGTTCAGGGTAGGGGATTTTTATGAGACATTTGGAGAAGATGCGGTTACTGCCGCTCGAATTTTAGGCATTGTATTAACAAAAAGAGGGAATGGAAGTGAAGCCGAAACAGAATTGGCCGGGTTTCCCCATCATTCATTAGAAACCTATCTGCCAAAATTAGTACGTGCTGGACAGCGCGTGGCGATATGTGAACAATTAGAAGATCCGAAACAGACAAAGAAGATAGTAAAAAGAGGGGTAACAGAATTGGTTACGCCGGGAGTTTCTTATAATGACAATATCCTTGAGCAAAAGTCAAATAACTACCTGGCTTCCGTATATATAAATAAAAATCAAATCGGAATTTCCTTTTTAGATATTTCGACAGGGGAATTTTTGGTGGCGCAGGGGGATGCCGCTTATATTGACAAGCTTCTTCAGGGCTTTAAACCCAATGAAGTGATTATGCCAAAGAAGCAGTATAATAAATTTGTCGAAAAATTCGGACAGCATTACTATACCTATACCTTGGATGATTGGCCTTACACAGGCGAATATGCTGTAGAAACACTTCTCAGGCACTTTGAGGTGCGTTCGATGAAAGGGTATGGTATCGACAGAATGCCTATAGCAGTATTGACAGCGGGAGTAGCCCTACACTATTTAAATGAAGCCGAGCATAGAAACCTACAGCATATATCCAATATCTCACGCATAGAAGAAGAGAGGTATATGTGGTTGGATAGGTTTACGATTCGAAATTTAGAATTAATCGGTTCGGCGAACGACAATGCCACGACCTTGTCTGATGTATTGGACAAAACAGCTTCTCCCATGGGAGCGCGCTTGCTTAAAAAGTGGATAGTCATGCCTCTAAAAGATAAAAAATCTATTGATGAGCGCTTGAATGTGGTGGATTATTTTTACCAAAACACTGACCTCCGGGATCAGCTTATTCAGCATATCAAACAGATAGGGGATTTAGAGCGGTTGATTAGTAAAATAGGTTTGCAAAGAGCAAATCCCAGAGAAATCGTTCAATTAAAAAGAGGGCTCTATGCTATTGAGGAACTTAAAAAGCTGACCCATGTCGAAGATGCGACAGCGCTCAATGTGATATCCGAACAACTGAACCCTTGCCTTTTGATCCGGGATCAATTGGAAAAAGAAGTGAAAGAAGATCCTCCGGTCAATATTTCCAAAGGAAATGTCATTGCAGACGGAGTGAATGAAGAATTGGATGAGCTGCGTAAGTTGGCTTATGGAGGAAAAGATCTCTTATTGGGTATTCAAAAAAGAGAAGCCGAAAAAACCGGAATCCCTTCCCTGAAAATCGGTTTTAATAATGTCTTTGGGTATTATCTGGAAGTGACGAACACACATAAAGATAAAGTACCGGAGGAATGGGTAAGAAAGCAAACTTTGGTGAATGCGGAACGGTACATTACGGAAGAATTAAAAAAATATGAAGAGCAGATCTTAGGGGCAGAGGAGAAAATCCAGGTTTTGGAAGCAAAGATTTATGCAGAATTATTGTTGGATGTAGCAGAATATATCAAGCCGATACAACTCAATGCACAATTGGTAGCCAAGCTGGATGTATTGTTAAACTTTGCGGTAATCGCCGAAGAACAATATTATGTCAAGCCCAACATCGATATGAGCAAAATCATAGATATCAAAGGGGGGAGGCATCCGGTGATAGAAAATAACCTGCCTTTGGGCGAAGATTATATTACAAACGATACTTTTTTAGACAACGACTCCCAACAGATTATTATTGTCACGGGGCCAAATATGTCGGGGAAGTCAGCTTTGCTTCGTCAAAATGGATTGATTGTGCTCATGGCGCAGATGGGATCTTTTGTGCCGGCAAAAACAGCAGATATTGGTGTAGTCGACAAAATATTCACACGGGTGGGTGCATCGGACAACCTTTCTTCCGGAGAATCTACTTTTATGGTAGAGATGAATGAGACGGCCAGCATTATGAATAATCTTTCTGATCGCTCGTTGATATTATTGGATGAAATAGGCCGGGGCACCAGTACATACGATGGTATTTCTATTGCCTGGTCTATAGTAGAATACTTACACCAGCACCCGGCAGCAAAAGCAAAAACATTGTTTGCAACGCATTATCACGAACTGAACGAGTTGAGTAATTCTTTGCCCAGGGTTAAAAATTTTAATGTCTCGGTCAAAGAGGTAAACAATAAAGTTATCTTTTTACGGAAATTAAAACCGGGAGGGTCGGAGCATAGTTTTGGTATCCATGTGGCAAAGTTAGCAGGAATGCCGCCTAAACTATTGGAAAGAGCCGGGGATATCTTAAAACGTTTGGAACAAGAACGGACCGGTGGGGAGCAGATTAAAGACAGCATGCGGAAAATACAAAAACAGGCCTACCAATTGCAGATGTTTGCCTTAGACGATCCGATTCTGGAAAAAATCAGGGATATGCTGAATAACCTGGATGTGAATATGCTCACACCGGTGGAAGCTTTGATGAAGCTTGATGAGATTCAACGGTTATTGAAAAACAGCGAATAAACGGTTATTCTTCTATCCGACGAAGTATTTTACCTTCAATATCACCGCGTTTGGGAGCGCTGTCGCTGAGATCTGCATGCCCCATATAAAACAAGCCTATACATTTTTGATTTTCTTTTAACCCTAGAAAATCATCTAAATGATGAATGGTTTTTGGGGAAGACCAATAGGCACCTATACCCAGAGAATGAGCGGCCAGCCACATATTTTGAACAGCGCATGCCGTGGCTGCGAGTTCTTCCCATTCTGGTACCTTGCCGGAGTAATGGACAATGATGGCAAAGGCTACATTAGCAGAGGTTGCTTTTTCTTTTGTTTTTTCTGCTTTTTTTGGGCTGTATTCTTTTTCAGGGGTTATCTCTTGATAAATCCGGGACAGTTCGGTGCCCAGCTTACTCAATCCTTTATTTTTAAAAATCACAAAGCGCCAAGGTTCGGTTCTTTTGTGTGTAGGGGCAGCATTTGCCGCTTCCAGTATAGCCTGTAAGTCTTGCTCAGAGATATCTGTATCGTGATATTGTTTTTGAAAAACCGCGCGGCGGTTTTGAATAGTTTCTAAAATTTGATTGGACATTCTGTAATTAAATAATAAAAATCATCGAAAACACTAGACCTGCTTTATTACTTGGCCTTAGTGTTTGCAAATTTTAAACAAATATTGAAAGTAATTTACGCATATTCTTCCCACACATTTGCAATATGTAAAATCGTGCGCACCGCTGATTGCATGTCTTCTACAGACACCCACTCCTGTTTGCTGTGAAATGCATGCCCGCCGGTAAAAACATTCGGACAGGGAAGGCCCATAAAAGATAGCCGGGCTCCGTCTGTTCCTCCTCTTATGCTTCTTCTATGCGGTGTCAAACCTGCTCTTCGTATACCTTCTTCACCGATTTGCACTACCTCCGGATAATGGTCCAATACTTCTTTCATATTTCGGTATTGCTCTATACTTTCAAATGCATACGAAGCATTAGGATAGTTTTTGAGGACATTTTTGACGATGCTTTCGAGCTTATCTTCATAGACCATCAGGTATTCTGTCTTATGATCACGGATGATAAATTCGAGTTCCATTTTTTCTACATTTCCTCCCATACTTACAGGGTGGATAAAGCCTTCTTTGCCTTCTGTGCTTTCCGGTGATTTCGCATCTTTGGGTAAATTCTCTATGATTTCGGCGGCGATTTTTAGGGCGTTTTGCATTTTATTTTTAGCAAAACCCGGGTGCACCGCCAACCCATGAATAGTCAGCTTAACCCCATTCGCGGAAAACGTCTCATCTTCCATAGTCCCTGCACGCTCTCCGTCCATAGTATACGCAAAATCAGCATTGAGCTTTTCCAAGTTCACCTTATCCACACCTCTGCCGATCTCTTCATCCGGTGTAAATAATATCTTGATCTCCCCGTGCTTTATTTCCGGATGTTTTTGTAAAATATCCACTGCCGTCATGATTTCTGCCACTCCGGCTTTATCATCTGCACCCAAAAGCGTTTTTCCACTGGCGGTAATTAAGGTATGTCCGATTTGATCTCTCAAATCCGGGTGGTCAGCTCTTCGTATGACTACCTGTGGATCATCCGGCAATACCAAATCCTGTCCTTGATAGTTTTTATGGACGAGTGGTTTCACGTTGCTTCCGGAAGCATCCGGAGAGGTATCCACATGTGAACAAAAGCAGATTTTCGGAGGTTTTTTCTCTGTATTACCTGCTAAAGTAGCATACACATACCCATTTTTGTCTATTTCAGCATTTTTCACCCCCATTTCCTGTAATTCTTTGACCAATAGCTTTGATAAATCTTTCTGCTTATCTGTAGAGGGAAAAGTATCGGAAGTGGGATCAGATTGTGTATCTATTTGTACATAGCGTATAAACCTTTCTTTTACGCCACGGGTGTCAACTTCATTTATTTTCAAAATATTTCCTTTTTTTGATCTATTTCAATTATTTTTTCTGTTTGTCTACCCAATCGAATACCTTTTTCAACGTATCTGTATTCCGGGCCCCACCGAGGTTGTCTCTGATTTTTAATTCTTCTCCGGCTACTTTTGTAAATAAACCATTTATAGCCTGCAAAGTAACATACGTATTTAAATCCGTTTCTATTTTATCCTGGGCAATAGGCAGTCCATTATAGGCGGTTGTCAACTGTGTCCAGTAGGTGTCAACTTGGTATTTGCCCAGGGCACTTTGAATAATAGGTTTGAATTTATCGTTCAGTTCGTCCGAAGTTGTCCTTTTGAAAAAATTAGTTGCTGCGTCGTTTTGCCCACTCAACAAAATGTTGAAAGCGTCTTGCACAGTAAGTTGCGATAAGGCGTTGACAAACACAGGGCCTGCTTCTTTAACGGCTGATTCAGCGGCTCTGTTCATGTTGATGATAAACTTATCGACTGCATTTCCCATACCTACACTGCGCAACGTTTTTTCGACCTTTTGGGCTTGAGGAGGTAGAAGTATCTTTACAGCCTCATCTCTTAGAAATCCGTCTTTGACCGATAGGCTTTTGATACTATTTTGAAGCGCCGAATTTAACGCTTGTTTGACTCCCGAGTTAGCTTCGGCCTGCGAAATTTCTGTGTTTTTTGCAGAAGAGCTTTGAGAGTTTGTGCTATTTTTGTCCTGCGAAGATGTAGAAGCTATTTGCTGCAATTCCCCACAGGAAGACAGGGTGCTGATCATCACGGCAACCAAAAAAAACACCTTGATCGATTTTTTATGCATGTACACTGTATTTATATCCCTAAAATACAAATATACGGATTCGAAGTGGCTTTGTTAAAAAGCGGAATAGAATTGGATGCCCTCTTGTCGGTGGCAACACCGACAAGAGGGCATCCATCAAGATCCCTTATAGCGGTTGGTGATAACACCGGACCGCGGGGACAAAAGTCCACGAAAGAATAGTCTTACTTTCTTGTGGTTATTCCCCCTCTTTTAATATCCGGGATAACCGTTCAGGTTCATCCGTAGTGATATAATCCACCCCTTCTTTTATAAAATAGCGCATATCCTTTTCCTCATTCACTGTCCATACATTCGTGGCAAGCCCATTTTCTTTTGCTTCCCGGATCCACGAAGGATTATCTTTAAATACTTGTTGGTTGTAGTCAATTCCTGACAGCCCCGCTTCTTTTATTTCTTTGGGTGATTTATCGCCATTTAGGTAATGCACTTTTGCATCTTTATCTAATTTCTTGAACTCCAAACAAGCGGCATAGCTAAACGCAATAAATTCAGTTTGATCAAATAAGCCTAACTCCTTCACTAATTCCATGCTTTTACGCGCAGACTCTAATGTCCGCTCCTCTCCTTGTGAACTTGTCTTAAGCTCATAAATGAGCGTTAAATCCGCATGTTTTTTTCCTTCTGTTAAATATTCTTTTGCTGTAGGGATGTTTTCTCCATTTGGATGTTTTTTTGCTAATAATTCCTCGTACGTGGAAGTGGCGATATCGATACCATAAAAGTCTCTGTCATGATTGACCACCAAGATGTTATCTTTTGTTAGGTGTATGTCGAATTCCGAACCCCAAGCTTTTTGATCCGCAGCCGCACGTAGAGATGCGATGGAGTTTTGGGGAGCTTCAGTGTTTTTCCATGCCCCTCTATGGGTAATCATGTTTGTGTTTTGGCTAAAGGCAGTGAAACTGACGGACATGAGTAATACGAATAAGATTGTGTTGTGACGCATAGTGTTTAATTTATTTCTGTATGTATATAATATTGGCGACAGGTCTTTCGCCTTGGTGATCAAAGTTTTTATTGTCAGACGGATAGTTGACTACTCCTTTGTTTTCTATATATAAAGTCGTGCTGCCACCGCCATCCAAATTCAGAGCGTCTGTGGCTCCGGACCACTTTAAGATCTCAGCCAGCTCATTGAGGTTGAAGCCTTCTGCTTGACTGTTGCGTCCATCTACGGTCATCAACAATAGTTTTTTATCCGATGTAAGGGCCACGGCTGTGCGAGGATGGCGGTTATCGGAAAAAGGAGATTTTTTGAGAGCAGACGTTTGCTTTTGATAGATAAGCAAAGGGCCTGAGATCATAATATTATCGTATTTTTTTTCTTCCATTTCTCGTGCCGGCAATATTTTTACCTTATTATCAGATAATATAAAAGCGGCATCTGCATTTGGGGAGTTCTGGGCAGGGTGATTGATGATTTTCCCGTTTATTTTCAATAAATCTACAGCCCCGCCCTCTTTCATATTAAAAAATCCGCCATTAATAGCCGCCATTGCATTGGCCTGTACAGCAAATTCTGAGGTAGGCACAAGCTTTTTTTCATCTCCGCCCAGCTTCACCTCTTTTATGCGTTGAGCAAGGTCTATTTCGAGGATATTGATCACTTGTTTGCTGTTGAAAAGATCAGAAAAATGGCCTGTTTTCCATAATACACCTTCCTTAAGTTCTTTGGTTTCCCAGTTTTTATGCACATAGGTGAGAGAGTCGCGATTATCTGTAAAAGAAAAACTCGAATAACTCCATAAAACAGCAAGGACGGCACAGATAGAGCGAAGATGATATTTCATAACCTTATAATTTTACAAAAGTCTCTTTAAAGATATTAGTTTTTAAGGAAGACACAGAAGAAAAAGCGAAAAAACGCATTCTCAAAGTTTTATATACGGGAAATCGGAAGTATAAGGGGGTTGAAAACGGGTTTCAAACTAACCCTTCCCATTCTTCAAAAAATTGGTTTAAATAAATCTTAAGGAATTCATGCCTGTTTTCAGCAAGTCTTTTCCCTGTCTTTGTGTTCATCTTATCTTTTACTTTTAATAATTTATCATAAAAATGATGAAGGGTGGAGTTTCGGGCCTGCTTATATGCTTCTTTATTGGAGCTTTCTTTGAAGAAGATTTCCGGGTTATGAATCTCTTGATTTCTGAACCCACCATACGTAAATGCACGTGCAATACCTATGGCTCCAATTGCATCCAACCGATCGGCATCTTGAACAATAGCCAGTTCGGGGGAAAAGTAACTTTGTTTATCAAAGCTTTTTGTGAAAGAGATATGTTGAATGATATGTTTGACCTCTTCTATTATAGGGGGCGGAACTTGCATTTCCGTCAAAAAATCAGCGGCTGTTTCCGCCCCTATATTTTCGTCTCCTGCATGAAATTTGTGATCGGCAATATCATGTAAAATAGCGGCCAATTGACAAGTGAAAGAATTTGCTCTTTCCTCTTTTAATATTGCTTTAGTATACTTCCAGACGCGTTGGATATGCCACCAATCATGGCCGGCATCCACATTTTGTAGTTTTTGTTTTACATACTCTGCTGTGGTTTCCAATATCTCTTCTTCATTCATTTTACTTTTTCGAACCTTTGTACAATTCGTATTGCAATAGTCTGCAATCTAATTTTCCATTGTAAAATTCTATTCTGCGGGACGCACGGAGGCCGATTTTCTTTGCCAGTTCAGGGTTTCCTGTAAAGACGTACCCCCTGTATCCGGGACAATTTTGCTTCATAAAATCCCCCATTCTTTTATATGTTCTTTCTAAAATCGTATGCACCCCCATTCTTTCCCCATATTCAGGGTTAAACAGAATGACTCCCGGTTCCTCTGGAATAGTTGTTTCTGCAAAATCACATACATCAAATTGAATTAAATGCTCTACACCTGCCGCCCGTGCATTGGTTTGGGCTACTTGTATAGCCTCCTCTGAGATATCTGTTGCGATAATCAAAGGGAGATTTTCCTTGTGGGTTTGAGCTTTCAAAAGTCTTCTTTCTTCATAAAAAACGTCTTTGTCATAGCCCAGTAAATGCATGAATGCGTAATTCATACGCTGTAGCCCCGGTGTTCTTTTTGTGGCCAATAAGGCGGCTTCTATGGCTAAAGTCCCTGCTCCGCACATAGGGTTGACGAAAGGGGAAGTCATGTTCCATTTTGTGGCAAGCACACAGGCACAAGCCAAAGATTCTTGCATAGGCGCAGCACCGGGAAGCAGTCTATATCCATGTTTGGAAAGCAATTGACCTGAGGTATCCAAGAATATTTCGGCTCTGCTTTCAATCCAGTGCAGATGCAATACGATTCGGTCATTTTCAGGGCCTGAATCCGGGCGTGTACCATACTTTTGTTTCATCCTGTCCACTACGGCATCTTTTACACGTACATTAGCATAGAGTGGAGTGGTAATGGTTTCGTTATGTACATTGGAAGTGACGGAGAAATAGCTTTCCTTAGGGATATAATTCTCCCAAGGTATCTTAATTAACTCTCTATGGAGCTGATCCGCATTATCCGCATGAAAATCTTTCAATTTAAATAATACTTGGCTCGCAATTCGCAGATTAAGGTTTAGTTTGATACAATCATTTAGTGTACCTTCTAATTCTAAACCAGTATTGAAAATCCGTACAGGTTCAAAACCGAGCGCTTCTACCTCGTTCTTAACATATTCGACCAACCTCCTGTTACAGGTGACGATAATCTTTCCGGGATTGTTGAAAACTTCTTTCATATTTATGCAAAGTTAATCAATCTAAAGTCTAAAAAATGTGTAATTTTAAGCTTTTAATTGAAGAAATATGGAAATAAAAGGAAAAGTTCACGAAATAGGTGAAGTGGAACAGATTACAGATACTTTTAAGAAAAGAGAATTGATTGTGGAATATTCGGAGAACCCTCAGTTTGTAGAATATTTGAAATTCGAAGCTACGCAAGATCGGGTATCCATTTTTGATAACTTGGCTGTAGGCGATGAAGTAGAAGTATCTTTCAATTTAAGAGGAAGACCTTGGACAAATAAAGAAGGAGTGACTATGTATTTTAACTCTTTGGTTGCCTGGCGCACTACCAAATTGGAGAGCACGCCTCCTGCGTCCCATCAGGCACCGGCTCCGGATGCAAGTGATGTCCCGCCGGCAGTGGATATTTCATCATCCGATGAAGATGATGATGATTTGCCTTTTTAAATCAATACCTTTCAAAAAACATTTTTAAAACCGAACGCCTCCGTCATTATTTATGCACAGAGGCGTTCGGTTTGTTTTTAGCCCTGTGTCAAGCTACCTTTAACCCTTGTTGTTCACCCTTTTAAAAGATACGGTCAGTCACTTTTTACACATTCGCGATTTCCTCAGCACTCCTTTTTTTGAGATAACTCCTTGTTCGTAATCTTCTTCATTAATTGTTTTTAAGTTAATTCTTTCTCTCGTATAGGAACAATGTTCTACCGTTTGAATAAATTTGTGCCCCCGCCTAAATAAGTTTTTACTTTCTAATAAAAGTTAAAGTCAAAGAAAATAAGCCTTCTGGCACTTTATTTGATAATACTTTTACCAAAGCGCAAAACAACTTGATTTAATTTTATTTTCAGTAGTTTAAATGTACATTTCAATACTACTTTTACATATATCATTACCATGAAACTGAGTTTTTATATCCGGCAGCTAAGAAAAGATTTGCCGAGAGGAATAGTATTAGCCATTGATCTTCATATAGTTCTTTTCATCTATCTTATATGTGCAGTTATTTTTTATTACAACTCAGAAAAAGGGATGGAAAGTACACTTGTTTTTCAGGATGTAATCCCCGTATTGGTTTCGTATATGCTCGGATTCCTCCTTTTAGGTACTCATAAAAGAGTCGTTCGGTATACAAGTTTTAAAGATCTTTTTGGAGTTTTTAAAGCTTGTTTATTAGGCTTTTCTTTTCTTTTTGTGTACTTATTGGTTAGGCCCTATGAAGAAAAAACAGGTTTGTTTTTTCTTTTCTTTATTCATTCCGGTTCTACTTTATTATGCCTTTCGTTTTTACGTATAGTATATAAGCAGTTTTATAAAAACTATGTAATGTATGGAAAGCACAAAAATAGAGCTTTGATCTTCGGTGCTGGAAATTTAGGAATACAGACGCATAGTTCTATTGCAGGGTATTATAATGCTCCTTTCGTTGTTTTTGGTTTTGTCGATGATAATAAACAAAAGGCTAGGAATAAGATAAGCGGTATTCCCGTTTTTCATACAGATGCGATTGATGAAGAGTTTATCAATAAAAATCATATTACAGAGATTGTGTTTGCTGTAGATTTGATTACCTCAAAGCGCATGAGCAAACTTGTGGAAAAATTTGAAAAACTGCCGGTCCGATTGAAGCGGATACCCCCTTTCAGGCAATGGTTGAGCAATTCTTTATCACCCAGAATGATAAAGAATGTAGAAATAGAAGATTTGTTAGGCAGAGAGCCTATAGAACTTGAAAAATCAAGTATAAGGCGGGAAGTCCGTGGAAAAACAATTTTGGTGACCGGTGCAGCAGGCTCCATCGGGAGTGAGATTGTGAGGCAGTTACTTAATTATCCAGTGCGGAACCTGGTGCTTTTGGATAGTGCTGAATCGGCTATTTACGAACTCCAACAGTCTTTAAATACGTTGCATAACAACTTGACTCATGTTGAATTTATCGTGGCGGACGTGCGTGATACAGCTCGTTTAACTGCGCTTTTTAATCGCTACTATCCTGATTTAGTATACCACGCAGCTGCCTACAAGCATGTCCCTTTGATGGAAGAGAATCCTTATGAGGCCGTGGCTACTAATATAAAAGGGACTAAGAATTTAGTGGACTTGGCGATCCGTTTTTATGTGGAGAAATTCGTCTTCGTATCTACAGATAAGGCTGTCAACCCGACAAATGTAATGGGAGCCACCAAGCGCCTGTCTGAAATGTATATTTCTTCGAAGAGTAATGCAAAGGTTCCGACGAAATTTATTACTACGAGGTTTGGGAATGTATTGGGGTCGAATGGATCCGTTGTGCCTTTATTTAAAAAACAGCTTGAAAAAGGAGGGCCTCTTTTAGTCACTCATGAAGAGATTACCCGATATTTTATGACCATTCCGGAAGCTTGCCAACTTGTTTTGGAAGCGGGAGCTATGGGAGAAGGAGGAGAAATTTACGTGTTTGATATGGGAGAGTCTGTCCGTATCTTTGAGCTTGCAAAGCGCATGATCTCATTAAGCGGTTTGAGGTATCCTGAAGATGTGGATATAAAGATAACCGGATTGAGGCCCGGTGAAAAAATATATGAAGAATTATTGGCAGATGGAGAAAATTCAGTCCCTACTCACCATGAAAAAATCATGATTGCTAAAACCCGAAGTGTTACAATCTCAGATTTGGAGGAAAAAATTAACTGCCTTATTGAGACACAGGTGAATGACTATGAAGAAGGAACTTTATTAGCTTTGATCAAACAAATAAAGGAGCTTGTTCCGGAATATGTCTCTAATAACTCTTTTTATGAATGTTTAGATAAATAAAGAGATAAGCTTAAAATATTTCAGGGGCTGGAAGATCAGGGATTTGGGATTAGAATGGATAAGAGGGATGAAGTTTTTTGCAAAACCTTACCCTTTTGCTGTCTTCCCGAGCCTGTCGAGGGATCTCAAAGCTACAGAGCTGTACCTATCCTCAACGCATTACGGTAAAACACATTTCTTCTTCTTTGGTCTGAGATGTTTCGGCTTCGCTCAACATGACAATATGCGTGGCTTTGTGAAGCGTATTTTGGCTTTAAGCAGGAATTAAAACTAGAAGTACAAATTCCGATCTAGCTCTTTCAGCTTAAGGGACTTTTGTGTTAAAAAAACTGAATACTTCATTAAACCAGGGTTAATTAACATTTTATCACATTGAATATTTAAGAAGAAATCGTACTTTTACTCGCCATGAAAGTATTGAGTGATCCAGTTTTACGGGTATTTTATATTGTATTTATATCCGTTTTTTTATTGAATGCATGTGGTGGAAAAAAGAATACATCAAAACATGTATTGCGTTCGCCTGAAAAAGAAGTTAAAGCCAGCGAACCCACAAATCCGTCCAAGATTGCCCGGTTAGACACCGTCAAACGCGCCCGATCCGAACAACCTGTAGAAAAGAAGAAAGAAGAGCCGATCATTGTCCCTCCTTTACGGGTAGAGTTGCCGGAAGTAGATAGGGAGTTTAGAGCGGCCTGGGTAGCTACTGTAGCCAATATTAACTGGCCGTCGAGTCCTTCTTTAACGACAGATCAGCAAAAACACGAAGCTTTGGCTTTGTTAAACTTTTTAGAAAAAAATAATTTTAATGCTGTCATTTTTCAAGTCCGGCCAGCAGCGGATGCTTTGTACGCCAGTAAATATGAACCGTGGTCTTATTATTTGACAGGAGAAATCGGCAAGAGACCTGAGCCTTATTATGATCCTCTGGAGTTTTGGGTAGAAGAAGCACATAAACGGGGATTAGAGCTGCATGTATGGTTGAATCCTTATCGGGCTCACCATAGCTCGAGGATCACAGTGACGCCTCAATCTATGGTGAAAAAAGAGGCGGATTTGGTAGTCCGACTCAAAAATGGATCATATTGGTTTGATCCTGGCAATCCAAAAACGCAAGATCACGCTTCTAATGTCGTGATGGATATTGTAAAACGTTATGATATTGATGGCGTTCATTTCGATGATTATTTCTATCCTTATGCTTCCTATAACGGAGGAGCTGATTTTCCAGATTATGCCTCATGGCAAGCCTATAAAAGAAAAGGAGGACAGCTTTCCAGAGCCGATTGGCGCAGAGAGAATGTGAATTCCTTCATTAAAAGAGTATACGAGGGTATAAAAGCTGAGAAAAACCATGTGAAATTTGGGCTAAGCCCTTTTGGTATATGGAAACCGGGATATCCTTCCGGTATTACCGGTTCCTCGCAGTATGATGAACTCTATGCGGACGCTAAATTATGGCTAAATAAAGGTTGGGTAGATTATTTTGCGCCTCAGCTTTATTGGCCGATACATCCTGCCCGGCAAAGCTTTACAGCTTTATTGCAATGGTGGAGTAATGAAAATACACATAAACGGCATCTTTGGCCCGGTATTAATACGGTTAGAAATAAAAACCTTGAACACTCTGCCGAAATTGTCCGACAAATAGAAGCTACGCGTAAGATTGTGCCGGAGAGTAAGGGTGTTGTGCATTGGAGTATTAGCGGGTTGACCAAAAATCCGCACATGACAAATGCAGTGTATCAGAACGTCTATTCAAAAAAAGCTTTAGTGCCCCGTACACCTTGGTTAAACGCCAACCCTTTATTAAGACCTACACTTTTATTGACGAAACAAGAGAATATAATATTTACTAAGTGGCTTCACAAACAACCCCACGAAGTTTTTCAATGGATATTGTATTACCAATACGGAGAGGAGTGGGGTTACGAAATTTTAAAAGGTACACAAACTGAAAAAGAATTGCCTCTTCAAAAAAACGGTAAACACTTGAGGACTGTGGCCATAAAAGCTTTGGATAGGCTGAGCAATGAGTCTAACTATGAAGCGAAAAGGGTTCCTTACCCTGGATAATCCTGCCCTTATATTTCAATGTATTAGCTGGGGCTGGTCGTTTTTCCTTCGGACTCTCACAGTGCGCAGGTAGATGGCTTTCGCATAATCTAACCGTACAATTTTCAGGGTTAGGCTATGCATTTTTTATCGATAAGAAAATTAAATGCGCAAAAAAAGGCATAATAAAAATTTATTCAGTAGCTTTGAGTAATAAGCAATCCTTTTATAATGAATAAAGTTATGTCTAAAAAAATAGTTTTGTTTTTTACGTTTTTGTTTGGAACCATTTCCACTTTTGCGCAGAGCGATATTGAAAAAGAAAAAAATCCGCCTGAAATTTCACGGGAGTTTCGAGCGGCGTGGGTGGCTACCGTTGCGAATATTAATTGGCCCAGTGAACCCGGATTGTCCGTTGAAAAGCAAAAAGAAGAGGCTATTGATATTTTAGATTCGTTAGCTTTATTTAATTTCAATGCCGTTATTTTTCAAGTCCGGCCTCAGGGAGATGCTTTATACCAAAGTGAAATAGAACCTTGGTCTTACTTTCTCACCGGTGAACAAGGAAAAGCCCCTACACCTTTTTATGATCCTTTAGAGTTTTGGTTAGAAGAATCGCATAAGCGGGGGATGGAACTGCATGTTTGGCTTAATCCCTACAGAATACACCATATTAAAGCACCGAAGCCAAGTAAGCACTCTATGGTTTATAAACTGAAGGATGTAGCAGTCCAGTTGAAAGAAGGATATTGGTGGTTGGACCCGGCTGAAAAAATCACGCAGGAACACACACTTAATGTCGTAAAGGACTTAGTGTTGCGGTATGATATAGATGGGGTTCATTTTGATGATTATTTCTATCCTTATGAGTCTTACAATGAAGGTGAAGACTTTCCGGATGCAAAAAGCTGGGAGAAATATCAGAAAGAAGGAGGGCTTTTATCGAGAAAAGACTGGAGAAGGGATGCGGTCAACCAATTTGTAAGAGATGTCTATTATTTAATCAAATCCTATAAGCCCTTTGTTAAGTTTGGATTGAGTCCGTTTGGGATATGGCGTCCGAATAATCCGGCATCTATTCAGGGACTGGATCAGTACGATAAGCTGTATGCCGATGCGAAAAAATGGTTAAATTATGGTTGGGTAGATTATTTCTCTCCACAATTGTATTGGCCGATAAACCGGGAAGCGCAGAGCTATCCTGTACTTTTGCAATGGTGGCAAAGTCAAAATACCCATCAAAGATACATCTGGCCGGGCATTAACGATTATAACGCTGTGAAATCAGAAAGAGGTGCGGATGAAATACAGAGTCAAATTATGATTAACAGAGGGATTGCCCATAATGGTCCCGGCGTTATTCATTGGAGTGTAGGCTCTTTGTTGAACAACGATACGCTATTGAATAGGCTTCAAACGTCAGTTTATCACCACCCGGCATTAATTCCCGCTCTTACATGGGATGCTCAGGATTCGGTTTTGCCCAAGCCCATAATCTCTGCTTTTGATCAAGATGATGAGGAGGTGCGTCTCGCTTGGAATGAAATAGATGCGCATCAGTCTCTTTTTACAGCTTTGCAAGCCTGTTATGAAGGACAATGGGAAACGAAAATTTTAGGAGAGAAGAAACTTGATTTAGATAAATTGAAGGGGAATAAAAAACTTGAGAAAGTTCGTTTATCGTTTATCGATAGATATGGACAGATGGGAGAGATTTTGGAAATAGAAGTAAAATAATGAAACAAATAAACTGTTTTTTAACTTTTTTATTTTTCAGTTTTGCTGCCTGGTCTCAACCCGCAAAAATTGAAAGTTGGATAGGCGAAAGTACAGGTGATTTGCCTTTTTTAGAATATAGTAATGGTAAAGTGCGGTTGGGAGCCGACAAAATGGGCTTTATAGATACTGCCATTCGGTTGGTCGTCATTGACTCTGTGGAAGATCGGTATAAAGTAAGGTTAGCTCAAAACTGGTCAGCATATATTCCCAAAAGCTCTGTTGCTCAGGTTGATTCCGGGCAGCAAAGCTATGATGAACCTGAGGATGATTATCCGTATATAAGCGGATCTTGGCATTTGGCCGGAAAAGAAAAACACGATCTGCTTTCTATCCGCTTTCCGGTACGGCTTCCGTATAGGAGCTATCAGACGGCAGATCCGAATAAAATTACGGTAGATGTATTTGGCGCGGTGTCCAATACAACCTGGGTAACTCAATTGCGCAGTGCTAAAATTGTTAAAAATATCTATCAAGAACAGGTTGAACACGATGTGTATAGAATTCATATAGAGCTGAAAGGTAAGCAAAACTGGGGATATCGGATTGGATATTCTGGGAATGTATTACAGGTCAAGGTAAAGCATCCCCCGGCTAAAAAAGGTATAAAAAATCTTTTTATAGCTATTGATGCCGGACATGGCGGCAGTGCGACGGGAACTTCGGGCCCAAGCGGCACACTGGAGAAGGAATATACACTGAAATTTGCGTTAGAGTTACAAAAACTGCTGTTGCGTAAAGGCGTACGCCACGTGCATATGACCCGTACGGCTGATTTAGATATTCCGACACCGGATAGAGTGCTTGATTTACGGGAAGTGGAGCCGGATGTATTGATAAGTTTGCATTTAAATTCTTCTTCCAACCCCGATGTCAGCGGTGTCAGCACCTATTATAAACATATGGGAAGCAAGAAGTTGTCTGAGCATATACTCGACGGGATGCTAAAACTCGGACTCAATGAATTTGGCTTAATAGGCAACTTTAACTTTTTGTTGAATTCACCTATAGAATACCCCAACACATTAGTAGAAATCGCTTTTTTAAGTAATCCTGACGATGAAAAACGTGTGTTGGAACCCAAGTTTCATAAGCAAACGGCCAAACAAATATTCAAAGGATTGAAAGCTTGGTTAAAAGAAGCGCAAAAATAAAAAATCATGCAAAAAAGAACAGTATTTATGAAAACTAAAATGAAGTACATGTATGTAAGCACCTTATTCTTTCTGTTTCTTTCTGTTTCCTGTGTCTCAGGAAGCAGCTCTTCAAAAGAAAAAGTCTCAGAGAGCGAAACCATTCTTACGGGTGCTGATCAGTTAGATGCTTATTTACCTCTATTGGAAGGTAAAAAAGTAGGAATGATGGGAAATCAGACGTCCATTGTGGGAAAAGAGAAAAAACATTTAGTAGATGTTCTTTTCGAAAATGAAGTGGATCTCCGTTTTGCTTTTGCTCCGGAGCACGGGTTTAGAGGGGAAATAGAAAGAGGAGAAGCGGTAAGTAATGATGTGGATGAAAAGACAGGCTTGCCATTGTACACTTTATATGGAGGGAATGAAAAACAGGACTCTATAGTACAATCTGTGGATGTTATGATATTCGATTTGCAAGATGTGGGGGCAAGATTTTATACCTACATCACTTCAATGCATCATGTTATGGAGTTGTGTGCCAAACACGGTAAAAAACTCATTGTTTTAGATAGGCCCAACCCCAATGGAGATCAAGTAGATGGGCCGGTCCGCAAAGATGACAAATTTAAATCAAATGTATCTTTTCATAAAATAGCGATGATACATGGGTTAACTGTTGGCGAATTAGCGTATATGATTAATGGCGAAGAATGGCTAGAAGGAGGAAAGGAATGCGATTTGACCGTTATCCCGGTTCAGAATTATGATCATACTATGCAATATGATCTGCCTGTTGTTCCGTCACCGAGTTTACCTAATGCGTTGTCAGTGCGTTTGTATATGTCCTTATGTCTGTTTGAAGGGACAGATGTATCTGTGGGACGGGGAACGGATTGGCCGTTTCAGGTAATAGGTTATCCCGATCCCGTTTTTGGCGACTTTACCTTTACGCCAGGTGAGAAAGCAGGTATGAGCAAGCATGTTGAAGGCAAAAATGAAGAAAATTATGGACTGGATTTGCGGGATTTAGTTCCAGAAAACCAAAAGTTTACCTTAAAATATATCCTTGGCTTTTATGATAAAATGCCTAATAAAGAAGATTTCTTTGCACGCCCCGAGTTTTTTGATAAGCTGGCTGGAACAGATGAATTACGTGAGCAAATTATTGCAGGTTTGTCTGAAGAAGAGATTAGATCGGCATGGAAAGAGGATTTAGTGGCTTACAAAAAAATGCGTGCAAAGTATTTGCTATATGAGGACTTTGAATAAGTGCGTATTTTTTTAAACAAATGAGTTGCTTTCTCTATCATGCGTTATTGTTTTTGTTGTCTTATCTCTCTATCTATGAGTGTACTATAGTACAGTGATGACGGTAGAGAGATTTAATGAGGAAGTGTATTACTGATAAATGATCCTTTGCTTTTTGATAATAGAGAAGGAAAAGCGGGTTTTGAACTTTTGTAGCTAATAATATGCCGAATAAAGTTTTTTTTAATAAAAAAATGCAGAAAAGCGCATTTTTATTTATTGTTTCCCATAATAATTTGTAGTTTAGCCTTATAAGCTAAAAACCCACATAAAGCCTCTATAATTTGAAATGGCGTATGAAGTTGATTGTTAGTAAGCATTATTTATAAATCGTAATAATTAAGGACATAATGAGAAAAAAACTACTTATCTGTATAAGCTTTGGAGTACTGTTTTCACTTAGCGCGGGGGCAACAGCCTCACTCCATAAACTTTCGTTTTTATCAAAAAACACGCTAAGTATTTTTCAAAGCACAATTACAGGGACAGTTTCCGGACCTGCCGGATCTTTAGAGGGAGTTACAGTGACAGTTGTGGGTACTGCAAATAGTACGATAACAGATGAAGAGGGGAAGTTTTCTATTGCCGTAGAAATAGGGAATACATTGCGGTTTTCCAGTATTGGGTTTAAAACCCAAGAGATAGAAGTGACGGGAAGTTCTTTGGATGTTGAGCTTGAAGCAGATGATACCTCTTTAGAAGAAGTGGTAGTCGTCGGATACGGTACGCAAAGAAGGTCAAATTTAACAGGATCTGTATCTACTGTTGACGCTGAAAAAACTTTCGAAACCCGTCCTATTACAGATGTGGGCAGAGCTTTACAAGGTTCTGTTTCGGGTCTTTCTGTTTCTACGCCGAGTGGAGATTTAGGAGGTGATCCGACAATTAGATTGCGGGGCGTAAGCGGTTCATTACAGACAGAGGGAGGGGCTTCCCCATTGATATTGGTGGATGGTGTGGAAGTGCCCAGTTTGTCTATGATCAATCCTAATGACATTGAAAGTATGTCTGTGGTCAAAGACGCGTCGGCAGCAATCTATGGCTCAAGAGCGGCTTGGGGTGTTGTCCTTATCAAGACAAAATCCGGAAAGCGAAATACGAAAACATCTATTAATTATTCGAATAATATCGCCTTGCAAAAACCGACTACGACACCGACAATTGCAGGAGGAGCTGAAGGTGCGAAGGCTGGGTTGATGGCTTTACAGCGTACAAATCCATCGTTGACGGGTTATAATAATTTAGGTACCCGTTATGATGAATATGCAATTGAGAAGATGACAGAATGGGAGCAAAAATATGGTGGGCAGAATCTTGGCTTGGATATGGTGGAAGGACGGGATTATGAAGTTAAGGATGGTTATCTTTATTTCCACCGCCCGTGGGATGCAGAAGAAATGTTCATGAAAAATTATACACCCCAGCAAAATCATAATATTGATATTACAGGAGGCTCCGAGAAAGTTAATTATAATGCTGGTTTTGGTTTAATTTCCCAAACAGGAGTGTTAAAGGATAATGCGGACAAATATAATCGTTATAATTTTAATCTTGGGTTAAATGCAGATATCACTGATTGGCTGACGGGATTCGCGAAAGTATTATATTCAACTTCTGATGTAAGCAAGCCCTTTTCTTTTAATGGAAATGTTTACGAGCCTTGGTTTTATTTATATAGATGGCCGCGTAATTTCCCCTATGGAACAATTGAGGGGTTACCCATGCGGAATGCGATAACTGAGGTGCAGCAAGCTAGTATGAATCTGCGAAACTTTAATATGGCTCGTTTTACATTTGGAGGACAGGCAACAATCATACCTGATTTGACTATTGACGCCGATTATACTTACTCTTCTTTTATTAATAAATTTAATGAAAATGGAGGTACCGTAACGGGATGGGATTTTTGGAATAAGACAGATTTTGAATATGTAACCTTTTCAGGAGCAGCATATAACCGAGTTCGTAAAGAGCGTTCTATGCGTGATAGACATGTAGCAAATATTTATGCTACCTACGATAAGAGCTTCGAAGATCATAATTTTAAGTTTATGTCGGGAGCGAACGCCGAGTTATTCCAATCAGATAAGATATGGGGGCAGCGGTTGGGTTTGCTCGATCCAAGCTATCCTCAATTAGGGCTTGCTACGGGTGAAATGACAACTAGTTCGGGAGCATCCCACTGGTCTACGTTAGGCTTTTTTGGACGTGTAAATTATGATTATCAAGATAAATATCTTTTAGAGGTATTGGCACGGTATGATGGCTCCTCTCGATTTAATAAGGAAAATGTCTGGGGCTTTTTCCCGGCAATATCTGCGGGGTATGTCATCACACAAGAGGATTTTATGAATTGGTCAAGTTCTTATTTGGATTTCTTGAAAGTACGGGCTTCATGGGGAAGTGTCGGGAATCAAACTGTTCCGACAGGGTTATATTTATCTACATTGGGTCAAGCGGAGACCAACTGGGTGATAGACGGAGTTAATCAGAATACTATGAGCACCCCGACTATTGTTTCGCAGGATTTGACTTGGGAAACTGTGACGACACAAGAAATTGGTATAGATGCTGCTTTTTTTCAGAATAAATTTAATGTAACATTTAATCGTTTTAGAAGAACCATTTCTGATTTGATTACAGGCGGGGTAATATTACCCTCTAGCTTTGGGGCACCTTCACCCTTGCGGAACTTTGGGGAGATGCAGACGAATGGATGGGAATTGGAATTAGCGTATAATCATAGTTTTAGCAATGGATTTAACATGCGTTTAGCAGGACAGCTGTCTGATTACAAAGAGAAAATAACTAAGTATGATGGTCAAGCACAAGTAAATACAACTGGAACTTCTTCAAATTATGCAGGTAAGGTAATGGGCGAAATTTGGGGTTACGAGACCGATCGTCTTTTTCAAGTGGACGACTTTATTGCCAATGATGATGGGACGTATACATTAAAGGAGGAGATCCCTTCACAAGCGTATTATGAAACTTCAACTTTTAAATATGGTCCTGGAGACATAAAATATAAAGATCTAAATGGCGATGGCGTTATTGATGTAGGTGATGGAACGGTGGAAAACCCAGGAGATAGAAGAATCATTGGTAATTCTAACCCACGTTATCAATATGGTCTCCGGGCAGATTTCGATTTTAAGGGATTTGATTTAGGGTTCTTCTTACAAGGCGTTGGACAGCGTGATATATGGGTGGGTGGCGATCTGGCGGTGCCAGGTTGGAGACCAGCGGAAGCTTGGTATGCACATCAGATGGATTATTGGACTCCAGAGAATACAGGAGCTTTTTATTATAGACCAACGGATCAGAATCAAAGTAATACAACATTGAATCATATGCCGCAGACAAGATATTTATTAGATATGTCATATCTTCGGTTAAAGAACCTGACATTTGGTTATACGTTACCAACATCTGTAATAGAAAAAGCAAATTTTTCGAAACTTAGAGTCTTTTTCTCAGGAGAAAATTTGCTGGAATTTGACAATTTGGATATTCCAATTGATCCGGAAACGGATTATACTGAACAAGGAGCGAATGATCCGAACTCTTTTGGCAGAACTTATCCGTATCGTAGAACATTTTCATTGGGACTTCAATTAACTTTTTAGATATGAAACTATTTAAATATATAGCTATAGCAGGGGTTTTATCTTTAACATCCTGTTCAAAAGACTTTCTAGGGGATGATTTTCTAACAAAAGAGCCTCTTGACCAATTGACGGATCCTGCATTTTGGTCATCAGAAGAAAATATACGTACATATACCTATGGCTTTTACTTTTCTTATTTCAAAGGATATGGACAAGGTTATACTTGGGGTCCATATTTTTCGGGACAAGCTTTAAATGATGATTTTGCCCCACAAAGCCCAGCAGAGTTTATTATTAATGTGCCCACTTCAGGTGCAGGTTGGTCGCCGGCTGTACCAGCAAATCAGACCCCTACAGGAGCAACATCCTATTATTCCCGTATTCGAAAAGCTAATCATTTTATTGAAAGTGTTCCGAAAGCTGAACTGGCAGAAGAGGTACAGAATCATTGGTTGGGGATCGGCCGATTTTTTCGCGGGTTGGAATATGCAAAATTTGTCAATGCGTTTGGCGATGTACCTTATATCGATCGGGTTCTATTAGAAGATGACCCAGAGTTATTTAGGCCTCGTGACTCCCGTATATTCGTGATGGATAAAGTGCTTGAAGATTTTCAGTTTGCAGCGGAATACGTGAGGGATAATGATGGTCCAAACCAACAAGCAGTTAACAAGTATGTAGTATTGGCGTTTATGTCTCGTGTTTTCTTATTTGAAGGAACTTGGTTGAAATATCATGAAATAGATGAGGAAAAAGCTGAAGAGTATTTAGAAGCAGCTAAATGGGCGGCAGAAGAGGTAATGAATAGCGGAACTTTTTCTGTTTCTAATGATTATCGAGGCTTGTTCTCCTCCGAATCGCTTAAAGGTAATCCAGAAATTATATTGTATAAAGAATATGCAGAAGGAGTTACGCAGCATAGCCTGATGTCGTATAATAATTTGGAACCACAAAATGGAGTATCTAAAAATGCAGTAGATAATTACTTGCTTTCAGATGGTCTTCCTATCGGGATTTCCCCTTTATACAAAGGAGATAAGACAGTTGAGAAAGCCTTAGAAGATCGCGATGGACGTATGACCCAAACAATTGTTCCTAAAATTAGAATGATGAATATCGTTCCAAATTATTCATCATCTGGTTATGCTACCCATAAGTTTTTGAATGAAGATTTAAAAGATGAATCTGTGGGTACAGGTTCGTTAAATATTACAGATGCGCCAATTATACGTTATGGGGAAGTCTTGATGAACTATGTGGAAGCTGCTGCAGAACTCGGAGAATTAACACAAGATGATATAGATAAGACGATCAATGTTCTTCGGAATAGAGAAGGGGTGGGATTACCAAAATTAGAAATAGTTGGGGAACAGCCAGCTGTAAATGGATCGGTGTACGATGATCCAGATCGTGATCCCAGTGTCCCAAGTGTTATTTGGGAAATTAGACGCGAACGTCGATCCGAACTTATATTCGAAGGACTTCGTTTAAATGACCTTCGTCGGTGGAAAAAATTGGAATATGCAGATACAGATAAAAACCCTACTATAAACAGAGGGGCATACATCGTAAAAGCAGATTATTCGTCTGGACAGTTGAACGGAATCACGATCGACGGAACAGATGAAGGTTATATTATTCCGTCAAATTCGAATAAACGAACAGTTGTAGATAAATATTACCTTGACCCACTACCGATAGATCAGATTTCGTTATATCGAAATAATGGTGTGGAATTGAAGCAAAACCCGGGATGGTAAAGAGGCTTTAATTAATTTTATAGTAAGGTTTAAGGAGTGGTTTTTTAAAAATCACTCCTTTATTATTTTAATAAAGGATTAAACACAAAGCGAAAGCCGTAATGCCTTTTTTGGGTAGAGAAACAGCTTCTGCCCCTTCTAAGCCGGCCAGCGTCAAGATGGAGAGTGGAAAACTCAAATGGAGTACTGAGAATCAAAATGATTTATCAGTCGTCTATT
>JAJYRG010000119.1 GCA_021794195.1 Bacteroidota bacterium
CAAAGGTAGCTTTAAACGATTTTACATTGGATGTAACGGTTAATCCCGATTATGGTCAAGTAGAGTTAGATCCTTCTGTCATGAACCTCTCTGCTTATGAAACTTTTTATGATGAAAAACGGCCGTTTTTCTTAGAGGGAAAGCATATCTTAGAATTCGATAATGATGAAGATGGCATGATATTTTATTCCCGGCGGATAGGAGCAATGCCTACTTATCGGCCTCAGGAGATTGATAATATTGATAATTTTGCAAGCACTCCTTCTTATGTTCCTATTATCGGAGCTTTGAAACTGACCGGAACGAATAGAAACGGAGTGACATTGGGTATTTTACAGAGTGTTACGGCTGAAACATCTTCCAAAGTGATGCGGAATGGAGAATACGGCAGAGAGCGTACAGAACCCTTAACCAATTATACGGTAGCGCGCGTACAAAAAAACTGGGAAGGCAATACGTTATTAGGGGGGATGTTGACTTCTGTCAATAGGAAGTTAGGTGACACCCATTTGCGTAATGAAATGGTAGGGAATGCACTTACTGCCGGAATAGATTTTACTCAGTATTTTGCGAATCGTTTGTATTATATAGATGCCAAAGGTATGTTTAGCACGCTTCATGGTTCGGAAGAGGCTATACAATATACAAAAAGGGATCCAACCCATTATTTTCATAGGGAATCGGGAGCCGGTTATTTGGATAGAAATGAGGGGGGAAATGTTTTACAAGGTACAGGAGGGTATGTGAAGGTAGGCAAAAAAGGGAATGCACAGTGGAATTTTTCCCAGACATTTAGCTGGTCTTCCCCTGGATTTGACTTGAATGATGTGGGGTACCTGCGGGAATCAGACTACCAATCCAATGAAAGCGAAGTGGTATTTCGTAAAACGGATCCTTGGGGGCTTTTTAGGTTTGCAGGCATTAATTTTACCCAAAAGAACACATGGAATTTTGGTGGAAAATTTATAAATAATAACGTAGGCGTGCGTTGGAGGAGTTTAAGCATTAAACGACGTGTGGAAATGGATGTTAAAGAAACATTTAACTGGAATACGATTGACAGCCGCCGCTTGAGAGGAGGTCCGGATATGAAGTATAACGCTAATTTTGAGACGGATATTGCGCTGAGTACCGATCGGGCGAAAAAAACAGTGTTCAAACTGGATTATAATGGGCGACACTTTATCCAACAAGAAACGCAATACAATGAAATTCATCCAAGTGTGATTTTTCGCCTGGGAAATCATTTTTTGATAACCGGACAGTTAAACTATGCATGGAACAAAGATGATCTTCAATATGTGAACAGTATTGAGCCCGCAGAGCAAGGTGTAGAAAAAGACACTTATATCATGGGGAGAATGGACCAGAAAACGTATGGTCTTACTCTAAATTTACAAATGAATATTACGCCTGATTTTTCCATACAATACTATGGATCGCCATTTACTTCTGTAGCTACCTACGATCAATTCAAAGCAGCAGCAGATACAAAATCCCCCCGGTACTCCGATCGCTTTTCAAAGTTTGAAAGTCAGGAGATACATTACGAAGAAGGCCGATATCATGTCAATAGCGAAGGTCAAAATTTTTCATTTAAAGATCCTAATTTTAGTTTTAATGAATTTCGGTCTAATCTGGTTGTCCGCTGGGAATACCTGCCCGGTTCTACCCTGCATTTTGTATGGGAACACAACCGATCGAATAACGATGAGATCTATTATGCAGGTTGGGGAAACAATCTGGATAAATTATTCAAACTGCCGGCCAGCAATACTTTTATGATGAAAATCAATTACTGGTTTAACCTATGACAAGTAAAAGTGCTTACAATGTTTATCACATAAAAGAGAATATAATAATATGTCAATCTATTATTTACCCAGCATAAAAAAAGAGTTTGAACGTTATAAACGGTTAGGGGAGAAGACTTTTGAGCAACTCACTGACGAACAACTGTTTTATCAATTTAATAAAGAAAGCAATAGTATTGCTATAATTATCAAACACCTAAGAGGTAATATGCTATCGCGGTGGACGGATTTTCTGACTACGGATGGTGAAAAAGAATGGCGCAACCGGGAAGATGAGTTTGAGAATAATACCAAGAACCGTCAAGATTTAATACACCAATGGAATGAAGGGTGGGAGTGTCTGTTTGGCGCTATAGAAGAATTATCTGAAAAGGAATTGGACAAACGTGTGTACATCCGTAATGAGGGTCATAGCGTATTGGAGGCTTTAAACCGGCAATTAACGCATTATGCCTATCATATAGGTCAAATCGTATTCATAGGGAAAACACTTTGTGGTAAAAAATGGAGATCCTTATCGATTCCTAAAGGAGAATCAGGGGCTTACAACCGAAAGAAATTTTCAGCTCCTAAATAAAAAGAGTATTTTACAAGTCTAAAAAATAAAAAATGGCACGGACAGAACCTATTATTGCGGTTAATGACATTCCTACAAGCACGAAGTTTTACCAAGATCTGCTTGACTGCACACCCACTCACGGAGGAAGTTCGTTTGAAATTCTGACGGATGATAGCGTAGTTCTTTTATGTCTGCACAGATGGACGGAACACGAACATCCGACAATGAAAAATCCTTCTAATCCCGGGAATGGTCTGATTTTATTATTTCGGGTCGATGATTTGTATGAAACGTATGAAAGAGCGGAAAAAATGAAGGCAAAAATTGAAGAAGGTATTCACTACAACAATAACTCTTTGAAAAATCAATTTACTTTATGGGACTTGGACGGATACTATTTAATTATATCAGAATAGTAGGAATAAGGGGTTCTTTATTGAAGTATTAGGATGCTTTTTAACAGAGAGGTTGTTTCCTCTCAAAATGGTGTGAGATCAGGTTTTCTTAAGAATTATATCTCTTTCGATAAGCTATCGGGGTGATGCCCGTATTCTTCTTAAATACTTCACGAAATGCTTGGGGGTCGTTATACCCCACATCATACATTATTTCGTCAATTTGAAAAGAACCTGATTCCAATAACTTTTTCGCGGCTTCTATCCTTACCTTCTGCAAGTATTTGTATACAGTTTCCTGGGTAGCCTGTTTAAATCTTCTTTGAAAAGAACGTGTGGACAGGGCATATTTTTCACTTAAAAACTCAATAGTTAATTTTTCGGTGAAGTGTTGCTCTATATACATTTGGGCATCAAGTATTGTTTCGTCTGCATGGCGTTTATAACCTTCGAAAAAAACAAAAGGCAATTGATTGTCCCGGTCTATTTCTATTTCAAAATATTTAGCCGTATAAAGGGCAATGTCTCTGAAAGTGAATTTTTGTACCAAATAAATCAATAGATTCCAATACGAATTTGCACCTCCGGAGGTATAAAGCCCTTTATTATCCGTGATAATCTTGTAATCTATTAAATTTACTTTTGGAAACTTCCGTTTAAACTCATATTGTGTGTTCCAATGTGTAGAACACTCTTTTCCATCCAGCAATCCGGTTTCAGCCAATATAAAAGCACCAACACACAGACTGGCAACCTCTGCACCTTTTTCATATTGTTTTTTTATCCATTGTATATACTCCTTATTTTTCTCAATAGCAGTTTCCATTTCTCCGGTCATCGGAGGTATGATGATAAGGTCGGTCTCATGTACCTCGCTTAACAGTGCGTCGGTCTTAATCGAATACATTCCCTTATCTAAAATAATTTCCCGGGTTTGACCCACCAGCTTTGTTTCAAAAACAGCGGGGCGTCCTGAACCTTCTAACCATTCATTGACCTTGGTAAACATATAGCGGCTATTGCCTATAGCCGCTATAATCGATTGATTTGTAGTTAAAATAGATACTCTTTTCATACTACAAATGTATAGAATTTGGCAGGAACTACCTCTTAATTAGGCAAAAACACCTCTCTAAAGAGTAAAGGAGTTACCTTAACTTTGTCAATAAATCTAATTTGAGATGATCGGTTTTATAATGTATATCGTCATATAAAATACATTCTAAAAAAATAAAATAGTATGCTACAATCTAAAATTTGTAATGCCTGTGGAACGCAATACCCCTCTCATGAAACTTTAGCTATTTGCCCGGTTTGTGCAGATGACCGGCAGGCTGTCCCTCTTGAAACCGGTCAAATCTGGACAACCCATGACAGACTTTTAAAAACACATAGTGTTCAAATACTTGCCCTACAGGAACACGTCTATCAATTGGAGGTTATTCCAAAATTTGCCATCGGGCAACGGGCATTTTTCATTTTGACCGATCAGGGGAATATCTTATGGGACTGTATTCCTTTATTGGACGAGGCCACTGTGGCTTTTATTAGGGCTAAGGGCGGGTTGGATGCAATCGCCATTTCCCATCCCCATTATTACAGTAATGTAAAAAACTGGGCACAAACCTTTGATTGTCCGGTCTATATTCATGAGAAAGATAAGCAATGGATTAGAGAAGAGGAGGAACGGATTCACTTATGGAAAACAAACCAAAAGTCACTCTGGAACGGTATGCAGCTTATCAATATTGGAGGGCATTTCCCAGGTAGCAGCATTTTACGCGTTCCCTTTCTTTCGCCCAAGGGGACAATATTTTGCAGCGATACGCTTTTTATTGCACCGAGTATGAAACACATCTCATTAATATACAGTGCGCCAAACAGAATACCCCTCCCACGGGCAGAAGTAAAACGAATTAAAAAAAGATTGGATGATATAGAATTCGATACTTTATATGGGTTTTGGAAATATCAACACCTGACAAAAAATGTGAAAGATCTATTAAAAGTATCATTCAATAGATATTTACAATGATTCAAAGGTTTAACCGAATTTACATTAATTAAGAATACAAATCCAGTGGTATGCAAACAATGAGAGCAATAGTGGTAGAAAAAGCAGGCGCAGCCTTTACTTTAGTGGAAAGAAAAATTCCCCAGCCCGGCCCAGATGAAATATTAATACAGATTGAAGCTTGTGGAGTCTGCCACAGTGACCTCTTTGTGAAAGAAGGAATTTTCCCAGGTCTGGAGTACCCCCGTATCCCCGGCCATGAAGTTGTCGGACGGGTTGCTAAATGTGGAAAAAATGTAAAGATTTGGGAGAAAGACCAGCGTGTGGGCATAGGCTGGCACGGCGGTCATTGTTTGGAATGTGAAGCCTGTCGACGGGGAAATTTCATTCACTGCGAGAAAGCAAAAATCACCGGTATCCATTTTGATGGAGGCTATGCAGAATACCTTGTCGCGCCTTCTGAAGCCATTGTCAAAATTCCGGAAGAATTGAATTCCGCTGAAGCCGCTCCCTTGCTTTGCGCGGGCGTGACAACGTTTAACGCCTTACGCAATAGTTCGGCACGTCCGGGAGATATAATAGCGGTTCAAGGGATAGGCGGTTTAGGCCATTTAGCAATTCAGTATGCGAATAAACTCGGGTATGAGGTGGTTGCCATTTCTCAGGGAAGTAAAAAGAAGAAACTGGCCAAAAGACTTGGAGCGCATCATTACCTTGACTCCAATGTACAGCAGGTTACCGAAGAACTTCAAAAAATGGGCGGAGCAAAAATTATTTTAGCGACCGCTCCAAACGGCAGCGCAATGAGTACCCTCATTGATGGACTTAGCGTCAAAGGAACAATGATAGTTATAGGTGTGGCAGGAGACCTTATAAAAGTAAGCCCCACTCAACTTATTACCGGGCAAAAATCCATAAAAGGATGGCCCAGTGGAGATGCAAAAGCATCAGAGGACACCTTATATTTTAGTTTCCTCCAAAACATTACGCCCAAGATTGAGACCTATCCGTTGGAAAGAGCCTCGGAAGCCTACCAGCAGATGATAAACAACAAGGCTCAATTTCGGGCAGTTTTGACGATGAATGAAAGCTAATACAGAATAATGGATCCATCCATCACCCTATTGTTAGTTGGCGCGACAGGCAGAGTGGGCGCGCATGTGGCCCATAGAATACTCGATCGGGGAATTAAATTACGAATATTGGTTCGTTCCGAATCCATTAATACGCCCCAAAAGAAAGTATTGCTTGACACGTTGACAAAGCGGGGGGCAAGCATTGTTGAAGGGAATCTCTTGCATTCTGAAAGTTTAAAAAGGGCTGTGGAGGATATCGATGTTATCATTTCTACCGTGCAGGGAGGAGAAAAGCTTATTGTAGACGGCCAGGCCACTCTTGCTGAAGCAGGTAAAAATGCAGGCGCCCGTCGGATTTTCCCTTCTACCTTTTCAAGCGA